>NZ_CALUYG010000015.1 GCF_944324935.1 uncultured Desulfovibrio sp. | reverse complement strand
GTCGAAAATGCTTTTCTCCATCTAAAACGCTGGCGGGGAATTGCCACACGGTATGCCAAAAGATGCTCCTCTTTTCTTGCCGCCGTTCAAATCAGGTGCATATCTTTGTGGGCAAACGTAATTTGGCGACAGTATCTAGCGGGAGGTTTTCTTCATACAAAAAGCGGACGAAAACCTGCCGACAGGCTTTCGTCCGCGCTGTTCCTTGCCTGCGCCGCCTACCAGGGGCGCTCGGCGGCCTTGAGGCGTGCCTCGATTACGGGCACAAGATCCGGCAGATCAGCCGCACTGTGGAGGACGTAGTGTGCCCCGGCCTGGCGCAGCACGTCGGCAAAAGCCTCCTCCCTGGCCGCCAGTTCGTCAGGCGGCATGACGGCGGCCTCTTCCTCAGTCAGCCCGAGGGCGTTGCTCGTGCGCGTCACGCCCACGACCCACATGCCGGCGTTGATGCCCTCTTCGATGTCGGCCACGGTGTCGCCCACCTTGATGCAGGATTCCAGCGGGTGCACGCCCAGCCGCTGACAGTTGAGATAGGCCATCCAGGGCCAGGGCCGGCCCACGGGGACCTCATCCGAGGTGACGAAAGCGTCCGGCACATAGCCCAGCTCGGCGGCCCGCGGTTCCAGCCGCACGACCATGTCCCGCGTGTAGCCGGTACAGGAACCGATCTTGATGCCGCGGGCCTTCAGCGCGTTGCAGGCCGCCACCCAGCCCGGCACGGGCGTAGCGTAATCGGCCAGGGTTTCCGGCATGAGCTCCTGTACCCGCGCATAGATCTTGTCCGTGACGGATCCGTCTGGAAGCGCGCCGTGCTCTTCCTTCCAGAGGGCGGCGATGCGGTCCATCTGCAACATGCACTGTACATGCTCGCGCTTGTCCTTGCCCATAGGGCCGCGCACTTCCTCCACCGTCGGAGTGATGCCGTACTGTTCGAACGCGCGGGAAAAGACCGCCACCGGCCCGCGGCAGCCGTGATCCACCGTCGTTCCCGCCCAGTCGAGGATGATGGCCTGTACCGGCCCGGTATACGGGCTGCGCTTCAAGAAAGGCTTCATAACATTCCCTCGTCAGCCGCCATGAGCACAACACAGCAGGTGGATGCCCCCCCGCGTGCCCGAACGGCAATACCGATGCACAACGATTGTCCAGCACGACAGTCCCGGCAGGCCGCCCGGAAACCTTTCCGGCGATCCCGGAAGCGGCGGGCAATGCCGGCGGCAGAAGCCGAGGCATGCCCACCCTGCCGCTTGCGTTGCCCGGCTGCGTGAACGGCAGTACCGGATAAGAATAAAAAAGGGGGGGAGAACCTCCCGCCCTGTAAGGGCGACCCCGCCCGGGGCGGGGTCGCTTGCAGTCGCAGTTCGCTTACTTCGCGAAGTGCTTCTTGTCCAGGTGTTCGTACTTGGGCAGGAAGCGGGTGGGCAGAGCCAGAGCGTCGCGGCGGAAGGGCGGGGCCAGACGGGTACCGTCGGTCATGATTTCGATCACGGCAGGACGACGGTTCTTCTTGGCGGCCTCGAGGGCTTCGGCCAGATCCTTCTGGGTGTTGACGGTGTAGCCGTCGGCGCCCATGGCTTCGGCGATTTTCGCGTAGGACTTGGACCAGATGTCCGCGCCCACGAAGCGGTTGTTGTAGAAGTCCACCTGGTTCTTCTTTTCCGCGCACCAGGCACCGTTGTTGTACACGGTGGCGATGACGGGCAGGTTGAACTGGCAGGCGGTGGGCACTTCGAAGAGGCTCATGCCCCAGGCGCCGTCGCCGGCGATGGAGAGCACGGTGTCTTCGGGGCAGGCCAGCTGGGCGCCCAGGGCGGCCTGGTAGGCGAAGCCGGTGTTACCGAAGGTCAGGGTGGCGATGTGACGTTTCGGGTTCTTGAAACGCAGGTAGCTGTTGGCGGTGGAGGAGGTGTTGCCGATGTCGGTGGTGGCAATCACGTTGTTGTCGGTCACGAACTTGCCGACCACTTCCAGGGCCTTGCGGGGATGCATACGGCCTTCGATGGTGGGTTCGTTGGCGATCTCGTCGATTTCCTTGAACCACACGTCCAGTTCGGACTTCACGCGGTTGTACACGGAGGTCAGATCGGCGCAGGGCTTGGTGGCTTCACGCAGCTGCTTCAGCAGTTCCACGGAGGCGTCGCCGGCGTCGGCGCACAGGCCCACGGTGATCGGGTGGGTCTTGGCGATGTGCAGCGGGTTGATGTCGATCTGCACGATCTTGGCGGTCTTCGGGAAGTAGTTGATGCCGTCCTGGGGCAGGGTGCCGAAGTAGGACAGGCGGGTACCGATGGCCAGGATGACGTCGGCGTCCTGCATGATGCGCATGGCGGCATGGGAACCCATGTAGCCGATGGGGCCCGTCCACAGCGGATGGTCGCAGGGGAAGGCGTCGTTGTGCAGGTAGGTGCAGGCAACCGGGGCGCCGAGGTGTTCGGCCAGGGCCTTCACGGTTTCCACGCAGTCGGCGTCAACCACACCGCGACCGGCCACGATCACGGGTTTCTTGGCGGCCTTCAGCACTTCCACGGCGTGCTTGAACTGTTCCGGGTTGCCGATGCCGCCGGGAGCCACGCGGTACTGGCTGGGCTTCAGGATTTCTTCATCCAGTTCGCCGTAGAAGTAGTCGCGCGGGATGTCCACGAGCACCGGGCCACGCAGGGCATAGGCGCTGCGGAAGGCGGTGCGCAGCACGTCAGCGGCACGCTTGGGATGGGGCACGCGCAGGGAAGCCTTGGTCACGGGTTTGAACAGGTTCCACGTGTCGCATTCCTGGAAGCCGTCCCAACCGATGGAAGCGGAGCCGGCGCTGGGGGAGATGATGACCATCGGGGTGTGGGCCATGTTGGCGGTGGCCACGGCGGTCACATAGTTGGTGATGCCGGGGCCGTTCTGGCCGATCACCACACCGGCTTTACCGGTCAGACGGCAGAAAGCGTCTTCCATGTGGCCAGCGGTCTGCTCATGACGCACGGAGATGAAGTCGATGCCGGCGGCGGGGAACAGATCCAGAAGGTCCATGTAAGCGGAACCGAGGATACCGCTGACGTGTTTGACGCCTTCTTCCACCAGGACTTCGGCCATCGCCTCACTGGGAGTCATCTTAGGCATAATTAAACTCCTTATGCACACTGTTTATTGTGAACACAACCACGCCTGCGCGGGCAGGCCCGCCGCGTGCGTGGAACCCGAACTCATCGGTCATCCCCGGCCGGCACAGGGCGTACCGACCGTACTCCCCCCTGGGGGAGCTTGGATGACTCTTCATACGACGGAAGCGCGGAACATGTCAACCATCAGGCAAAAAAATGGCTCCAGCTTCTCGAAATTCCACATAAAATTTTTTTTCACAGATTTTGCGCCACGGGCATCGTTCCACAATCGACAGTTCATCCATCTGAAAAGATTACGTTTTTATACATCTCCCATGTCGCCAGCGGCGGCAAGCAGCGCGCTCAGGCACGCACGCGTATCGGCATAGCCCCGGCGTGCCGCAGCGTAATCGCTCACCACCTGCGCCCGCCCAGCGGCGTAGACCACCAGCGACGCGGCAAAGGTCTCCACATCGAGGGGATCATGCGTGATCATGAGCAGGGGTATCCCCGCCTCGCGCAGACGCTCCGCCAGCTCGTCGCGCAGGCGTTCGCGAAGCAGCGGGTCCAGCGCGGAAAAGGGCTCGTCAAGCAGCAGAAGGCGCGGCCGGGCGAAGAGGGCACGGGCAAGGGCCACGCGCTGCCGCTGCCCCCCGGAGATCTCCCCCGGCTTGCGTTGCGCCAGATGCGCGATGCCGAGTCGCTCCAGCGTCCACAGGGCTTCTTCGCGCAGGGCGGGGGCCGGCCGCCACGGGCGGTTGCCGCTGCGGGCATACGCCACGTTGGCCAGTACCGACAGGTGCGGGAACAGGGCGTACTCCTGAAACATGTACCCCAGGCGTCTGTCGCGCGCCGGCAGGCATATCCCTTGTGAAGAATCGAACAAGATGTCGTCATCCAGCCGGATACGGCCGCCGGCCGGACGCACGAGCCCGGCCAGACATTGCAGGGTCAGGGACTTGCCCGATCCCGAGGCACCGAAAAGGACGACCGGCCCCTGCCCCAGACTCAGGGCATAGTCCACGTCAAGACAGAAGGCGCTCCCGCCGCCCGCAAGTTCCAGAAAAAGACACACCTCTAGCATGCCGGCCGCCGATCCCGAAGCATGCCGGCGGGCCTGACGCCGCGGGCGTCCGCAGGCGGGAGCCCCCCCGCCTGCCGGGACAGGGACGACGTGCGCGTGACGGCCCGCCGACGCCGCCGCAGGCGCATCAGCAGCTCCGCCCCGGCAAGGAGCCCCATGCACAACCCCGAGGCGACAAGCACGAGCAGCGTGGCCCGGGCGTCGTTGCCGGCCTGGAAGGCGTCGTAAATGGCCAGCGCCAGCGTCTGTGTCCGGCCGGGGATGTTGCCGGCCAGCATGAGGGTGGCGCCGAATTCGCCCATGCCGCGGGCAAAGGCCAGCATGATGCCGGCAAAGATGCCGCGCCAGGCCAGCGGGAGCGAAATGGTCAAAAAGATGCGCCACTCCCCCGCTCCGAGGGTGCGGGCGGCATCCTCCAGCCGGCTGTCCACCTGTTCCAGCGCGGCCCGGGCGGATTTGTAGATCAGGGGGAAGACCACCACCGTAGCCGCCACGACCGCTCCCTGCCAGGAGAAGATGAGGCTTATGCCCGCCTCGGCCAGCCACCGCCCCACCAGGCCGTGCCGGCCCAGCAAAACTATAAGGTAGTAACCCACCACCGTGGGGGGCAGCACCAGCGGCAGGGCGCAGAAGGCGTCCAGCACGGCGGGCAGCGGCCCGCGCCGCCGGGAGAGCTTCCAGGCCAGCAGCAGCGCGCCAAGCGAGGAAAAGAGCGTCGCCAGCGCCGCGACCCGCAGCGAGAGCAGCAAAGGATCAAGCAATGGGATGTCGTTCATTCCGTATCCGCCACGCGCGGGGAGGCATCCCGGAGTCAGGGATGCCGCCCCGCATGGCCAGCCGCCGGGCTGAAGGAAGGGGATGGCTAGGGCCGGGAAAATCCGTACCGGGCCAGGACCTCGCCCGCTTCCGAAGACAGCAGGAAGTCCACAAAAGCCTTACCCTGCGCGGCGTTCTTGCCGGTGGTCGCCACGGCCACAGGATAGAGCACGGGCTTGTGACCTTCCGCCACGAGCGCCACCTCCACCTTGTCGGCCATCTGCCGGGCGTCTGTCGCGTAGACGAATCCGGCATCCACCTCGCCGCGCGCCACATAGTCCAGCACCTGACGCACGCTGTTACCCATGATGAACCGGGGAGAGAGCGTCTCCCACAGTCCCGCCCGGGTCAGGGATTCCCGGGCATAGCGGCCGGCGGGAACGGAGTCGGGATTCCCCACCGCTATGCGCCGGGCCCCCGAAAGGTCGGCCAGTCCGGCCGGCTTCTTGCCCCCCCTGGGAACGATGAGCACCAGCTTGTTGCTGACGAAATCACGCCGCGTCGCCGGATCGATGAGCCCGGCCTTCTCGGCCTTGTCCATGGTCTCCTGATCGGCCGAGGCAAAGACGTCCACCGGCGCGCCTTCCTGCATCTGCTTGAGCAGCGGGTTGGAGGCCGCATAATTCGTATGGACGGTCAGCCCGGGATGCTTTTTTTCATACAGGGCCTTCAGCTCCCCGAAAGCATTGGTCAGACTGGCCGCGCCTGAAACGACCATCTCCCCGGCCTGTGCGGCCGTGCCCCACAAGGCCAGCCACAAGGCCAGGAGGACGGCGGCGGGACGGACCTTGTCCGAAAGCAGTGAACCGATTACGCGCATGGCATGACGCCTCCGTTTGAATGTGATGCTGCCTCGCAGCCTGAATCTCCCTTTTGCCCGCCACCCCGGCGTTTGGCAAACCTCTCACGATCCGCCATAAAAGCGTGACAAGTGATATGCTTGCATCTCTTTGAATTATCATGCTAACATATTTTTTTATGAAGAACGGCCCGCGAGATCGTGAACGTCTGGAAAACCTCTGGCGCTCCCTGAGCCTTCAGGACAGGGAGTGGCTGCGCCGCCGGCTGCTGCCCGGCGAGGAGGAGCCGTCCGACGCCGCGCGCCACCCGCTCTCCGTCGCGGAGTGCCGGGCGGCGGAGCTCTGGTTCGAAGAGCGGTGCGGGCAGGCCCGCACCCCCCGTGACCGTCAGGCCCGCCTGCGGCTCTGGTGTCTTTTTCTGCTGCTGCGCTACGGCGGCCTGCGCCTGGTGGAGGCCCTTTCCCTGCGGGCCGACGACTGGGACTGGACCCGGGGCTGCCTGCGCGTCCGAGGGACGCCGGAACGTCTCGTCCCCCTGCCGCTCCCCCTTGTCCGCAGCCTGCGGGAGCGGCTGACGGATCCCGCCTTTCTGGGCGCGCTGGCCTCCCTCACCCGCGACAGCAGCCTCGTACGCCGCAGCCTTGCCCAGTGCGGTCGCGCCTGCGGCTTCCCCGCCGGTCTGCTGTCCGCCCGCAGCCTGCGCCGGAACCGCGCGCAAGAGCTGCGCCGGCACGGTCTTTCGCCGGCGCTCGTCGATGCCTTCCTGGGACGGGGACGGCAACAGGCCGGCCTCCTGCCGGGGACTGCCGGCCTCCTGCGCCAGCGCATCCAGGGCGTGGACGACTCCCCGCGCAGCAGCGCCCGCAACACCTTTGCCGGACGGGTACTGCACTGCGGCGCCTGCGGGCTGGCCTGCCGCGTGGAACTGCTTACGCCCGGCGGTCTGCTGCTGACGGCCATCATCACCGAGACGAGCCGCCGCCAGCTCGACATCCGCGAAGGCTGCCAGCTCACCGCCCATGTCAAGGCGCCGCAGATGCACCTTGCCGGGGACGGCAGCCAGCCGCCGCCCGAGGCCACGCAGTTTTGCGGAGTGGTGGAACAGGTGCGCAGCGACGAGCGCTGGCGGGAAGTCCTGCTGCGCCTTGCCGACGGGACCCCCGTCTGCATCCTCCAGGAAAACAATCCCCTGCCGGCCCTGGCTCCGGGCATGGAGACGCGGGCATGGTTCGACGCCCTGTCGGTGGTGCTGGCCGCACGCTGATCCCCGGCGCGAACGCTTGCCAGTCGGGCGATTTCAGGCTAGAGAAACGGGCGCGGCCCGCGGCACGTCCGTCTGGTACGCCCGTCCGGGCCGCCCGTCATGCCATCCCCTTCCTCCAAGGAACCACCATGAGCGAGCACGCCACCGAAAACCGTCCCCGCAAGAGCCTGCGGGAATCCGTCTGCGAGATCGACCGCGACATCCTGCGCCTGCTCATGCGCCGTCACAACCTGCTGCGGCGCATGCATACCGCCAAGGGGCATCTTGACCCCGCGGAAGAAAAATTTCTGCGCGAAGCCTGGGAAGCCGCGGCGTCGCGCGTCAGCCGGGACCCCCGCCTGAGCAGCCGCTTCTTCACGCTCATGCAGGAAGTGGCATTCCTCCCCCGGCCCGAAGACGAGCCCGCCGACAAGCGCCCGGCCTTCAACCTGGCGCCGGCCACGGCCCCGGTCGACCTTGCCATGCGCGCGCCGCTGGCCTGCCGGGACGCCCGCGCCTGGCTCTATCTGGCCGCCGCCTCCGGCCGGCCGCTGCGCCTCGAACCCTGCCTGATGAACGACCCCCTGGTGGACTGCGTCAAGATGCTCAACCAGCTCGGGGCCGCGATCACCCGGGAAAACGAGGGCGTCAACGCCATGCCCGCCGCCCCCCTGGCCGCCCTTGACAAGGTGGTGCATGTGGGATGCAGCGCCTGGAACTTCTATCTGGCCCTCGGCCATTATCTGGGCCGCCCCTCGCGCGCCAAGTTCGTGGGCGATCCCGATCTGCGCCTGGCGGACTTTTCCGTGGCCCGCCGCTTTGCGGGCCAGATGGGCGCCCGGCTGATCCAGGCCGTGCCCAAGTCCGACGGACTGCCCGTGCGCCTCGAATGTTCCGGCGTCCTGCCCGATACGGTGCGGCTGCCTGCCGATGCGCCGACGGAACTGGCGGAAGCCATCCTGCTGGCCGCGCCCTGCTATGCGCAGCCCCTGCGGCTGGACCTTGCCGACATGGCCGCGCGGGCCGTCGTCTTTGCCCGCACCCTGCCCATCCTGGAACAGGCCGGGGCCGATGTCCGCCGCGAAGCCGACACGATCCGCGTCACGCCGGGCCTGTCCGCCCTGCCCGAGCGTCCCAGCCTGCCCCTGGAAGCGGAACTGGCCCTGCTCCTTCTGGGACTGGCCCCCTCGCTGGGCGGCACGGTGCGTCTGGAGGGACGCTGGCCGCAGACGCCGGCCGCCCGCGCCGGCTGGGAATTCCTTCAGGGACTGGGCGGCGATCTGCGCCGAGAGGAAGGCGAAACGCCCGCCGTACGCCTGAGCCTGAACGCGCCACTGGTCATCCCGGCCGCCGGCCTCGCCCTGCCCCCGGACTTCCCCGCCGAATGGCTGCCGCTGCCGCTGGCCCTGCTGGCTCAGACGGCCCTGCGGCAGGGCAGCGCTCCCCTGCCGTCCGCCTTGCGTGAAGGATGCAGCGACGAATTCCGCGCCGATATGACGAGCTTCTGCACGGCGCTCCACCTCTGCGTGGAAGACGGCGTGCTCCGCCCGCTGCGCGAGGAGGAACAGAGCGCCCCCTCAGGCCGCGGCTGGAACGCTCCTGATCCCGTCTGGGCGCTGGCGCTGGCGCTGGCGGCCTGCGCCAGGGACAAACGCCAGGTGCGGCTCGGCAACCCCGGCATCATCACCGGCCTGTACCCGGCATTCTGGACGCTCTACAACGGCCTGCCCGCGCCGAAGATGGAGCGGGCCCCCGCCCCGGCCGCGCCGGCCCTCAAAGCCCGCCGGCGCATCATCACCAACGTTCTGGCCGACATCCCCGATCTGCCGGACGAGGACTAGAACCTGTTGACACTCTTTGCTGTTTGCTGGGGGGAAGGGGAACCCCTTCCCCAGCGCGCTTTTACCGGGAGAAGGGCCAAGAACGCGCAGCGCCCCGCCCCAAGGACAACTGGAGAGCGAACGGTTTCTTTTCTTATCTGTCAAATTGTTCGCAAAATCCGTGCTAACAGACCCTAAGCCAGGCAGGCGTCCTCCCCGCCGACGGGAGGCCAGCCGAGCTTTCCGGGACCATCCGCAAGCAACGGATGGTCCTTTTTTTTGGGGGGGGAGGCAGCGGCCATCGGCGCCGGCCGCGACATAAAAAAGCAGGCCGCCCCGCCGGACAGCCTGCTTCGTCGTGCCTGTGCCGGGCACGGACTATTCGCCTTCGACGAGCACTTCCGCCGTGCGCACGCTCAAAGGCTGCCCGCCGCCGAAAGGCATGGCGGAGATGACATAGGAATAACGGCGCTCCTTGCCTCTGGGCGGACAGGGACCGGAATACAGCCTGGTCAGACCACCTTCGGCGATCTTGCCGCTCCCGTCATTGCTCCAGGTGCCGCCGCCAAGCAGCCGCTCCACGGGTTCCATCTCCACAAGCCGCACATCGAAATAGGACGTGCCCTTCGGCACATTGCCGACAAGTATGGCGGGAGAGAGGCGTGAGCAGCGATGCACCGTGTGGAAATCCACTTCCACGGTCATGCCCTGCGACGCCGGATCAGGCGCCTCCTGCCTGCCGCCGCAACCGACAAGCCCGCTCATCAGCAAAAACGCGCCGGCGAGCAGCTCCCAGCGGCCTGTGAGAAATTTCCGCATGGCGTCCTCCCTCATAGGAATTGCAAAACATCGCATTTCCACGGTATAACCAATCCCCCACTGATTGACAACTTGTTTAGGAGTTCCACCATGTCCATCCTTGCCGACAGCGTTGCAGGTTATCTTGAACACGCCTCCTGGATCCGCCGCATGTTTGAGGCCGGCGGCCAGCTCAAGGCCAAATACGGCGCCGACAACGTCCATGACTTCAGCCTCGGCAATCCCGACCTGCCGGCTCCTCCCGCCGTGGGCGAGGGCCTGCGCGCCTTTGCCGAACACGCCGGCGAACCCTTCGCCTTCGGCTACATGGCCAATGCCGGTTTCCCCTGGGCCCGGCAGCGTCTGGCCGAGCACCTCTCTCAGGAGCAGGGCTGCGCCCTTGACGGCGACCATGTGCTGCTGAGCTGCGGCGCGGCGGGCGGCCTCAACGCCTTTTTGCGGGCCGTCATCAATCCCGGCGAGGAGATGCTGACCTTTGCGCCCTATTTCGTGGAATACGGCTTTTATGTGGCCAATCACGGCGGCAGCCTGCGTGCCGTGAAGAGCCATCCCGATACCTTCACCCCCGATATGGACGCCCTCGAGGCCGCCATCAGCGAAAAGACGCGCGTCCTGCTCATCAATTCGCCCCACAATCCCACGGGTGTCGTCTACAGCAAGGCCCAGATCGAGGCCATCGTCGATCTGCTGGAGCGCAAGAGCCGCCAGTACGGCAAACCCATCTGGCTCATTGCCGACGAGCCCTACCGCTTCCTGGCCTATGACGGCGTGGAGGTCCCCTCCGTCCTGCCGCTGTACCCGTATGCCGTGGTCATCAGTTCCTTCTCCAAGAACATGTCCCTGCCGGGCGAACGCGTGGGCTATGTGGTCGTCTCCCCGCTGCTGCGCGAGCATGCCGAGCTGATGGCGGCCCTCACGCTGACCAACCGCATCCTCGGCTTCGTCAACCCGCCCGTGGTGGGCCAGCACATCATGGTCGCCGCGCTGGGCAGCCAGGTGGAACTGGCCGTGTATGCGGCGCGCCGCAAGGCCATGGGCGAAGTGCTCACCGCTGCCGGCTATGATTACCAGATGCCGGCCGGGGCCTTCTATTTCTTCCCCAAGGCGCCGGGCGGGGACGATGTGGCCTTTGTGAACCGCCTGCTGGAAGAACGCGTGCTGGCCGTTCCGGGCAGCGGTTTCGGCTACCCCGGCTATTTCCGCCTGGCCTTCTGCGTGGATGAAAAGGTCATCCGCGGGGCCGCCGCCGGATTTGCCGCGGCACGCGCCGCTTTTTAGGAGGACGTATGCGCGTTTTCTCGCGAGCGCCCCTTTTTCTCACCCTGTTGCTCACGCTGGTCTGCCTTATGCCTCTGGATGCCCTTGCCCACAAGGAGGTCAGCAGTGCCGAGGCCAGGGAGCTCCTCGCCTCCCCCCCCGACGGTCTGATCATCCTCGATGTCCGCACCCCTGACGAGTACCGTGCGGGACACATCGCCCATGCGCGCAATCTGGACTTCTTCAGCCCGCGCTTTGAAATGGACCTTGCCGAACTGCCCGGGGACACGCCCATTCTGCTGTACTGCCGCTCCGGCAACCGCTCTTCGCAGGCGCTGGAATACTTCGAGGAAGCCGGCCTCGGCCCCTTGTACCACCTGACGAAGGGCTTCAAGCAGTGGCAACAGGATGGCATGCCGGTCACCGAGCCGGAGAAGGCTCCGTAATGGGTACGCATCTTGCATGATATGGATACCGGGAGGAAAATTTTTCCTCCCGCGTTCTCCTGCGGCGGCCGGCCCGATGCCGTGCCCGGCAAGCGAACGGAACCAGGAAGGAGTTGCCTGTGAATTCTGCTCTTTATATCGGCGCCACCGGCCTGAAGGCCCTGAGTACGGGCATGCAGGTCGTCAGCAATAATATCGCCAATTCCAGCACCATCGGCTACAAGCAGCAAAACATACTGTTTTCCGACATCATGTCCACTACGCAGGCCGGCATGGGCGGCTGGTGGGACAACCAGGAAGACTCCAAGGTGGCGCTGGGGCAGACCGGTCACGGCGTACAGGTGGACACCATCCGCACCATCTTCACCCAGGGCAGCTTTGAGAGCTCGAATACGGTGACGGATCTCGCCCTCAACGGCAAGGGCTACTTCCAGGTGGTGGATGACGAGACCGGCGATCTCTTCTACACGCGCGCCGGGGACTTCATCACCGATGACGAAGGCTATCTCCGCAATCCGCAGGGCTACTCCGTCAGCGGCTACCGCTACGACGATCAGGGAAATCTTTCCGGCGCCGTGGAGCCCATCCAGATCAGCGCCTTCGACGTGCTCACGGCTAGGGCCAGCAGCCAGATCGACTGGCAGTTCAACCTTGGTTTCGATACGGACAACTGCGTCAGCGAAGCGAATCCCTACTTTTCTCTCCAGCAGTCCTACGACGCCACCACCACTCCGCCCATCAGCGCGACCGGGGCCAGCTACGAGATGCCCATCACCCTGTATGACGCCGAGGGCAATCCGGTGGAGGTGACCGCCTATTTCGATCGCGCGCCTTCCGACCCCAACGAGACCATCATCGAATTCGTGCTGGCCAGCT
The DNA here is from genome assembly GCF_944324935.1 of uncultured Desulfovibrio sp. Lineage (GTDB taxonomy): Bacteria > Desulfobacterota > Desulfovibrionia > Desulfovibrionales > Desulfovibrionaceae > Desulfovibrio. Next base: position 44,554 of record NZ_CALUYG010000015.1, on the reverse strand, counting down.
CCACCGTGGTGGATCAGATGAAGGACGCCATCGAGGAAGCGAACAGGGAGGACCCCGCCAATCCGCAGTCCCTGCCCGAAGGCGCTGGTCTGCTTATGAGCGGGACCCTGCACTTCAACAGCGACGGCACGCTCAAGAGCATGTCCGCCTTCACGCCCACCGAAGAGGGGAACAAGGACCTCACCACCTGGACGACGGCAGCTCTTGCCGACGGCGTGCCGCAGTTCACTCTTGACGGCCAGTCCGTGGGCGTCAATTTCGGCATCACCGCCAGCGGCTGGGAGAATGCCCCGGCCAACGCCGCCGAGGTGGGCGCCGACGACTCCCTGCTGCCGGGCATGGGCGACAGCGCGGTGGTCAGCAATCGCGCCACCACGGCCTATGCGGGCAACTCCTACCAGACGCGCGCTACGCAGAACGGCTATGCCTCCGGCCGCCTGACCTCGTACGACATCACCACCGAAGGCGACATCGTCGGTTACTACTCCAACGGGCAGAGCCTCAACCTCTGGGAGATCCCCGTCTGCCGCTTCACGGCCGAGGACAATCTCTACCGCGAGGGCAACAACCTCTTCTCCGCCACCGAGGATTGCGGCCAGATGGAGATGGGCCGTGCCGGAACCGAGAATTACGGGACCATCCACGCTTACAATATCGAAAGCTCCAACGTGGACCTCACCACGGAGATGGTCAATATGATCATCACCCAGCGCGGTTTCCAGTCCAACAGCAAGGCCATCACCACGGCCGACGCCATGCTGCAGAAGGCTATGGAGATCAAGCGTTCGTAATTCCCCCGCGCCAGCTTCGCCGAGCGCCTTCTCCCCCTGGGGAGGAGGCGCTTTTGTCGTGGGACACGCGCAAAATCTTCCCCCGCGGCCGCACCGCGTGCAGCTCCACCGGGCAGGCCATTGCACCCTGAGACGAAATGGGCTATGCTGACTACCAGTCCGCGGAGTATATCCCATGCAGCACCCCCCATTCCTTCCCGTCGAGCTTTACGGCGTCATCGGCTGGCCTCTGGCACAGAGCCTGAGTCCGCTCATCCACAACACGGCATTTCAGGCCCTTGGCCGGGATGCCGTCTATCTGCGCTGGGAGATCGCCCCGGAGGAGCTTTCGGCATTTGTGAAAAGCTTCCGCCTGCTGCGTATGCGCGGCTGTTCGGTGACCATCCCGCACAAGGTCTCCATCATGCCCTTTCTGGATGAGATCAGCCCGCAGGCGCTGGCCGTGGGCGCGGTCAACACCCTGTACTGGCAGGATGACCGTCTGTGCGGCGAAAATACCGACGTGACGGGCTTCATGGCCCCCCTGCTGCCGCGGGATCTGCCCCGGGATCTGCCCGTCCTGCTGCTCGGAGCGGGCGGCGCGGCGCGTGCCGCCGCCGCGGGCCTGCACGCCGCAGGCTTCAGCGCCTGCACCGTCTGCACCCCCTCCGACAGGACCCATATGCCGCTGGCCGAGGCCTTCGGCATGCAGACCGTCGCCTGGCAGGACCGGCACGACGTGCCCGCCCGCCTGATCGTCAATGCCACCCCTCTGGGCATGCGCGGCAAATCCGAGGGCGAGACACCCTATGACTTTGCGGCGGCCCGCGCGCAAGGGCGTACGGGGCTGGCCTATGACATCGTCTATAATCCCCTGCGGACGCGCTTCCTGGCCGATGCCGCGGCCGCGGGCTGGCAGACCCTGGGCGGACTGGAGATGTTCCACGCGCAGGCCGACGCGCAATTCCTGCTCTGGACCGGACAGCACCTGCCCGGGGAAGCCCGGCAGGCTCTGGAAGCGGCCCTGTACGGCGACGGCGCACGGGGGTAGCGGACATGCACGACTATCTCATCCTGCACGGCGTCAACCTGAACATGTTCGGCCGCCGCGACCCAACCCATTACGGCACGAACACCCTTGCCGACATCGACGCCGCGCTGACGACGCTCGCCGGCGAGCTGGGCGTGCGGCTGGACATCTTCCAGACCAACCATGAGGGCGAGATGGTGGGGCGAATTCACCGAGCCCTCGATGACGGCACCCGCGGCATCGTCATCAACGCCGGCGCCTGGACGCACTACAGCTACGCCATCATGGACGCGCTGGGCATGCTGTCCATCCCCGTGGTGGAAGTGCATATGTCCAACGTGCATGCGCGCGAGGCCTTCCGGCACGAATCCGTGCTGGCGCGGGTCAGCGCGGGCAGCGTCGCCGGCTTCGGGCCCGGCAGCTACCTGCTTGGCCTGCGAGCCGTGCATGCGCTGGCCGCCCCCCGCTGAGGGGCCGCGCGCCGGCAGACATATTTCCTCGTGAAAAAATGGCAGAGGCGGGCAGAAGGCTGGATTTTTTCCTGTCCTTGCGTTAGGACATCCTAAATTTGGCTACGCCCCAGTCCTTCAGACTTTAACCCTGTGAGATCCCATGAACGACGCCATTGAACTAAGCCGGATGCGCGATGCCGACTTCACGGCGGCAGTGGACGCCCAGAGCGGTCAGAGGATTTCCACCTGTTACCAGTGCGGCAACTGCACTGCCGGTTGCCCCGCAGGCTTCGTCTACGACCTGCAGGTCAATCAGGTCATGCGCGGTGTGCAGCTGGGCCTGAAAAACAAGGTGCTGAATTCCCGCTCCATCTGGATGTGCCTGTCCTGTTCCACCTGTAGTCAGCGCTGCCCCAACAACATCGACGTCGCCGGCGTGATGGAGACCCTGCGGCACATGGCCCGCAAGGAAGGCATTGTGACCGTGCCCAAGGTGGACAAATTCTGGACTTCCTTCCTTGCCACGGTACGCAAGTACGGCCGCACCTACGAGATCGGCACCATGGTGCTCTACATGCTGCGCTCCATGCGTGTGTTCACCGATGTGGACCTTGCCCCGGCCGCCCTGGTCAAGGGCAAGCTCGGCCTCAAGCCCCACAAGACGCCTGAAGAGGGAGCCGAAGCCGTGGGCCGCATCTTCAAGCGGTATCAGGAACGCGCCAATCGTCAGGGGGAACGCGCATGAAGATAGCCTACTATCCCGGCTGCTCGGCGACGGGATCGTCCGCCGACTACGAAAAGTCCACCCAGGCCGTCTGCGCCGCGCTGGGCATGCAGATGGAAGAGATTCGCGGCTGGAGCTGCTGCGGCTCCACGCCCGCCCATGCCGTGGACACCCAGCTTTCCGGCGCCCTGAGCGCCCGCAATCTGGATCTGGCCGCCCGCCAGAAAGCCGACATGGTGCTGACGCCCTGCCCGAGCTGTCTTTCCAACCTGCGCCATGCGGCCAAGCGTCTGGAAAACCCCGAGTTCCGCGCCGGCGTCAACGAACTGCTGGACGAGCCCCTGTCCGAAAAGCTGCCCGAGGCGCTTTCGGTCATGCAGGGCATCGCCCGCGCCTATGACACGGACGCCATCGCCGCCCGCGTGCGCAAGCCCCTGGCCGGCCTCAAGCTGGCCGCCTATTACGGCTGCCTTATGAGCCGTCCGCATGAGGTCATGGACTTCGGCGATCCCGAGAACCCCACCCTCATGGAAAGCCTGCTTACCGCCTGCGGCGCGGAAATGGTGGACTTCCCCCTCAAGACCGAATGCTGCGGCGCCTCCTACGGCATCCCCGAGCGCGCCATGACGGCCCGCCTGACCGGCCGCATCCTCCACCTGGCCACCATGCTGGGCGTGGATGCTGTGGTGGTGGCCTGTCCGCTCTGCCAGATGAACCTCGACCTGCGCCAGCAGCAGGCGGCCAAGGAAGCGGGCGTCGCCTTCAGCATGCCGGTGCTCTACTACACCCAGCTCATGGGCATCGCCTTCGGCCTCGCGCCCAGCGCGCTCGGGCTGGATAAACTCTGCGTCAGCGCCGACAGTCTGCTGCGCAAGCTGGATCAGCCTGCTGCCTACAGCAAGGCTCCCGAAGGAGACAAGGCATGAGAATAGGCGTTTTCATCTGCCATTGCGGCAGCAATATCGCCGGCACCGTGGACTGCGCCAAGGTGGCCGAGAATGCGCGGATGTTCCCCGATGTGGTGCTGGCCCAGGACATCATGTACACCTGCGCCGAGCCGGGACAGGCGGCCATCGAGGCGGCCATCCACGAGCACAAGCTCGACGGCGTGGTCGTCGCCTCGTGCAGCCCCCGCATCCATGAGCCGACCTTCCGCCGGACGGTGGAGCGCGCCGGCCTGAACCGCTACATGTTCGAAATGGCCAACATCCGCGAGCATGTCTCCTGGATCGGCAAGGACAAGGAAGCCAATACCAACAAGGCGACCGAACTCGTCCAGATCGCCGTGGCCAAGCTGCGCAACGACAAACCCCTCAAGGCCAAATCCTTCGACGTCAACAAGCGCGTGCTCATCATCGGCGCGGGCGTGGCCGGCATCCAGGCCGCTCTGGACTGCGCCGAAGGCGGCATCCAGGTGGTGCTCGTGGAACGCGAAGCCACCATCGGCGGCAAGATGGCCAAGCTGGACAAGACCTTCCCCACGGTGGACTGTTCGGCCTGTATCCTCGGCCCCAAGATGGTGGACGTGGCCCAGCATCCCAACATCACGCTGTACGCCAAGTCCGAGGTGGAAGACATCTCCGGCTATGTGGGCAACTTCAGCATCAAGATCCGCAAGCGCGCCACCTATGTGGACTGGGACAAGTGCACCGGCTGCGGCGCGTGCACGGAAAAGTGCCCGGCCAAAAAGACGCCCGACGCCTTCAATGAGCTCGTGGGCCCCACCACGGCCATCAACATCGCCTTCCCGCAGGCCATCCCGAAGAAGGCCGTCATCAATCCCGAATACTGCCGCCAGCTCACCAAGGGCAAATGCGGCGTGTGCGCCAAGGTCTGCCCCACCGGCGCCATCAACTACGAACAGCAGGATGAAGTCATCACCGAGGAAGTGGGCTGCATCGTGGCCGCCACCGGCTACGACCTCATGGACTGGACGGTCTACGAGGAATACGGCGGCGGACGCTACCCCGATGTGGTGACCTCCCTGCAGTATGAGCGCCTGCTCTCGGCCTCCGGCCCCACCGAAGGGCACATCAAGCGTCCTTCCGACGGCAAGGAACCCAAGAACATCGTGTTCATCCAGTGCGTGGGCTCGCGTGACCGCTCCATCGGCCGTCCGTACTGCTCCGGCTTCTGCTGCATGTACACCGCCAAGCAGGCCATCCTGACCAAGGACCACATCCCGGACTCCAAGTCCTACGTCTTCTACATGGACATCCGCGCCAACGGGAAGATCTACGACGAGTTCACCCGTCGCGCCATGGAAGAATACGGCACGGAATACATCCGCGGCCGCGTCTCCAAGATCTACCCTGACGGCGAAGGCCACCTCATCGTCCGCGGCGTGGACACGCTGCTGGGCGAAGGCGTGGAAGTCAAGGCCGACCTCGTGGTGCTGGCCGTGGGCGTGGAAGCCGCCAAGGGCTCGCCCCATCTGGCCGAAAAGCTGCGCATTTCCTATGACAGCTACGGCTTCTTCCTGGAAAGCCACGTCAAGCTGAAGCCCGTGGAGACCAACACCGCCGGCGTGTATCTGGCGGGCGTGTGCCAGGGCGTGAAGGACATCCCGGCCTCCGTGGCCCAGGGTTCCGCCGCCGCCGCCAAGGTGCTGGGCCTCTTCTCCAGGGACAAGCTGGAGAACGACCCGCAGATCGCCAGCGTGGACATGAAGCGCTGCGTGGACTGCGGCAAGTGCATCCGCTGCTGTCCCTTCGGCGCCATCAAGGAAGTGGAATTCCGCGGCAAGATGTACGCCCAGGTCATCGAAACCGTCTGTCAGGGCTGCGGTCTCTGCACCTCCACCTGTCCGCAGGGCGCCATCCAGCTCTCCCATGCCACCGACAACCAGATTCTCGCGGAGGTTAACACGCTATGCCAGTGCTGAACGGCAAAGAACTGCGAATTGTGGGTTTTCTCTGCAACTGGTGTTCCTACGGCGGCGCCGACACCGCCGGGACGGCCCGTGCGGGACAGCCCACCGACCTGCGTATCATCCGCGTCCCCTGCTCGGGCCGCATCGATCCGCTCTTCATCGTCAAGGCCCTGCTCAACGGCGCCGACGGCGTGCTGGTCTCCGGCTGCCATCCGCGCGACTGCCACTATGCCGCGGGCAACTTCTATGCCCGCCGCCGCCTGGAAGTGCTGAAGCAGTTCCTGCCCGTGCTCGGCATCGACGACCGTCGCTTCGAGTACACCTGGGTGTCCGCTTCCGAAGGCCAGCGCTGGCAACATGTGGTGCAGACCTTCACCAAGCGCATCCATGACCTCGGCCCCGCGCCGAAGCTGGAAGACCCGGAACCGCTGCTCAAGGTGGTGGACATGGCCCTGACCTCGCTGCGTCCCCTGGGCACCGGCCAGAAAAACAAGCTGGACGAGCTCAAGGCCGCCATCAAGGCCAAGCTGCCCGAGCTGGAACTGGTCATCGGCTGGCAGCAGGGCTATGACGCCGCCCGCACCGTGCCGCTCTTCATGCGTACGCCCGAAGATGTGGACAAGCTCGTGTGGGGCCCCTTCAACGTCAACAACCCCGCCGTCTATCTGCCCCAGTACAAGGGCAAGAAGGTGGGCATCGTGGTGAAGGGCTGCGACGCCAAGTCCGTGGTGGAACTGCTCCAGGAAAACCTGATCAACCGCGAGGACGTGACCATCTTCGCCATGCCCTGCGAAGGCACGCTGGATATGGCCCGCGTCAATCAGGAACTGGGCCGCTACACCACCATCGACAAGGTGGAGTATGACGAAGCCGGCGTGACCATCACCGCCGACGGCAAGGAACACCGCTTCTGCATGAACGATTACGCCCAGGGCAAATGCTACGGCTGCACCATGCCCACCGCGGTGATCTCCGACACCCTCATCGGCACGCCCACCGAGGTGAAGCCCGGCCCCTACACGCCGCCCGAACTGGCCCTGCTCGACTCCATGAGCCTGGACGAGCGCCTGGCGTTCTGGCGCGGCCAGATGGAACGCTGCATCCGCTGCTATGCCTGCCGCAACGCCTGCCCCATGTGCGTCTGCCGCGACTACTGCATCGCGGAAAGCCGTGAACCGCACTGGATCTCGCAGGATGACAGCACCCGCGACAAACTCTTCTTCCAGACCATCCACGCCATGCACCTGGCCGGCCGCTGCACCGGCTGCGGCGAATGCCAGCGCGCCTGTCCCGTGGGCATCCCGATCCTGGCCCTGCGCCAGCAGATCGCCCGCGCCGTGGGCCAGCTCTTCGACGGCTACAAGTCCGGCGTCGATCCCGAAGCCGTGCCGCCGCTCCTGGGCTACGAAGTGGAAGAAAAGAACATTCATGAGAGGGAGTGGAAATGAGCATCACCCGATTTGTAAAGCCTGAGGGCCTCCCGGCGTTTCTGGCTCACCTCTCCAAGGAAGCCCGAGTGCTGGCCCCTGTGGTGAAGCCCGCCGACAAGCGTTCCGTGGTCTTTGAACCGTGGAAGGAAGGCAAGGAATTCACGCTGGAAAAGGCCACCGTGCCCGCCAAGGCCGCCGTGCTGCCCCAGTGCGAGACCCTCGTCAGCTACCGCAAGGTCAAGGACCCGGCCAACCCGCAGAACGTCAAGCTGGAACTCGACGACACCCCGCAGGCCGAGACCACCGTGGTCTTTGCCGCCCGTCCCTGCGACGCCCGCGGCTACGCCACGCTGGATCGTCCCTACCTGCAGGGCCCCATCGCCGACCCCTACTACAAGGCACGGCGCGAAAAGCTGACCGTCATCACCCTGACCTGCAACAGCGGTTGCAACACCTGCTTCTGCCACTGGGTCGGCGGCGGTCCTTCCTCCCCGGAAGGTTCCGACATCCTGATGACCGAGCTCAAGGACGGCTACATCCTCCAGGGCATCACCCCCAGGGGCGACGCCCTGCTGGAAGGCAGCGGCCTTGACGACGGGGCCGACCGCTTCAAGGAGATGGAAGACGTACGCAAGGCGGCCTGGGGCACGCTGGTCAAGGCGCCCAACCTCAAGGACGCCCAGGCCAGGGTGGCGGCCAAGTTCACGGATGTGGACTTCTGGACTCGTGAGACTGACCGCTGCCTCTCCTGTGGGGCCTGTACCTACTTCTGCCCCACCTGCTACTGCTTCAACATCACCGACGAAGGGGAAGCCACCAGCGAAAAGGGCGGCCGTCGCCTGCGCTCCTGGGACAACTGCATGTCGCCCCTGTTCACCCGCGAAGCCAGCGGGCACAACACGCGCATGGAAAAGGCTCTGCGCATGCGCAACCGCGTGTCGCACAAGTTCTCCACCTATCCCGAGAACTGGGGGACCTTCTCCTGCAACGGCTGCGGCCGCTGCATCAGCAACTGTCCCGTGAGTCTGGACATCCGCCAGATCGTGCTGGATGCCATCAACGCCGACAAGGCCGCTAAGTAGAGGTAAGACATGGCGACTCAAAGCAAAAAGAAGGGAGGGATGCTGCGCGAGCTGACCCCCCGTCCGCTCCCGCAGGGCAATCCCTACAAGCCCATGGCGGCCACTGTGGTGGAGACCATCCAGGAAACGGGCAACATCAAGACCATCCGCGTGGTGATTGACGATCCCGAGCAGATGGCCAGCTTCAAGTACGAACCCGGCCAGGTGGGCCAGCTCTCCGTCTTCGGCGCCGGCGAGTCCACCTTCGTCATCAATTCGCCGCCGTCCATGAAGGATTACCTCCAGTTCTCCGTCATGCAGGCCGGCGAAGTGACCTCCACCATCCATCGCCTTTCCGCCGGCGACAAGGTGGGCGTGCGCGCCCCCCTTGGCAACTTCTTCCCCTACGAGGACTGGAAGGGCAAAAACATCTTCTTCGTGGGCGGCGGCATCGGCATGGCCCCCATCCGTACCATCATGCTGCATATCCTCGAACACAAGAAGGATTACGGCAAGGTGAGCCTGCTCTACGGCGCCAAGAGCCCCGCGGACATGGCCTTCAGCTATGAGCTCCAGGGCTGGCTGGACAATCCCGATCTGGATTGCCACCTCTGCATCGACAATCCGGCCGAAGGCTGGCAGCACAAGGTGGGCCTCATCCCCAACGTGCTGACCGAGATCGGTCCCAAGCCGGACAACTGCGTGGCCGTGCTCTGCGGCCCGCCGATTATGATCAAATTCACGCTGCAAGCCCTGGAAAAACTGGGCTTCCAGCATGAAAACATCGTGACCACGCTGGAAAAGCGTATGAAGTGCGGCATCGGCATCTGTGGCCGCTGCAACATCGGCAGCCACTATGTCTGCATCGACGGCCCCGTCTTCACGCTGAAGCAGCTGAACGGCCTGCCGCCGGAACTCTAGTCCCGGCCCGCACGACACCCCAGGGCGGTGGAGCTTGCTCCACCGCCCTTTTTTTGCGCCCGCGTCCGTCTTCCCCTCCCCCCGCTGCGCCTTTTTCGCCGTTCGCCCGGTCCCGCCATTCCTGCGGCGGGATCGTTTTTTCGCCTGGTATTTTAGATTTGGAAAATTTTATTGACTCAAAGGAAAATTTTCTATAACGGAAAGAAAAAATACTCTATTTGGAAAATTTACCGGAAAATTCTCCTTACAGGGAAAAATTTTTCCCTGAACTATACATTTTTTTACCCAGAGAAACATGAGGTAACGATGCAAACCCAGGCAGCAAGCATTTTCAACGATGTGCTGGGGCCCATTATGACCGGGCCGTCCAGCTCACACACGGCAGGCCCGTGGCGGATCGGCTATTTCGCGCATCACCTGATGCCGCACTTTTCCGCCGTGCGCATCCTTTTCCCGCAGAAAGGCTCCTACGCCGGCGTCTACAAAGGGCAGAAATCGGACATCGCCCTGGTGGCCGGACTGCTCGGCATGGAGGTGACGGACCCGGATTTCCGCAATTCTCTCACCCGGTTGAAAGAAAAGGGTATCCCGCTGGAGATCAGCATCGTGGATATGCCGATGGATCATCCCAACCTGAGCGTCATCGAACTGACCGACGCCAGCGGCAAGACGCTGTCCGTGGGCTCCTGGTCCGTCGGCGGCGGCATGTTTTCCATCCGCTCCCTCAACGGACACGCCCTGGAATGCGCCGGAGATGCCCATGAGCTGATCTTTCTGGCTCCGGAGGGCAAGGCTGACCGGCTGGAGGCCCTGAAGCCGCTGCTGGAGGGCCTTGAGCAGGTGCTGACCCGCACGCACAGCGGCGAACTGCTTCATATCGGCCTGATGCGCCCCCTGCCCGATGACCTGCGGCAGCTGCTGGACGCCGCCTGCCAGGAACAGGACATCGCCTTCATGCACGTCCCGGCCATTTTGCCGGTCACCGCGCAGCCGGACGTCAAGGTCCCCTTCAGCACGGCGGAAGGGCTGCTGCGTTTCCTGGAAGCGTCGCCCCAGCCGCTGTGGCAGGCGGCCGTCCGCTACGAGAGCGCCCGCAGCGGCTGGACGGAAGATGAGGTGCTGGCCTACGCCGCGCGGCTCGTACGCATCATGCGCGATTCCATCGCCGCGGGGCTGACCGAAGGGCTGGAAAGCGCCGGCTTCATCACGCCCTGCGCGTCCAAACTCCATGCCCGCGCGGGAACCATGACGGACATGGGCCGCATCAGCCAGGGCATCATCTACGCCACGGCCGTCATGGAAAACAACAGCGCCATGGGCCGCGTGGTGGCCGCCCCCACCGCGGGATCCTGCGGGGTCATCCCCGGCATCCTCTTCGGCCTCATCGGCCTCGGCGAAACGGACGAACAGGAGGCCGCACGGGCCCTGCTCTGCGCCGGTCTCATCGGCATCTTCATTGCCAGCCAGGCCACCTTCGCGGCGGAAGTGGCCGCCTGTCAGGCGGAAATCGGCGCGGCGAGCTGCATGGGGGCCGCCATCGTCGCCCACTATCTGGGCAGCGACTGCCAAACGGCCCTGCGGGGCGCCTCACTGGCCCTGCAGAACATGCTGGGGCTTGTCTGCGACCCCGTGGCGGGCTGCGTGGACATCCCCTGCATCAACCGCAACTCCAGCGCCGTGGGCAATGCCTTCATCGCGGCCAACATGGCCCACGCGGGCTTTGACGCGGTCATCCCCCTGGATCAGACCATACAGGCCATGTACTCGGTAGGGACCATGCTGCCGCGCGAGCTGCGCTGCACCGGGCTCGGAGGCCTCTGCCTCACGGCCAGGGCGCGGGAGATCGAAAAAAGCCTTCAGGCAAAACGACAGCAAACCAGATAAAGGAGGTTGCTCCATGTCCACTGTTTCCGTCAGTTATGAAGAAGCGCCTTTTGGCAAGCTTCATTGGAAAGTCCTGCTGGGCGGGGTCTTCGGCCAGTACAGCGACGGCTTCATGCTCGGCTCCATCGGCATCGCGCTGAGCCTTGCCACGGTCGAACTGGGGCTCACCCCCTGGACGCTGGGGCTCATCGGCGCGGCATCCCTGTTCGGCCTCATGTTCGGCAGTCTCTTTGCCGGCCCCATCGTCGACCGCTTCGGCCGGCAGGCCATCTATCAGTATACCATGCTGATCTTTGCCGGCGTGTCCATCCTGCAGTATTTCGCCACCAGCGCGGGTCAGCTGCTGGCTCTGCGTCTGCTGCTGGGCCTGGCCATCGGCGCGGACTATGCCGTGGGCGTCACCCTGGTCAGCGAATGGACGCCGCTCAAGCAGCGGGCCCGGGCGCTGGGCTTCATGCAGGCCATCTGGGCCGCCGGCTATGTGAGCGCCTATATCACGGGCTACTTCCTGCAGGCGGCCGGCTGGCGCTGGATACTGCTGAGCTGCGCCATTCCGTCCTTCATCTCGCTCTTCGTCCGCTACGGTACGCCGGAATCGCCCACCTGGCTCATGGGCAAGAAGCGGGAAAAGGAAGCTCAGGAGGTCATCCGCAAGCATCTTGGTGAAGGCTACCGCATCCCGCCTCTGCCGCAGCAGACGGAAGAGCTCGGCTGGAAGGCCCTGTTCAGCCCCCGCTGGCGCACCAGAAGCCTCGTTTCCGGGTCCTTCTACGCCTTTCAGGTCATCCCCTACTTCTCGCTGTCCATCTTCCTGCCCATCATCTTCAAGAACTTCAATATGGAAGACCCCTACACCTCGGGCATCGTCTTCAATGTCTTCCTGTTTGCCGGGGTCATGTTCGGCACCTGGATCGTGGACAAGGTCTCCCGCCGGGGCTTTTTGATCTCCACCTTCTACCTCTGCGCCCTGGCCCTGCTGGCCATCATCTTCGTGCCCACGGCCTCCGCCGTGGCCATCACCCTGCTGATCTCCGTCTTCAGCTTCACCATTGCCGCGGCATCAGTACTGGAATACGCCTACCCGCCCGAACTCTTCCCCACGGAGATCCGCGGCTGCGGCATCGGCTTCACCATCGCCTGCAGCCGGGTGGGGGCCGCGGGGGCGACCTTCCTGCTCCCCATCGTGCTCGACGCCTGGGGAACCACCGCCGCGCTGGCCGGCTGCATCGCGGCGCTGGTGGCCGGCGGCCTCATCTGCCAGCTGTTCGCGCCTGAGACCAACAAGAAGTTCCTCACGCCTCAGGCGTAACAACCAGCCGGCGGCATCGCTGACACCACATGCCGCCCGCCTCCTCACCAAAAGCCCCTTGCCGCATGTGCGGCAAGGGGCTTTTCGCGTCGCGCAAAAGGGACGAACAACGGACGGGCGGACCGCTCAGACGTAGATCCAGAAGGAAACGCAGCGACCGGGCGCCGTCTTGCGGTATTTATGGATGGTATGCGCCTTGATGAAGATGACGTCGCCGGGCGTCATGGCATAGGAATCGTCCCCGATGACCAGACTCATGGAGCCTTCCACCACGATGCCGAACTCATCATAATGATGCCCCCAGGACATCTCTTCCTGGAAGTTGTCCTCATCGATGATCATGCTGACGATCTTGGCCTTGGGAGACTTGTCGAAAAGCGTATTGTAGAGCACGCCCGACTCGGTGGAAAAAATGTTCGGTTGTTCGCTGTAGCGGGCGAAGATCTTTTCCTCGCGGGAAAAATGCTCATCCAGCAGATCGATCATGGATATCTGCAGGGCTTCGCACAATTTCTGCATATTGGCCAGCGACGGCGTGGAGACCCCGTTCTCGAGCTTGCTGAGGTAGGAGATGGACAACCCCGTCAGCTTGCCCAGTGCAGCCAGGGTCAGCTTTCTTTCCTTCCTGTGCTTTCGCAAACTGCTTCCAAAATCCATACTGCCTTTCCTTCACCGATCCCGGACAGGGAAGATCTCTTGTCCCGAAGAAGCCTGCCATTCAGGGGATTGTACGTATAGGAAAAATTTCTGACAGTGTCAAGACGGGATGGCGGGACGCCGCCTCCCCCGGGAGCCCGCCGGCCCGCACCGGGGCGCGCGCCCGTCCCCTTGCGGGAATCGAGGCATTTGGGCATAGTCGCGGCAGATACTCAAGGCAAGCAAGGCGGAATATCAATGATGTTTCTGGCGGTCCTGACCGTGGAATTTGCCCTGCACGGCAACGACAACCTCAAGGCCAAGCGACGCGTGGCCAACAGCCTCAAGCAGAAGGTCCGCAACCGTTTCAATGTGGCCGTGGCCGAAGCCGGCACGGAAGACAGCCTCACCCGGCTGCGGCTGGCCGTGGCGTCCCTTTCCAACAGCGAAAGCCACCTGCGCAGCCGCATGGACAAATGCGCCCTGATGATGGAGGCCGTCTGCCCCGAAGAAATGATCGATAGCGAGGTGGAGATATATGTGGCCGACTGAGCTCATCCCCGAGGCCTGGCGCGCCCCCGCCGCCCGTATGGCCGCCGCCCTGCGGCAGATGGACCGCGTCATCGTGTCCGGGCATGTCAATCCCGATGGCGACGCCCTCGGCTCCGTGGCGGCAACGGGCTGCCTGCTGCGCGCGCTCGGCAAGGAGTTCGTCCTGTACAGCAAAAGCGGCGTGCCGCCGTACCTCTCCTTCCTGCCGCTGCCCGGCAGTCTGCATGACAGCGTGCAGCGCCTGCCCTTCCGCCCCGCCGCGGCCGTGCTGCTGGACTGCGGCGAGCCGCACCGTCTGGGCGACGAGCTGGAAAAGGCCCTCCCCCCGCTGGATTCCGTCAATATCGACCATCATCTGGGCAGCGAAGGCATGGGCAGCCGGGACAACTGGATTGAGCCGCAGGCGGCCGCCACGGCCCAGCTCGTGGCCTATGTGGCCATCAGCGCCGGCCTGCCGCTGGAAGGGCCCCTCGGTCAGGCCATCGCCCTTGGCCTTGTGACGGACACAGGCGGCTTTGCCCACGGCAACACCAGCGCGGCGGTACTGCACCTGGCCGCCCACCTTGTGGACAGAGGCTGCGACATCGCCCTGCTGCGCCAGCATCTGGATAACGGCTGGAGCATGGGCCGCATGCGCCTCTGGGCCCGCCTCATGGAACGCATCCAACTTTTTGCCGGCGGAACGCTTGCCTTTTGCGCCGTTCGGTTGAATGATCTACAGAGCTGTAGCGCAACGAAGGAAGATCTTGAAGGCTTTGTGGAACAGATGCGCCGCCTCGCCGGCGTGCGGGCCGCCGCCCTGCTGCGCGAGGACGCGCCGGGCATCCACAAGTTCAGCCTGCGCTCCTTCGGCGCAACGGACGTGCGTGCTGCCGCCGCCGCGCTGGGCGGTGGCGGACACCGGAACGCGGCAGGGGGGACCTTGCGCATGGAGGCCGAACAAGCCGCCGAAGCGCTCATCAAGGCCGTCTCCGCCGTTCTTTGACAGCATGCGGACAGGCAACCTCAGCAATGCTCCATGACAGGAGGGAATCATGAACGAGCATGAACGAGAGCAGAACACTGTCAATGGATCTGAACAGAGGACATGTGGCCGGCGTCGCTTCCTGCTGGGCCTTGTGGCCGCGGGTCTGGCCTATTCCATGCCCACCCTGCTGGGCCTGGACGAGGCCGAGGCGGAGCCGCGACGCCGCTCCAACAGACGGCGGACCCGGCCCAGCCGACGCTCGGGCAAGCCGCGCCGGCCGGACCACGACAATCGCCGGCCCCGTCCGTCCCGCAGAGACCGCAGGCCCGACAGACCGGATGACCGCAGATCGTTCCAGCGCGGCCCGTCCCGCAGAGACCGCAGGCCCGGCCCTGACCGCAGGCCCGACAGACCGGATGACCGCAGATCGTTCCGGCGCGGCCCGTCCCGCCGTGACGGCAGGCCCGGCCCGTCCCGCCGCGATGTCAGACCTGGTCCCGACCGCAGGCGGCCTGACGGACCGCGCCGCGACACCTGACCGAGGCTGAACAGGGGGATGCAGGCATCACCTGCCGCCCCCTTTTTTCAGGGTTAACGCTTTTCTGACGCCGCAGGCGATACCACCATACCCTCATCAACACATACCGGCGGAAGGCGCACCCCGCCGTGCGCCGTCCCGCTGACGACAGGGAGTCTGCTCATGGCCGAACAGCAACGACACGACAACACAACAACACGGCAAGCCGCCAACGACAGCCGGCGTCGCTTCCTGCTGGGCCTCGTGGCCGCCGGCATGGCCTATACCGCCCCCACGCTGCTGGGGCTGGACGAGGCCCGCGCCTCATCCCGGTATACCTACCGCAGCCCCCGGTCCCGCCGTACCTACCGCAGCCCCCGCAGCCCCCGGTCCCGGCACAGCTACCACGGCTACACGCCGCAGGGAGGCTACCGGGGCACGCCGGCCCAGGGCGGCTATCAGGGCCCGGCTGGCGGCGGCTATCATGGCGGCGCCGCGCCGGCCCACGGCGGCGGTTTCCGTTCCAACTGATCTTCGGGAAAGCCTTTCATGCCGGCGGCCCCCCGCACGGAGATCCATTTCCAGGGCATACCGGGACCGGTACGCCTGCTGCCCGGTGCGGCGGAGGGGACGGGCGCGCTCCTGTCCGCGCTTCGCCGCGTCCTGGGCTGCTGGCCGCATGCCTGCCGGGACGCTGCCGCGACGGACGCCGCGCCCCCCCTCTTCCTGGTGGAACCGCTGCCGGACGGCGACTTCCGGCTGCACGGCGCAAGCCCTGAAGCCACGGATTTCACGCCGTTCCGCCCGCAGGACGCCTGCGCCCGCCTGCGGCCCGGCTACAGCTACGAACCCTCGCTCGCCTGTCTGGTCAGCACGCTCGCCATCGAGCTTGTCGCCGCCTATGAAGCGCAAACGATCGGCCTGATGGGCATCCATGCCGCGGCCGCCGTGCGCGACGGACGGACGGTCCTGCTCTGCGGCACGCACAGGGCGGGCAAGAGCGCCCTCATGGCCCGCCTGCTGCTGGGAGGCTGGCAGGGACTTGGGGACGATATGCTGGCGCTGAGCCCTGCGGGGGAGCTTTTCTCCTATGGCTTTGCCCCCCGCCTGCGGCTGCCGCTGCCTGCCTGCGGCCGTCTGGCCCCTCTGCTGGCACCGGACTCGCCGCTGGTGGCCTGCCGGGATGAGCAGTACCTCTGCTGCGACCCCGCACGGCTGCCCATGCTGCCCTGGGGGACCCTTCTGCCGCCGGATGCCGTCGTCATCCTGGACAGACAGGAAAAGCCGGCCGCCTGCGGGCTTTTGCCGCAGTCCCGACAGGACGACATGCGGGACGTGCTGCTGCGCTTTCTGCTCCGGGACGGCCGGGCGGGCCTTGCCCTGCGCACGGCCTGCGACCTGCTGCAACGCGCTCCCTGCCGGCTGCTGCGCTACCGCACGCTGGACGAGGCCGCCGGCCTGCTGGATGACTGGCTGGCCGCCTCCCCGGGAGCGGCGCTGCCGGCTCCCGACACGCCGACGCCCGGCCCGGCCCCCCTCTCCCCCCGGCGGATCGGCGAAAGGCGTCCGCCCCTCTTCCGCCACCGTGGCCGCGCCGGACGACGATCCCCGGACACGCCCACGGGCGTCTGGCGGCAGCGCCCCGGCGTCACCTTCCGTCAGACCGGGGACGAAGGCTTCCTGGCGCGCGACGAGGACGTCGCCGGACGGGACGGCCGCGTCTTCCGGCTCAACGGCATGGGCTGCATCCTCTGGCAGCTCTGGGAAGAGCCGGGCGGCGACGCGGAACTGGCCGGCCTGCTGGCCGAGGCCTTTCCGCAGGTCTCCCCGGAGCGCATCCGCCGGGATGTGGCGGTGCTGCGGCAACGGCTCGGCGCGGCGGGCTTCCTGCAACGCATCGACGACGACGCGGCTCCGGGGCCTGATCGCGCCGCCGGCGCAAGCGCGGCTCCTTCGCCGGAAAAGCTTTGACTTGCGGCCGTACCGCAGCTATAGTGACGCATTGCGTATGATGACCAAGCAAGACACTCCCGTCCTGCCGCAGCTTCACGGCGTGCTGGTGCTGGACAAGCCCTCCGGCCCGACCTCCGCCCGCTGCCTCTCGGCGCTCAAACGTCTGGGGCAAAAAAAGATCGGCCATGCGGGCACGCTCGATCCGCTGGCTTCCGGCGTCCTGCTGGTGCTGCTCGGACAGGGAACCAAGATCGCCTCGCACCTGCTGGCGGATGGCGGCAAGGTCTACAGCGGCGTGCTGCGCCTCGGCCAGGAGAGCGACACCTGGGACAGCCAGGGACAGATCGTGCGCGAACTGCCGTGGCAGGATGTGAGCGCGGATGCCGTGCGTGCGGGGATCGCCGCCTGGCGCGACCTGAAAGAACAGGAAGTGCCCGCCTATTCCGCCGCCAAGCATGAAGGCCAGCCCCTGTACAGGCTGGCCCGCAAGGGCGTGACCACGCCGGTCAAGATCAAACGCATGGAGATTTCACAGGCGGAAGTGCTGGAAATGGCCCTCCCGCTTGTTCGCTTTCGGGTCGCTTGCAGTTCCGGCACCTACATACGTTCCCTGGCCCACAGCTTGGGGAAACGACTGGGATGCGGAGCCGTGCTCACGGAACTGACCCGGGAGTACAGTCACCCCTTCGGCCTGGATGCGGCCGTGCCGCTGGACGCCATCACGGCGGATCCGGCGTGCATGGTTCGCGGCCTGCGCCCGCTTGCGGAAGCCCTGCCCCACTGGCCGCGCGTGGATCTCACGCCGGAGGAGGCGCGGCGCATCCGCAACGGACAGACGGTCCCCTGTCGCGGCGACGACAGCCGTGCCCTGCTCATGGAGGCAGGCTGCGAGCTGGCGCTCGCCGAACGCAGGGAACAGCCGCAGGGCCCCTGCTGGGCCGTCTTGCGGGGACTTTGGAACTAACCCTCTTCCTCTTAAGGAGAACTGCTGTGGTGATGGATGCCAATCAGAAAAAGGCCGTTATCGACGCTCATGCCAAACATGAAGGGGACACCGGCTCCCCCGAAGTGCAGGTGGCCCTGTTGACCGCCCGCATCGAAGGCCTGACCGGCCACTTCAAGGTGCACAAGAAGGACTTCCACTCCCGTACCGGCCTGCTCAAGCTGGTGGGGCAGCGTCGCAAGATCCTGAACTACCTCAAGAAGAAGGATATTCAGCGCTACCGCGCCCTCATCGAGAAGCTGGGACTGCGCAAGTAATCCATCGTTTCGGAGGGGGGGCCGCACCGCGGCTCCCCCTGCCGCCTTTTGCGGCAGGAGAAAACGCCCCGCGACGGGGCATAACGCAGGAAGGGGGGTCCGGGAAAAGCCGGCACGCCCAGGTCGGGCCGGTTTTTGGCGGAATCCCCTTCATCAAGGAAACACCATGTCCGATATGTTCAATCCGACCCGCGTCACCGCCACGGTCGGCGGCAAGGAAATCATTTTTGAAACGGGCCGTCTGGCCAATCAGGCTCACGGGGCCGTCTGGGTGCAGTGCGGCGGCACGGTGGTGCTGGTCACCGTCTGCTCGCAGCCGCTGGAGAGCGACAAGGGCTTTTTCCCGCTGACGGTGGAATATTCCGAAAAGATGTACGCCGCCGGCCGCATCCCCGGCAGCTTCTTCCGCCGCGAGATCGGCCGCCCCTCGGAACGGGAGACCCTCGTCTCCCGCCTCATCGACCGCCCCATCCGCCCGCTCTTTCCCAAGGGCCTCAACGAAGATGTGCAGGTGCTGGCCAGCGTCATCTCCGCCGACCCGGAAAACGAGCCCGACGTGCTGGCTCTGAGCGGGGCCTCGGCCGCGGTGCTGCTCTCGCCGCTGCCCTTTGAGGGACCGGTGGCCGGCGGCCGCATCGGCCGTATCGACGGACAGTTCGTGCTCAATCCCACCTACGCGGAACAGGAAAAAAGCGATCTGAACATCGTCTTCGCCGCCTCGGCCGACGCCCTGACCATGGTGGAAGGCGAGGCCCGTTTCGTGCCCGAGGACGTCATCATCGACGCGCTGGAATGGGGCCGCAAGGAGATCCAGCCGCTCATCGCGGCACAGCTCAAGCTGCGCGAGCTGGCGGGCAAGGAAAAGATGCCCTTCACCCCCCATGCCGACAATCCCGTGCTGGTGGCCCGCGTGGAGGAGCTCGCCCGCGAGGCCGGCATCGAAGCCGCCTTGCGCGTGCCTGACAAGCTGGCCCGCAAGGATGCCCGCAAGGCCGTGAAGGACAAGGTCATGGACGCCCTCAAGACGGATCCTGCCTGGGCTGAGAGCGACGAACTGCGCGAAGTGGGCGACATCCTCGGCGCGCTGGAAAAGACCATCGTCCGCGCCCGCATCGTCAATGAAGGCATCCGCATCGACGGACGCGACACCAGGACCGTACGCCCCATCCAGATCCAGACCGGCCTGCTGCCCCGGGCGCACGGCTCGGCCCTCTTCCGGCGCGGCGAGACCAAGTCGCTCGTCGTGACCACCCTGGGCTCCTCCACGGACGAGCAGCGCATGGACGGCCTCAACGGCGACGTCACCAAGCGTTTCATGCTGCACTACAACTTCCCGCCTTTCAGCGTGGGCGAGGTCAAGCCCGTTCGCGTCTCCCGCCGGGAGATCGGCCACGGCGCGCTGGCCGAAAAGTCCCTGCGCCCCGTACTGCCCGCTGATGCGGACTTCCCCTTCACCCTGCGCGTGGTGGCCGAGACCGTGGAGTCCAACGGCTCCTCCTCCATGGCGGCGGTCTGCGGCGGTTCGCTCTCGCTCATGGATGCGGGCGTGCCGATCAGCGCTCCCGTGGCCGGCGTGGCCATGGGCCTCATCAAGGAAGGCGACAAGTTCATCGTGCTGACCGACATCCTCGGTGACGAGGACGCCCTCGGCGACATGGACTTCAAGATCGCCGGCACGGCCGAAGGCGTCACCGGCGTACAGATGGACATCAAGATCACCGGCCTGACCACGGAGATCATGCGCCAGGCCATGCAGCAGGCCCATGAAGGCCGCCTGCACATCCTCGGCGAAATGGCCAAGGTCATCGCCGAGCCGCGCAAGGAACTTTCGCGCTATGCGCCGCAGCACGCGGAGCTCTATGTCAATCCCGACATCATCCGCCTGATCATCGGCCCCGGCGGCAAAAACATCAAGGCCATCACCACGGCCACCGGCGCTTCCGTGGACATCGAGGATTCGGGCCGCGTGTCCATCTTCGCTCCCACGGCCGATGCGCTGGACAAGGCGCGGGAAATGATCAGCTATTACGACCAGCGGCCGGAACTGGGCAAGAACTATACCGCCAAGGTCAAGAAGATCATGGAGATCGGCGCCATCGTGGAAGTGCTGCCCAATGTGGAGGCTCTTGTCCATGTTTCCCAGCTTGACGTGAACCGCGTGGAACAGCCCGGCGACGTCGCCCGTATCGGTGAAGACATGGTGGTCAAGGTCATCGAGATCAACGGCGACCGCATCCGCGCCAGCCGCAAGGCCGTCCTGCTGGAAGAGCAGGGCCACCCCTGGAACCCCGAGGAGACCGCCCGCCCGCAGCGCAGTCGCGGCGACCGGGGCGATCGGGGCGACCGGCACGGCCGTGGCGGCCGCGGTGACCGGGGAGACCGGCGCGGCCAGTAGGCCCATGAGCAGATAACGGCGCGGGACGGCAGGCCGATCCCGCGCCCCTTTCGCTGCGGCGGAAAGAACGGGGAAATCTATGCCCAAGAAAAGCGAAAACACTGAGCAGCCCGTGGAAGAAAAGAAAAAGAAAGCTCCCAAGGCCGAAAAATCCGACAAGGAAAAGAAGAGCGCCGCGGAAAAGACCGGCAAGGCGGACAAGAGCGAGAAGGCCGACAAGGGCAAGAAAGCCAAAAAGGCCGAGAAAGTCGAGGCCGCCCCGTCGCCCGAAACGGCGCAGCCCGCACGCGAGGACGCGGAAGCGCTGCAGCCGCTGGATGCCGAGCATCCCGAACTAACGCCGGAACAGGTGCAGGCCATCGTCAGCGGCGCCAACCGCACCCATGCCGAAGGCCTGGGCGACGCCTGGGCCGTGGTGCTGGGCCGCAATCCCGCCGCGCTCATGCCGCAGGTCATCAGCACCGTGCTGCATGAAGGGGGGACCCGCCCCTCCTGGCAGTGGAAACGCAGCGGCAAGGAATATGTCCTCATGGCCTGGCCGCGCGAAGAATCGCTGCGGGCCTCGGTGCTCATGCGGGCCGAAGAGGAAGGCGGCCAGCTGCGCCCCTGCGATGCCGTTCCCCTGCTGGAAGGCCAGCCCAACGACCTGACCGTGGAGAACGTGCATCCCTGGGAAAACGGCTGCGGCGCGGATGTGGCCGTGTCCATGATCGAGGGGAAGAACCCCATGTGGCTTTATGATCCCCTCTATCTCCGGGACAAGGACGACCTCACCCCCGGCATCACCCACACCTTTACGCTGGCCGGCCTGTGCTTTGCCGTGCGTAAGGCTCTGCTGGACG
Source organism: uncultured Desulfovibrio sp. (assembly GCF_944324935.1). Lineage (GTDB taxonomy): Bacteria > Desulfobacterota > Desulfovibrionia > Desulfovibrionales > Desulfovibrionaceae > Desulfovibrio. The sequence continues at coordinate 22,979 of NZ_CALUYG010000015.1, read as the reverse complement.
ACGTGACCATCACCCAGGGCCCGCAGTATGAAGCCTATGCCGCCGACTGGCTGGCCGCCCATCCCGGTACGGGCCGGCTGGACGTGCCGCCGCTCAAGGTGAGCATGAAGGGTCGCCGTATGATCATGCCGGGCCGCCGGTTCTGCGAATACCAGATACGCGGGGAAGTGGAAGAGGTGCGTCAGGGCCAGCTTGAACAGATGCCCATCACGCTCATGTACCTTCGCTTTCCCTTTGATGAACGTGAGCCCATGCTCCTGCCGGTCTACGCCTCCAAAATGGTGCTGGGAGACTATGAACCCAAGGCCGGCGACGAGATCGACGCCTACGTCTGGCTGCAGGGCCGCGTCATCGACTTTGATCCGCAGGCCCCGGATGCGGTCGAGGACGATGCTCCGGCCGCCCCGCGGCAGTGACCCCGATCTCTTCCTGGACGATACGAAACGGGCCATCATCATCTGATGGCCCGGTTTCTGTTACGGCAGCGGGGGCAGGTCCCCGGACTCAGAGGAGCCGCTCGCCCAAAAAGCTGTACAGCACACACAGGCAGAGCATGGCCAGGACGCCGGCCACCACGTCATCCAGCATTACTCCCCAGCCGCCGGGCAGCCAGTGTTCCGAAGCGCGGACAGGGCCGGGCTTGAGCATGTCGAAGATGCGGAAGAGGAGGAAGGCCAGAAAGAGCAGCGGCCACGGGATTCGCTCCGCATCGTAGGCAAAGGGCAGCAGCACCAGCCATACTCCCACCAGCTCGTCGATGACCACCTCGCCGGGATCGCTGCGCCCCAGCAACACTTCCGCGCGGGACGCGGCAAGGCTCCCCAGCACGAACAGGATGAGCAACAGCAATATGCGACCCCACGGCGAGAGGGGCAAAAAGAGCCACGGCGCCAGCAGGCAGGCTACCGCCGTACCACAGGTTCCCGGCATGATGGGCGAAAGCCCGGCTTTCCACAGACGACAAAATCCCAGGATGAGCCATTGCGGCATATGTTTTTCCTCCTGTACGGATCCAAGAAGGGAAAGGACGGACAGTGCGCCTCTCCCGCCGGGTAGAGGGGCATCTTACGGAAAAAACCGCGACGCGTCGAGCGCGGCGCAGCCGCCGCCCCGGCGGCCATTGCCAGCCGCCGCCTTTTCCCGTATAAAAATGACGAGGTCGTAGCATGGGCAGATATCAATGTGAAATGTTCGGGCGGTTCATCTACGGGGATATCCTGACCTACGAGGAACTTCAGGACGTCGAGGCGCTGTTCGTCCCCCGGCTGGACGAACTCCTGCAGCAGGCGGGCGCGGCGCATGTGGACTTTACGCCCACCGGCGACATCCTGCTTGTGCAGTGCGCCTTTGAGGCACAAAAACTCTATATTTTCCGCAAGCTGGCCCAGGAGCTGGCCGCGCTGCTGCCGCAGGCCGTGCGCGGCAACCTGCTGTTCCTCAAGAAAGATCTGTCCGTGCAGCATCTTTACTGGCTGGAGGCCGGCAGCTGGCGCGAAGAAGAACGCCTGCTGCCCGAGCGCGCCCCGCAGCATCTGCCGGCCCGCACGGTGTCCTCCGCGCCGCTGTGGCCCGTCCCGGAGCTCGAGGCTCCGGCCACGGAGGAGGCAGCGGAACCGCCCTCCGTTCTGGAGGCCCCCGACCCTGACGCCCCTGCCGCGTCCTGACCGTTGTGCCCGGATGGTGGAATTGGTAGACACAAGGGACTTAAAATCCCTCGGCCTCTGGCTGTGCCGGTTCAAGCCCGGCTCCGGGTACCATACTGCTGCGCCTGCGTGAAGCCGTCCCTTCTCCGGCTTCCCCTCGCCGCACCTTCCCCACGGCCGGTCGCCGCGCGGCAGCGAACCGGCCGCGCTCCCCGTTCCGCACCCTGCTCACCCCGGCGGGTTCCCCGCTGACAGAGGAGAAAACGATGTTCGACGTCTCCTCAAACAGACTTCTCCGCCCGCATCTTTTTTTCTTCCACCTCCTAAAGATTATTGAAGAAAGACCGATAATGCACACGGACTTCCTTCTGTCGGCCCATGCTGCCGGCTCGAGGGAGGCCGCGCACTTTCTTGTGGGATGGAGACCATGACTATCAAACTTCGTATCACCCTTGGGTTTCTGTGCAGCATCGCCATCGTCGCCGCCTGCGTCATCGGCTATGCTGGCTGGCAGATGCGCGAGGACGCTCGCGGCTATTTCATCACGGCGTCGGGGCAGCAACTGCGGCTCATGGATCAGAGCATCAGCAGCTTCGTCAATGCCGCCAGCCATAACGCACAGATCGTCGCCGAACTGCCCGGCCTGGCCGAGGCCAAGGACATCTTTCCCCGTTTTGTGGACAATCCCCAGGAAAGCCGCTACCGGCAAAGCGAGCTCTCGCCCAAAGCGCAGGAACTGACCGAGACCCTGTTACGCGTCGGTCGCGCCAACCCCGATTATCTTGAGATCTATGTGGGATTCGCCGACGGCAGCTACGCCAGCAGCTGCGACGACATGAAGATCCCTCCCCACCATGACCTCAGCACCAAGGAATGGTATCGCCGCCGCGCCGCCGCCACGGAAAAGTCCGGTCTTGCGCCGGCGTACTTTTCCGTGACCGGGGAAATGGTGGTCGCCGTCACTCATAAACTGCTCGATGCACAGGGACGCCTTACCGGCGTGGTCGGCATCGACATCTCTCTTGCCGAGCTGTCGCACCGCGTGGCGGAAATGAACTTCGGCAGGACGGGCTTTTTCCTGATCATCGAGGACTCCGGCCGCATTATCTGCAATCCGCTGGAAGAAGAGCTGGTCGGCAAGGTCATCGGCAAGGACGTCCGCACGCCCGCCCTTGAGGCCATCATGCGCGTGCCCAACGGCGTCGCGGATGTGGACGTGAAGGGCACGCCCTACATGGCCAACATCCTCACCACGCAATCCGGCTGGAAAGTCGTCGCCCTGCAATCGGTGCAGGAGATCAACGAGCGCAGCAACACGGCCATGCAGCGGGTGAGCCTCATTGCCGTCGCGGTCGCCCTGCTCATGCTCATCGTTGCGCTGCTCATCGTCCGTTCCATCGTGCGTCCGCTCAATGCGCTGGTGCACAATGCCCAGGAGGTCGCCGCGGGAGATCTGGATGCCCGGGTGGAGGGATGCCATTTCTTCGGCGAACTTGCCCATCTGCATGACAGCATCGCCAGCATGATCGGCTCACTGGGCCGCCTTATCGGCGAAGCCAAACAGAAGACCGAGGAAGCGCAGCGCCATACCGCTCTGGCCGAAGAGGCCACCCGCAAGGCGGAGGAGGCCCGGCGCAAGGCCGAAAATGCCCGTCGTGAAGGCATGATGGAAGCCGCGCAGCATCTGGAAGCCTCGACCGGCATCATCAATGCCACGGCAGGGCATCTCTCCGGGCAGATCGCCCAGTCCTCCGCCGGCGCAAAGCATCAGGCGGACAGGGCGTCGGAGACGGCCACCGCCATGAACGAAATGAACGCCACCGTGCTTGAGGTGGCCCGGAATGCCGGCAGCGCCGCCGAAGCTTCGGAAAATATGCGCCACAAGGCCGAGGAAGGAGCGGGCATCGTCAGCGAGGTCGTCCGCAGCATCGAGTCGCTGCGCGACATGTCTCTGACGCTCAAGGAGGATATGTCCACGCTCGGCCAGAATGCCGCGGCCATCACCCAGATAATGAGCGTCATCTCCGACATCGCCGATCAGACCAATCTGCTGGCCCTCAATGCCGCCATCGAAGCGGCCCGCGCCGGCGAAGCCGGCCGGGGCTTCGCCGTAGTGGCTGATGAAGTGCGCAAGCTGGCCGAAAAAACCATGGCCTCCACCTCGGAAGTGGGCAACGCCATCAACGCCATCCAGAAAAGTACGAACCAATCCATCAAACAGGTGGAGATCTCGGTGGATGGCGTCAATATGGCCACCGAGCTTGCCGGACGCTCGGGCAACGCCCTGCAGGAGATCGTCCAGCTGGCCGAAAGCGCCGCGGATCAGGTGCGCGCCATCGCCGCCGCCAGCGAACAGCAGTCCGCCACCAGCGAGGAGATCAACCGCTCCATTGCCGACATCAACCAGGTCGCCGGGCAGAATGCCGCCGCCATGGAGGAGGCCGCCCACTCCGTCAATGCCATGGCCGAAGAGGCTCAGAAACTCAACGAACTCATTGAGAAGATGAAGAGCGAGTAAGACAGCCGCGCACAGCGTTTCCCGTCAGCCCTCCGGCCATCGAAAGCGGATGCACGCCCCTCCCCTCCGCCATTGCGGAGGGGAGTTTTTTTCCCCGCCGGGCAGCTGGACGGCACAGGAAAGGGACGTCGGCCCGGCTGACGCCCGGGGCCGGCCCGCCGCGGGATGCTGCCGCTGTGCGGAGCTGCCCCTGAGCATGTGGATGGAGACAAAAAAATCCGCGCAGCTTCCCGCTGTGCGGACGATGACGCCTCATGGCGAGGCACGCAGACATGGCGGAGGGGGAGGGATTTGAACCCCCGGAAGGCGCGAACCTTCAGCGGTTTTCAAGACCGCCGCAATAAACCGCTCTGCCACCCCTCCACAGCGAGAGGACAAAAAGGCGCCTGCCGGCAGACGGACGCCGTTTCTGCCCGCATGTGCAATGGTTACTTGATGGCGTCCTTGAGGCCCTTGCCGGGCGTGAATTTGGCCACCTTGCCGGCGGGGATGGTGATCTCGTCGCCGGAACGCGGATTCCGCCCCTTGCGAGCAGCGCGCTCCACAACCTTGAAGCTGCCGAAACCGGTGAAGGTCACGGATTCGCCGGCCGCCAGGGCTTCACGCAGGGAAGCAATGACCGCATCCAGAGCTTCTTCGGCCTTGGCCTTGGTAGGCAGCCCGGCCTTGGCATACACTTTTTCAACAAGCTCAGCTTTCGTCATGATACACACTCTCCAAAAGAGGAATTTGGGGCGATGGCCCCTTGATGTCGGACTGTGTTGTTGTACGGAAGCCTTCCCCTGCCTGTCAACCCAAAAACGCCGCATCATCCGGCACTTGTCGCAAAAAAGGGCTCACGGCGGCCCCTTTGCCCGCCGGTCCGTCACACGCCCGCGAGAAAGGCTCGCCTTCGGGCCTTGCCGACGCGTCCGCTCCGGCGTTCCGGCATGCCGCCCCTCCCCGGGAAAAGCGTCGTACGCCGCGTGCCGCACGGGCAGCGTATCCACACGCCGCCGCGAAGAAGGCCTGGGGGCAGTCGCCGGACGGATGTGCCGCCCCCGGGGCTCTGGCCCGCCCACGCCCCGGGCGTTGCCGCCGTGTCCCGCCCTCCGACACGACGCCCCATGCCGGAGGGATGCTTGCGGGCAGGAGCACGCCTGTCTCTCCGGCGGCCCTACAGATTGACGAGCTCCACCTCGGCGTGATGCAGCGGCCGCCCCAGAAAGATGCTGGCCGTGCGTACGAAGCGGTTGCGGTTGTCCGTGGTCATAAAGCGCCGTTCGCCCGTCGTGCCGGACCCGGCCTGCCGGGCCAGCCCCAGACGGAGCAGCTCGCTTTCCACCGCCTCGGCCGTGGTGGCGGCCGAGTCCACGATGTGCACCGTTTCGCCGACCACCTGCTGCAGCACGCCGGCAAACAACGGGAAATGCGTGCAGCCCAGCACGAGCGTGTCCGGCCGGGAGGCGGTCACCGCCGGCTGGAAGAGATCGTCCAGATAGCGATGCGCCGTGCCTTCCGCCACGGGCCCGCTCAGCCAGCCCTCCTCGGCCAGGGAGACAAAGAGCGTGCAGGGCCGCCCCAGTACCGACGCATCGGGCAGCAGGCGGGTTATGGCCTTCTGATAGGCGCCGTCGGCGATGGTGGCCTCCGTCCCGATGACGGCGATGTGCCGGTTGCGCGTCGCGGCCACGGCGGCCCGCGCGCCCGGCTCGATGACGCCCAGCACCGGCAGCGGGGCAAAGTGCTCGCGCAGGGTCGTCAGGGCGGCGCTCGTGGCGGTATTGCAGGCGACGACCAGCATCTTCACGCCGCAGTCCACCAGTTTCTGTGCGGCCTTGAGCGTATACCGGATGATGGTCTCCCGGCTCTTGGTCCCGTAGGGCAGGCGCGCGGTGTCCCCCAGGTAGAGCAGGCTCTCCTGTGGCAGGCGCGCGCTGATGGCCCGCAGGACGGTCAGGCCGCCGATGCCGGAATCAAAGAGCCCGATGGGCAGAGAAGTTGCCGAAGGTTCCGCTGCCGCGGAGAGGTGCGATGCCATGTTCCGTCCTTGAGCATTTTCCGTTTGAAACGCGTTGCGTCTCAAATCTTACGGTCCGTCTTTCGCGGGGAAAACGCGGCTTCCCGCTTACGCCGGACCGGGCGGCGCGGGGCCGCCGCCTCGCGTCTCGCCCTTCGCCAATGGCAAAACGCCCTTGCGTCATGCGCGCGGCAGCCGGCTGCCGCATCAAAAGCCCTCAGCCTGCCCGGCGCGGGGCCGCGGCGGAGGGCAGGGGAGAAAAAGCGCCCGCCTCCCTTGCGGAGGCGGGCACATGGCGGGCTCAGCGTGCTCCCTTGGGGAAGAGCACCACCCCCACGGTCTTGAAGATGATGTGGATGTCCAGCAGGATGGACATGTTCTTGACATAATACAGGTCGTATTCCAGCTTGCGCCGCGAATCCTCTTCCGACGCGCCATAGGGATAGCAGACCTGCGCCCAGCCCGTGAGGCCCGGCTTCACCGTATGCCGCAGGCTGTAATAGGGGATGTGCTCCTTGAGCTGCCTCACGAAGGCCATACGCTCCGGGCGTGGCCCGATGAAGCTCATGTCCCCCTTGAGGATGTTCCAGATCTGCGGCAGCTCGTCGATGCGGACCTTGCGGATGAACTTGCCCACACGGGTGACGCGGCTGTCGTTGGCGCTGGCCCAGACGGCGCCGTTCTTTTCGGCGTCCGCCCGCATGGAGCGGAACTTGTAGACCGTGAATTCCCGCTCATGCAGGCCCACGCGGTCCTGCCGGTAGATGACCGGCCCGGGCGATTCCAGGCGGATCAGGAGGGCCGTCAGCGCCATGACCGGCGCGGCCGGCACGAGCAGCGCCAGCGAGATCAGCACGTCGAAGGCCCGCTTCAGACGCCGCAGGGAACCGCGGGTGTTCAGCGAGAAGCCCTCGGTCTGGAGCAGCCATTCGTCGTTGATCTGCGAGATGGGCAGACGCTGCACCACATGCTCGTAAAACGAACGGATGTCCACCACCATGCTCCCGCGCAGCTTGGCTTCCAGCAGGTCGTGCGCGATGTCGTCGTCGATGGGGGCGTCCGGCAGCAGCAGGATGGTGGTCGCCCGGCGCTCGCGGGCGATGTTCAGCACATCATACGACGCCCCCAGGCAAGGGCCGGCGTCCGGGTCCATATCCGGTTCGCCCACATAGCCGATGATGCGCGCCGTGGGCAGGCCCTCGGCCAGGAGCTGACGCACCTTGCCCGCGCGGTCCACCCCCACGAGCAGCACCCGCATCTGGAAGGTGAGCTTGTCCGTATTGCGGTAATAGAACAGACGCCAGCCCAGACAGAAGAGCATGGACAACAGGAAGAGCAGCCCAGTGCTCGCCCGGTCGAAACGCCAGTGATCAAAGACATAGGAGGATGTCGCGGACGAAATGATGGCCAGCACCCCCGCCAGGATCACCCGTACCACGCTGTCCCGGAAATCCTCGACGCCCACGCTGTAGGCATCCAGAATATAGAAGAACAGCATGTAAAAGAAGATGGTGAACAGGGAGGCGCCGGTGTAGTCGTCAAAAACGCTCAGCTCCGGGTCGATGGCAAGCACGCCGACCACGCCCAGCGCCACAAGGATGCAGAGCAGGTCCATGCATTGCAACAAGGCCATGCGATAACGACTGACCATGATGTCTCCTTTTACCGAATCTCATCCAGACGGGCGGACGGCTGCGGCACGCGCATGTCGTCCAGGATGCGGCGGGCGACCACCGTGGCGTCGAACTCGTCGCAGGCCAGCTGCCGCCCCTTCCGTCCCATGACGGCGATATCCTGCGGATTCAGGAGGAAATGCTCCATGCCCGCGGCCAGTGAGGCCGCGTCGCGCAGACGGCACAGCCTGCCGTTGACGCCGTCGGTCACCACTTCGCGGCAGCCGGGCACGTCGGTCACCACCGCGGGGCGGCCCATGCTCATGCCTTCCATGATGGCCGTGGGCGTGCCCTCACGCCAGGACGGCAGCACCAGCACATGCGCTTCGGCCAGATGCGGACGCACGTCGGTGGCCTGGCCGAGATAGGTGATGCCGCAGCGATCCTCCCACTGGCGGACGAGGCGTTCGCTCACGCTGCCCACGCCCTGCTCGGCCGGGCCCAGCAGGCGGAATTCCGCCGCGGGGTACTTGCTCTTGAGCAGACGGGCCGCCGCGGCATATTCCCGCAGGCCCTTGGCTTCAAGCAGCCGCGCCACCAGAAGGAAGACGATGCGGCGCGCTTCGGGCGGCGTGTCGTCGGCGGGCAGGGGCGGCAGGGGCGCTTCGGCGAAGCGGTGCGTATCCACGCCTGTGCCGCCGCGGGCCATGAGCACCCGGGCCCGGGGCCCGAGGATGCCCGCCGTGCGGAAGACGTCCAGGTCGTCCCTGTTCTGGAAGAAGACCCCTTCCACATCCTTCAGGGCGCGGCGGTAGAGGGAGACGCTCAGCCTGTTCACGCAGCGCTTGAGGCGGCTGTCGGCCTCAAAGGCGTAGCCCAGCCCGGTGATGGTGGCGTAAATGTGATCCACGCCGGCAAGGCGGGCAGCCATACAGCCGTAGATGACCGGCTTGATGGTGGTGGCGAAGAGCAGATCCGGCTTTTCCCGCAGGAAGGTTTTGCACAGGGAGGCGAAGGTGGCGGCATCCCACAGCGGATTGAGCCCCTTGCGGTCCAGCGGATAGTTGACGATGCGCAGGGCCGGCGCCTTCGGGAAGCCGGGCGCATCCGGCGGACAGGCGCCCAGCGCGGCAAGCCGGCCTTCGGTGGCCACATCGCCCGCCGGCACCATGCAGATCACCTCATGTCCGGCCCCCCGCATGCGGCGCATGAGCACGCTCCAGAAACTGGCCACGGAACGGGCCTGATTACCAAGCACAACAATTTTCATGAGCAATCCCTCGAGCCTGTCTCCAGGCGCTTTTTTTCAGGGTATACCAGCAAGGCGCACGCCTGAAAAGGGAAAACCGCCGCCCTCCTCCCGGAAGTTTTGACAGCCGCCGCCCTCCATCGTAAAATGCTTGCCTCCCGGGAGGCTTTCCCCGGCAAAAAAGGATGTACGATATGCAGACATGGGATACGCTTTGCGACGATATGAAGGCACGCCCCTCCCGCTGGCTCGTGACCGGCGTGGCGGGCTTCATCGGGTCCAACCTTCTGGAACGGCTCCTGAAGCTGGGCCAGACCGTGGTCGGACTGGACAACTTCCTTACCGGCTACCAGAAAAACCTGGACATGGTGCGCGAGGCCGTGGGCCCGGAACAGTGGAGCCGCTTCCGCTTCGTGGAAGGCGACATCCGCGATCTCGACACCTGCCGGGCGGTCTGCGAGGGCGTGGACCATGTGCTGCATGAGGCCGCGCTCGGTTCGGTGCCCCGCTCCATCGACGATCCGCTGCTCTCCAACAGCTGCAACATCGACGGCCAGCTCAACATGCTTCTGGCGGCCAGGGATGCGGGCGTGAAGAGCTTCGTCTACGCCGCCTCCTCCTCGACCTACGGCGATTCGCCCGAGCTGCCCAAGGTCGAGGACAAGATAGGCCGCCCCCTCTCCCCCTATGCCGTCACCAAATACGTCAACGAGCTCTATGCCGACGTGTTTGCCGCCTGCTACGGCTTCACCACCATCGGCCTGCGCTATTTCAACGTCTTCGGGCAGCGGCAGGACCCGTACGGCGCATATGCCGCGGTCATCCCGCAGTGGTTCGCCAGCCTGCTCAAGGGCGAGACCGTCTACGTCAACGGCGACGGCGAGACCAGCCGCGATTTCTGCTACATCGACAATGTGGTCCAGGCCAATCTGCTGGCGAGCTTCGCCGGGGACGAGGCCCGCAACAAGATCTACAATGTGGCCTTCGGGCAGCGGACGACGCTCAATGAGCTCTTCGCCCTCATCCGGGAGGAGGTCTCCCGCCACAAGCCGGAAGCTGCCGGCGCCGAGGCGGTCCACCGCGATTTCCGCGCCGGGGACGTGCGCCACTCGCTGGCCGACATCAGCCGGGCCAGAACCCTGCTGGGCTATGATCCTCAGGTGGACGTCCGCCGCGGGCTGCGCCTGGCCGGCGACTGGTACGCCGCCAACCTGTAGGTACTGTCCGCCGCCATCTCTGGTCACCTTGCCGCCATCCCTCCCGGCGGCCCCGCCGCCGGGAGCCCATGCCCCACCCGCCGTGCCGCGGCCGCTCAAGGGAGCTTGCCATGAAACGCCTTCTGCTCGGTCTCGTCCTCGTCCTCCTGCTGCTGGCAGCGGCAGGCATCTTTGTGCTGACCCGGGTCGATACCGGCTTCGTGGCCTCGACCATCTCCGATGCCGTCGATACGGCCACGGGCGCGCCGGTGACCTTCACCGATCCGCCGCGCCTCTCGCTTTTCCCGCTGGGCGTTGACTTCGGCAGGCTGGCCTGGCAGCGGGAGCAGCCCGACAAGAGTCTTGCCGTCAGCGCCGCCGGCGGGCATGCCCGCGTGGCCCTGTCTCCCCTGTTCTCCGGGCGCATCGTGGTGGAAGAGATCGTGCTGACCGAGCCCGCGCTGTCGATCGCCCTGCACGCGCCCGCCACCGGGACGCCTCCGGCAGCGGCCGGCGAAGCGCCGGACGCCCGGCCGCCGGCAGACGCTGTCGCCGGGGTCCCGTCGGACGTCCTGCCGCTGGAACTGGGCAAGGTGCGGGTGGAAAGGGCCTGCATCAGCCTGACGGATGCCGCCGGCGACCGGCTCACCCTCGCCGATCTGTATCTGGACCTGCAAAACGTGCGTCGCCACGCGGACATGCTGGCGGACACCGGCTTTTCCTACACGCTCACGCAGAGGGGAGAAGAGCTCTCCGGCAGCTTTGCCTTCAAGGCCTCGGTGCGCTATTGCGCCCCCACCCTCACCGTACGGGATCTGCAACTTGGCCTGGCCCCGCAAACCGGCCCCGTGCCGGCAGGCCTCGGGCCGCTGGCCCTGCGGGGAGAGGCCGCCCTGGACTTCGCCACCCGGAAGCTCCGGCTCCAGGACATGGTCCTGTCCTGGGCCGCCAGCCATGCGGAACTCTCCGGCGAAGCCGACCTGAACGCCCTGCATTTTGCCGGGACCCTGTCGCTCACGACCGCGCCGCGCGCCCTGGCCGCCCTCTGGGGCATACGTCTGCCGCAGCAGGGGGAGGACAGACTCGAACTTTCCACAGGCCTCGAATGTGCGCCCGACCGGCTGACCCTGCGCCAGCTCAAGGCCTCGCTGGACAAGACGCGTCTGGAAGGCTCGCTGGCGATCGCGCTGCGGCCCGTGCCGGACATACGCGGCACACTGCATCTCGGCGATGTCGCTCTTGAACGCTATCTGCCCGAAAAGGCCGCCTCCGCCGCCGGGGGGACGGCTGCCGTCCCGGACGGACACGCGACGAAACGCCCGACGGAACGGGTGGCGGACAGCCCCGCCCCGCTCCCGGCGCTGCCCTCGCTGGATCTCAGCCTGAGCGCCGACAGCCTCCGGTACGGGGAAAAGGGCGTCCGTGGGCTCGCGCTGCGCCTGCGGGGCGAAAAAGGCCGCTATCAGCTCCAGGATCTCCGCTGCCGGCTCCTGAGCGGCGGAGACATCCACGCCAACGGCGCCTTCGATCTGCCGCAACGGCGATACGGGCTGGACATCGCGGCTGATGCGCTGGACATCGGAGGGCTTACCGCCATGCTGGGCAAGGGACGCCCCGCCGAAGGCAGGGCCTCGCTCACGGCGGATCTGAACGCCGCCGGCGAAAACAGCGAAAAGCTGCTGGCCTCCCTGGACGGCAAGGGGACGCTGGATGTGCGCGACCTGCACCAGCAAGCCCTTTCCGCCCTGCCCCGCGACATCCCGGGCGTGAGCGGCGCCATCCCCAACAGAATCGACCGGGTGCAGGTCCCCTTCGTCATCCGGCAGGGCGAAGTGACGGCAAAGCCCATCGTGGCCAGCGCCGACGGCCTCAACGCCAGCGGCCAGGCCAGCGCCAGTCTGCCCCGCCGGCATCTGCACGCCACGGCTGACGTCCACACCCTGGGGCTGACCATCCCGGTCATCGTGGACGGCCCGTTCGATCATCTTTCCTATACGGTGGATCCGCGCTTTCTTGAGCGCATGGCCGCCGGCCTGCCGGGCAAGCTGCTGGATGGCGGCGCGCAGGCCGGCAAGACCGCCGGCCAGACGGCCAGGAGCGCAGGCAGCGCCATCGACAAGACGATCCGGGACGCAGGCGGACTGATGCGCGGCATTCTGGGCAGATAGACAATATGCCCGAAGAAGGCTAAAGATTTTTCTTCTCCGGGCGTTATGCTTAAAGTATGGGACTTTTTTCCGGAAATCGTTCCGGGCAGCTAAACCCGGCATCGTCGCCGGCGCTGGTGGGACTGTATGTATCTTCTGATAGGCCTCATCGTCGTTTTTTCCTCCGTGATTGTGGGCTATACGGTAGCGCACGGGGAATGGTCCGTCCTTTTTCAGCCCGCCGAGCTCATCATCATCCTTGGCTGCGGGCTGGGTGCGTTTTTCGGGTCGCAGACCAAATACACCTTCAAGCTCATCACCAAGAGCCTGAAGAACCTTTTTTCCGACCCCGGTTCGAGCAAGGAACGCTATCTGGATACGCTGGCCCTGCTGTACACGCTCTTCACCAAGATGCATCGTGAAGGCGTGATCAGCGTGGAAAGCGACGTGGAAAAGCCGGAATCCAGCCCCATTTTCAGCAAATATCCCGGCATCTCCAAAAATACGACCCTGGTCAACTTCATCGGCGACACCCTGCGCGTCTACCTGACCACGGGCGACCCGGCCGACATCAACAGCCTCATGGACGTGGACATGCGTACCATGCAGGGTGAAGGGCTGCTGCCCGCCCATGCCATCACGCACATGGCCGAGTCCATGCCGGGCATGGGTATCGTGGCCTGCGTGCTCGGCGTGGTGCTCGCCATGGGCAACATCAACGAACCGCCGGAAGTGCTCGGTCACTACATCGCCGCCGCTCTGGTAGGGACCTTCATCGGTATCCTTTCCTGCTACGGCCTGTTCGGCCCCATGGGCTCCAAGCTGGAGAACTACGTTTCCGAGGAGCATTTCTATTTCAATGCCGTCAAGGAAGCCGTCTCCGCCGCCATCCGCGGCGCTACGCCGCTCATTGCCGTGGAATACGGCCGCCGCGCCATTCCCTATCCCTTCCGTCCCCGCTTCGCGGAAATGGAAGAACGGCTGCGCAGCGCCTAAGCCCCGCGCACGGACGGCGAGTCTTTCAAGGAGGATATAATGGCTGGTGCATGGAAAGTTGCCTACGCGGACTTTGTGACCGCCATGATGGCCTTTTTTCTGCTCCTGTGGGTGCTGAGCACCGTCACCCCGGAGACCAAGGCCGGGCTGGCCGCCTACTTCAAGGGGGAGCTTCAGTACGATTCCAGCGCCACGTCGCCGGTCTCCAACAATCCCTTCCTGCAGAATACGGCGCGCATCAGTACCGATTCGCTCCGCATTTCGGAGAATGAAAAATCGCATATCGCCATTGCCCAGAAATTACAGCAGATGCTCATGGCCGATGCCATCCCGCAAAGCGCCTCGGGCATCAGCGCCGATGACGTGGGCGTGCAGCTGCGGGTCAACTCGGACGCCATGTTCCAGCCCGGATCGGCGACGCTTTCTCCCCAGGGAGTCAAGGTGCTCGGCAGCGTGATGAAGATTCTGCGCGAGTACAATCTGTACCTTGTGGTGCGCGGGCATGCCGACTCCGCCGAAGCTCAGCCCAACTACCCCTCGGGCTGGGAACTCTCGGGAGCCCGCGCCGCCGCCGCGCTGCACTATCTGACCACGCAGGGCATCAAGCCGACGACGCTGCGGGGGATCTGCTACGGCGATACCCGCCCCTACAAGCCCGGCATTGATGAAGCCAGCAGGGCCGCCAACCGGCGCGTGGAATTCGTTTTCCACCGTCCTGAAGTTATGAACTACAGCGTCGTTTATTAGCGCACCGCTGCCGACACATATCCCGCCGGTCATGGAGGGCATCATGCCCGGCGGACTTCCCGCCCTGCGGGAAGAAGAGGCAAGGCCGAAGCTTCGGCCTTGCCTCTTTTCGTCTGGCCGCCCCTGGCCGGTAGTGTCCCTGGCTGGCCGTGGCCTGCCCCTCAGCAGCCGTATCTCCACAGGCCGCGCAAACAGCCCTCCCCGGCCTGCCGTGCCGCCCCCGGTCTGCCCCGGACTGCCCCGTGAGGCGCCGTGCGAACCGATCGCCCATCCCGGTGCATACGGCGGGAAAAGTCCGTCCATACGGTATCGTGCACATGGGGCGGATACGGCGACGCAGGCCGGCCGTTTTTTTGCTCCGCCGCCCGCAAAAAGGCCCGCCCCCGGTCAAGGGGACGGGCCGAAACCCCTCCGTGCGGACCTGCCGGCTCAGACAGCAAAGGAAAAGAGAGAACCGGCGACATTGGCCGACGCGCTGAAACCCGCGCCGGCATCCTGTCCGGCGTAGGCGCGCACGGCGCGTTGCGGGCTCGTGCCTGACCAGAACGTTTCCGCACGACCGACCGCCTGCCCGGGCGCTGTCTGGCTGCCGCTGCTGCTGTAGGCGGCAAACATTCCGTCAGCGGTCATCCGCCACGAGCTGCCGTCGCCCGAGGGCGCTGCCGCGCGCGGCAGCTCTCCTGCTGCGGGAAAGCCCAGGCTCGCGCTTTCATAGGCCTGGACGGCCTGTCGCCGGGAGCTCCGCTCCGTCACGATGTCCGAAGGATCGGCGACCGGACGGGAGCCGGCCGTCCCTGCGGGCGAGGCCATGCTCACATTGGGGGCTGCCGCCAGGCTGCCGGTGAGGGGATCCACCGCGCCGGCGGCATCTCCGCCCGCGCCGCCGTTGCGGCCGGCTTCCTGATCCTCTTCCCGGGAGTCCACCCGGGCCTCAGCTTCCATCTGGGCGGCCTGGGCGGCCACCTGCATATCCTGAGCGGAAGGATCGCCGGGCGCGAGCGCGGCACGACGAACCTGCTGCGCCTTTTCTTCGGAGGCTTCCGGGTCGTCAGGCACCGAAGACGTATCGATGTTGACATGCCCGCCGATGGCGTAACGCCGCCCGTCCGGTCCGACCTGATAGGTGTACTGCGCGCCGCCGATGGCATGCTGGCCGGCCGCGGCCATGTGCGCGCGCTCATGGGCGCGCACCTCGGCATCCCGCTGTTTCAACTCCCTGAGCTGCTGTTCCGCTTCGGGCGAAAGCTCAAGACTGTCGCCCATCGCCTCGCCAAAGCCGGCGTCCTGCGCTGCGTCCCCCTTGCCGTTGCCGGAGGACTGGTAGGGAGAACGCCCGCGCACGGCGGTAGCGGGGGCCTGCTGGAAATACCCCGCGGCTCCCGTCATGCCCGTTCCCGTAAGCGCACCTATGCCACCGACCGGTTCCGCATTTTCAGACATATGCTCCTGCCTTTTGCTTCAGAGTGCCATCGTCCATAGAGTATATGTCGTGTTCCGCCCTTAGGCAAGCGTGCGGCTGCCAGGCTGAGGCGACAGCGCCTCCCGCAGGCGCGGAAGGCGGTGCAGGCCCGCCAGCATCAGCCCAAGGGCGATGCACGGTGCGACGGCCAGCGCCAGAAAGGCCATGCCGTATCCGTACTCCGAAGCCACGACGCCGCCCCAGGTCGCGCTGAAGGCTGCACCGACGCCCTGCAGCGTCATCACCATGCCCAAACCGAGGTTGATGTGCCCGCTGCCGCGCAGCAGCAGGGCGACCAGCCCCGGCGTCACCACGCCCATGATGCCGGCCCCCACGCCATCCAGGATCTGCACGGGCACGATATTCCACGGGCTTTGCCAGAATCCGGCAATGAGGCCGCGTATGGGCAGGGCGATCAGGGCACAGAGCAGGGCCGGGCCGTAGCCTCGGCGCGGGGCGAGCCAGGCGGCCCAGAGCGCGGTCAGGATCATGGTGCCCTGGGCCACCAGCACGGTACATGCCGTATACACGGCGGCATCCACGCCAAAATGAGCGACGGCGGATTGCCCGAGCAACGGCAGCATGGCGGCATTGCCCAGATGGAAGAACAGCATGATCCCGCCGGTGCAGAGCAGCGCCTTGTCGCCAAACAGCAAACTCAGGCGCGAGGGGGCCGGGCCCGCGCCGTGCTCCCCGCCCTTGGCGAGGATATTCCTTTCCAGCCCGCGTGCCGCGGCGTAGTCGATGTGCTGGGGGCGTATGCCCCGCACCGCCAGCAGAGAGAGCAGCCCCATGCCCGCCATGACCAGCAGCACGCCGCCGATGCCGTAAAGCCAGCCTACCGCAGCGCCCAGCATCCCGCTGGCGGTATTGCCCACGTGATTCCACGCCTCGTTGCGGCCCAGCCGGGCAGGCAGTCCCGCCTGTCCCACGAGCCCCAGACTCAGCGCGCTGATGAGCGGCGCCACGGCCGCCGCCAGCAGACCCTGCGTGATCTGGCTGGCCCCGGCCACCAGCGGCAGGGGAGACAGGAAGACGGCCACGGCGGCCAGCACGATGCCCAGGACCACCACGGCCAGCAGAGGCCGCTTGTTGCGCGTGGCGTCCACAAGCGCCCCCATCGGCGAGGCTGCCGCCACGCCCATGAGGCCGCCCAGCGTCATCACATAGCCGATGGCGTCGGGCGTCCAGCCGTGGCTTTGCAGGTACACGCCGAAAAAGGGGCCGAGCCCGTCCCGGACGTCGGCCAGCGCGAAACACAAGAGAGAAAGGGCAGCCAGCGAGCGCTGCCGCGAGACATCTTCCATACGCCGTTGCTCCCTGGGCATATTGCCGCATGGCATCCTTGCCAGTGGCGGACGAAAGCGCTATCAAGGGGATTCGCACATTGCGGGCCCCCTGCCCGCAGGAGGTTCTATGCCATCCCCCATCAGCGCCGGCGTGCGCCGAGCCCTGCCCATCGTTCTCGGCTATGTGCCCGTAGGTTTCGCCTTTGGCGTGCTCGCCGTCAAGAGTCAGATACCGCCCTCGCTGGCGGTGATCATGTCCGTGCTGCTCTTTGCCGGCTCGGGACAGTTCGTCATTGCCGGTCTCTGGGGCGCGGGCGTCGGGGCGGCATCGGTGGTGGTGGCGGTCTTCGTGGTCAATCTGCGCCATCTGCTCATGTCCGCGGCGCTGGCGGAATATCTTGCCCCGCTCGCGCGCTGGCAGCGTTTCCTTTTCGGCTGCGAGCTCACGGACGAGACGTTCGGCGTGCACATCGGCGCGTTCCAGAAAGGCTGGCAGCTTGCCGCGGGCACGCTGTACGCCTGCAATCTTACGGCCCACAGCGCCTGGGTCGGCGGCACGGCTCTGGGCGTCTTTTGCGGCGAACTGGTGACGGATGTCCGCCCGCTGGGCCTCGACTATGCCCTGACGGCCATGTTCCTCGCCCTGCTGGTGCCGCAGTGCGTGAGCCGCCTGCATGTGCTGGTGGCCCTGCTGGCCGGCGTGCTTTCCCTTGGCTTCAAGATCGCCGGCATGGGCCAGTGGAACGTGGTCATGGCCACCGTTCTGGCCGCCTGCGCGGGGACCTGCCTGCTCCGACGGGAGTGCCGCCCGTCCGGGGAGGCTCGCGCATGAACTTTCTTGCCCAGCATGCCGAACTCGTCTGGTGCATCATCGGCTGTACGCTGGTGACGGCCATCCCCCGCGTCCTCCCGGTCATGTACCTGCGGGCGGAGAAACTGCCGCCCCTGCTCAGGCACTGGCTCTCCTTCGTGCCCGTGTCGGTCATGGCGGCCCTGCTCGCTTCGCAGATATTCTATTACAACGACACGTTCGACCCCACCCCGGGGAACCTCTACCTTGTGGCCGCCCTGCCCTCGCTGCTGGTGGCCTGGAAAACCAAAAGCTTTTTCGGCACCATCATCTTCGCCATGCTGCTGGTGGCCGGAGCGCGCTTTTTCGGGATATACTGATGGCCGACGCCGCTCTCCCGCCGTCCCTGCGGCGTCGCCGCGACCGCTCCGCCGTCCTCCCCCCGGCCCGTGAGAGCGCGGCGCTCTATCTGCGGCTTCCCGCCGAACAGACGGCTCTTTTCCGCTTTCTGCTGGAAGCGTACGAGAACGTGGCCTATTTCACGGTCCTTGACCGCAAGGAGGCCCTGATCAAGCTCGTCTTCTCGCCGCACATGCGCGCGCAGGCCGACGCCGCCCTGGCCGACATCGCCCGCGGCGTGCCGCTGGAACGCCTGCCCTACCAGCCGGACGGCCTCGCCTGAGCCTGCCGGAAAGGGATCCCTTTCCGCTGCCGAACGGCGGATGTTTCCCCATATCCTTCTGAAAACGCAGCCCGGCGGCGGCAAAAAGCCCGCACGGCATCCCCAGCTACTCCTGCAAAAGCCGCAATAACATATGCGGAAAGGCGTTGGCCTGCGCCAGCAGGGAGACAGCGGACTGGGTCAGCACCTGATTACGGACGAACGTCGTCATCTCCGTGGCCACGTCCACGTCGGAGATGCGGGATTCGGCATTTTGCAGGTTCTCGGCCTGAATATTGAGGTTCGTGACGGTATTTTCCAGGCGGTTCTGCATGGCCCCCAAATGCGCACGCACGCTGTCTTTTCTGACGATAGCCCGATCAAGGCGCGGCAGGGCTTTCTGGGCAAGCTCCTGAGTTTTGATGCAGACGATGGAGCCGTCGCCCCCGCCTCCGGCGGCAGCCACATCGGCTGCCGCCGGAAGTTGCCAAGTTGCCGTAAAACTATAGCCTCTAAATCCTCCCAGAACAAGGATCAGGTCTTCAGTAACGGTTTCAATTACTATTTTCTCATGCGTTCCTACCATCGTTGTGGTATGGACTTCTCCATCGCCAGAATAGCCCATATGCATACCATTGACAGTAAAATACGTCATGACGCCTGTGAGCATATTATAATTTGTCACAGGTTTGCCATTGCCATTAAGCTTTGTCGCATCGTATGTCGCGCCTTCCGCAAATCCATTTTCCGCAGTGAGCACATCTTCCGGTTGGGTATCCGGCCCATGTTCCTGCCGGGATTGTACGTTCCAGTCTGCGATGGGAACGCCCGCGATGTGCTCTCCGGAACGGGTAAAAATATTGAGACTATTTTGACCCCTGACCTGATTGGGGTCGCCTCCAATAATGGCACCAAGGTCCAAGGTCACATTTTGTAATCCGGCAGGGATGATCAGCACGGCCTCAGCCAATGGCGCATACATGACAGTATTGTTCTGGTTGATGATCTCTCCGCCATAGGTATTCCCGCCTCCATAGGCATTGCCTATGACTTCATTGATGGAGGGAACGTTGCCGTATCCTTTATAGCCCTGCCACACGCCATCCCTCAACCCCAACCCCGATAATGTACAGTCGCCAATCTCCACATAGTAGTAGTCCTCAGCGCTGTCGTTGGCCGTGCCGAAATGCACCTTGAGCGCGCCGGTGGACGAGAGGCCGTCCTCGCTTCCGCGCCCAGAACCGTCATGCCGCCCGGAAAGCGAACCGTCCAGCAGCTTCACGCCGTTGAAATCCGTGGCCTTGGCGATGCGATCTATCTCAGACGCCATCTGCTGGAATTCGGAATCAATGATCAGGCGTTGCGTGGAGTCATACGTGCCTGTGGCCGCCTGTTCGGCCAGTTCCTTCATGCGGATGAGCTTTTCGTCGATAACGGCCAGAGCGCAGTCCGCCGTCTGGATCATGGAAATGGCGTCATTGGCGTTGCGTGCGCCCTGCCCCAAGGCCCGGATATCCGCCCGCATGAGTTCACGGATGGCCAGTCCCGCCGCATCGTCCGCCGCCCGTTCCACGCGCAGGCCACTGGAAAGGCGGCGCGTGGAGTCGGCCACCTTGTCGTAGTGGGCGTTGAGTTGCCGCGCCGCCTGACGGGCCATGCCGTTAGTGTTGATGGAAAGCGCCATAGCACTCCTCCATCAACAGTAACCGACTTACTGTAGAGAGAGAGAGAGAGAGAGAGGAGCTGACAAGACGGGAACTCGCATGGCTACCCCCTATATCCACGTTTTCGTTACCCTAAAAAAGTCCCAGCATCGCGTCAATATCCCCGCACCCTTGTTCCACGTCCAGAACGGTAAAAACGATTTGCTCCACCATGGATTGCCTTTCCCCTTTTGCACCGCGTGTCGGAGGATCATGGAGGCCCGTCATAAGACATGGGCACGCCAAGAGCGTCACGGAAAAAACGCCGGCCACGGCCCGCGCCGCCCTTTACCTTGCGCCCGCTTCAGGCTATGTGAACGACACGCGCACCTGATTGGGCGCATCCTGTTCTGGACGAGGCCCGACGGGCCCTTTACCGCAAAAGGAGACATCATGGCGGACATTCTGATCATCGGCGCCGGGGGCGTCGGCAGCGTTGTGGCGCACAAGGTGGCGCAGGCAGCCAGGGCTGAAGGCGTTTTCGGCAAGATCACCCTTGCCAGCCGTACCAGGTCGCGGTGCGACGACATCGCCGCATCGGTGAAGAACCGTTTCGGCGTGGACATCGCCACGGCGAAGGTGGATGCCGACAACGTGCCCGAGCTGTGCAGCCTCATCCGCGACGTCAAGCCGGAAGTGGTCTGCAACATCGCCCTGCCCTATCAGGATCTGCACATCATGGATGCCTGCCTCGAATGCGGCGTCCACTATATGGACACGGCCAATTACGAACCACTGGATACGGCGAAATTCGAATACAAATGGCAGTGGGCCTATCAGGAACGCTTCCGCGAGGCGGGGCTGACGGCCCTGCTCGGTTCGGGCTTCGACCCCGGCGTGACCAACGTCTTTGCGGCCTGGGTGATGAAGCACAAGCTGGATGAAGTGCATGTGCTGGACATCATCGACTGCAACGCGGGCGATCACGGCCAGCCCTTCGCCACCAACTTCAACCCGGAGATCAACATCCGCGAAGTGACCGCGCGCGGCCGCTACTGGGAACGCGGCGAATGGGTGGAGACCGACCCGCTGGCCTGGAGCATGACCTACGATTTCCCGGACGGCATCGGGCCGAAAAAATGTTTCCTCATGTACCATGAGGAGCTGGAATCCCTCGTGCGGAACCTCAAGGGCATCAAGCGCGCCCGCTTCTGGATGACCTTCTCCGAGAACTATCTGAACCATCTCAAGGTGCTGGGCAACGTGGGCATGACCCGCATCGACCCCGTGAACTACAACGGCATGGACATCGTGCCCATCCAGTTCCTGAGCAAGCTTTTGCCCGACCCGGCCTCCCTCGGCCCGCTGACCAGGGGCAAGACCTGCATCGGCGACGTCATGCGCGGCGTCAGGGACGGCAAGGAAAAGACCGTCTACATCTACAACATCTGCGACCATGAGGAATGCTACCGGGAGGTGGGCTCGCAGGCCATCTCCTACACCACCGGCGTGCCCGCCATGATCGGCGCCAAGATGATCGTCACCGGCAAGTGGCGCAAGCCCGGCGTCTGGAACATGGAACAGTTCGACCCCGATCCCTTCATGGCCGATCTCAACGTCTACGGCCTGCCCTGGCAGTGCGTGGACGTGGACTAAAACCTGTCGCCAGTATCGTCAACCGAGGGAGGGGCGTTGCGCCTCTCCCTTTTTCCGACCGTTTTTCCTTCCGAGTACAGCGCATGAACCATCTGCTTCCCCTGCTTGATCCGGCCCGCGTCCCCTCCCCCTGCTTCGTCCTGGATGAAGCCCGCCTGCTGGCCAATGCCGCCATCCTGAACAGCGTGCAGGAGCGCACGCACGCCCGTATCCTGCTGGCCCTCAAGGGCTATGCCGCCTGGGCCACCTTCCCGCTGCTCAGCCGGGACGCCGCCAGAGGCGGACACGGGCCGCTGTACGGGACCTGCGCGAGCTCCGTGGACGAGGCCCGCCTCGGCCGGGAAGAATTCGGCGGCGAGGTCCACGCCTTTGCCGCGGGCTGGTCGGATGCGGACATGGACGAGCTCCTGCCGCTGGCCGATCACATCGTCTTCAACTCGCTGGCCCAGTGGGAGCATTTCCGGCCGCGCATACAGGCCTACAGCCGGCAAAGCGGCCGCCCTGTCGCATGCGGCCTGCGCGTCAATCCCGAACATTCCGAGGGGGCGGTGGCCATCTACAATCCCTGCTCGCCGGGCTCGCGTCTCGGCATCCGGCCGCGCCACATGCCCGAACGCCTGCCGGACGGCATCTCCGGTCTGCACTTCCACACGCTCTGCGAACAGGGCGCGGACGCGCTGGAGCGCACGTTGCAGGCCGTGGAACGCCATTTCGGCGCGCAGCTTGCCCAGTGCCGCTGGATCAACTTCGGCGGCGGCCACCATATCACCCGCGCGGACTACGACGTGGACCTGCTCTGCCGCTGCATCGACAGCATGGAGCGCACCTACGGCGCGCAAATCTATCTGGAACCCGGCGAGGCCGTGGCCCTGGACGCGGGCTGGCTGACGGCCACGGTGCTGGACGTGGTGGAGGCGGACATGCCCATCGCCATCCTGGACACCTCCGCCGCCTGCCACATGCCCGATGTGCTGGAGATGCCCTACCGGCCCCGCGTGCTGGCGCGGGAAGCGGGCGAGCTCGCGCAGGCAGGCGAGGCCGGCGAAAAGGCCTGGACCTGCCGTCTGGCGGGCAAGTCCTGTCTGGCGGGCGACGTCATCGGCGACTACAGCTTTGCCGCGCCGCTTGCCGTGGGCCAGCGCCTCATCTTCTGCGACATGGCCATTTACAGCATGGTCAAGACCACCACTTTCAACGGTCTGCGCCTGCCCGGCATCGGCCTGCTCCGGTCTGACGGGGACTTCCGCCTGCTGCATGCCTTCGGCTACGAGGACTTCCGCAACCGTCTGTCCTAGGTCCTGTTAACACTATTTGCTGCCTGTTTTGGATGGAGAAGGGGAGTGCGCGGATTGGCCAGGCAGGAATGCCCAGAC
>NZ_CALUYG010000014.1 GCF_944324935.1 uncultured Desulfovibrio sp. | reverse complement strand
TAACTGACGCATCCGGCGCGGCGGTTTCCGCGACCGTCTGCGCGCTCATCTGCGTGTTTATCTGCGTGTTCATCTGCGCGGCCGTTCCCGTGGCGGCTGCGGCAGCAGGCATCTCGGGCGGACCGGCAGCGGCGGCCGGGGCGGCATCGCCCATCAGTTGTTTCAGGGCCGCCTGATAGGATTCCAGGCGGTCGGCGACGGAACCGGCGGGAAAGCCGGCCTGCGCCTCCAGCCGGTGTGCAAAGTCTCCCAGCGCATCGGGATCGTCCGGCACGTCATCCAGCATGGTCAGCAGATTCTCGGCATGGGTCGGGCTCATGCCCGCCTGTTGCAGCAGGATGGAAGGGGGGGCCGCCAGATCGTTGCTCAGGGCGCGGAGTTCCTGATCGCCTCCCGGCCCCATGAGCCGCAGCATCTGCGACATGGAGTCGGTAAGACTGTCCGACGGCTGCATCAGCGAGGAAAACCGTGCAAGAAAAGCGTCGCTGGCGGCCTGCCATGATGCGGCATCGGCATGGAGCGTGGGATCAGGCAACTCCAGATCCAGCGCGCCATTGACGGCGGCGATGCGCTCTTCGGAAAGGCCGGCCTGCCGCAATTGCTCTTCCAGCGGCGGCGGAGGCGTGTTTTGCACCTCCTCGACCGCCGCGCACAATGCCGCGAGACGCTGTTTGACTTCTTCCGTCTGGGCCGGCGAAAGCGGGGGCAGACCGGCCTGAGCCAGCGCCGCATCTATCTCCGGCAGACTTTCCGCCAGATTGGCCTGAAGGTTCGCCGTCATCTCCGCCGCCGTGGGGAGGGGAGATGCCGCCGCTTCGTCCGCGGCGGCCGTGGCGGACGCCGTGGAGGCGGTCATGCCGGCGGCAGTGGCGGCCGCGGCTGTTGCCGCAGCCGCTTCCGGCCGGGGGACGACCGGGGAGGGAGCGGGAGCCGGCGGCGTGGCCTTGGGCAAGTCCCCGGCCGGCGCGGGCGGCGGGCTTGTCAGGGTTTCGGGGTGCAGCCGGAAGCGTACGGCGGCAATGTCGGACGGCTTTTCGTCCGCGCAGGGGACAAGGGCATGCCAGCAGAGGAGCGCCGTGTGCTCCCCGGGGAAAAGCCAGAGCGTGTCCGCGGCGACGGCATGGGCTTTCCAGTCGCTTTCGCCCGCGCGCAGCACATCCAGCCGCAGACGCGCGCCGGGCAGACGGATGTTGTGTTCGGGGATCTCCGGTCCGAAGGCGGAGAGAAAGATCTCCTCATCCCCGCGCAGGCCGTCGGGCAGACGCTGCTGAGGCTGGGCCTCGTTGAAAAAATGCCAGTCCGCGTCATCGGGCAGTCCGGGCCAGCGTGTTTGCAGCCAGCGGCCATCGTATGTGCCCATGTTTTTCATGCGGCAGGGCCACGGGCCCAGCGGCAGCGGGCAGGCGGGCGCGCCGTGCGCCAGAGCGGGATCGAGGACGAGCGGCGCACGCTTGTCGCCCAGGGGATTGCCTGCCGGGTCAAAGGCCGTCATTTCCCAGCTCAGGGGCACGGGGCCTCCCTCCGGCGACGGCATGACCAAAAAGCGACGCCGGCTCCTGCCCACCCGGATCTCCACCACGCTGCCGTCGCGGGTTCGCGGCGTCACCGCCCCGGCCAGCAGCCATTCCGCGTCCTGCTTGGGGATGCCCGCATCAAGCCGGCAGCCCGGCGGCAGGGCGGACATGGCGGCGGCCAGCGCGGCCTCGGCGGCCAGGGCTTCCCCTGTACGCAGATCGATGCCCAGCAGGGCGCTTAAGGCGTGATGCGGCGCGCCTCGCCAGTCCAGCGGCTGTGCGGCGCAATACAGCGTATCCGGCTTTTCTATGTCCATGAGGCAAGGTCCTTTCGATCTGTTGCGCGAGCCTGCCGTACCGTGACCGTCGCGCGTCGGCGCGTCTCGCCAAGAAAGAAGCCAAGGCGGCTGTTGCGCCCCAGCGCGACCCGTTCGGCCGGTCCGGGGGAAGGATGCAGCACGAGTTCGCAGTCCAGCGAATGCCGCACATAGCCCCGCACATGTTCCAGGATGCGCCGGCATGAGCGGCCGCCGGGCAAGAAGTCGTTGATATCCTCCGCACGGACGGCCATGAAGTGGATGCGGAACAGGCCCGTGCTGTCGCGTACTTCGCTGCCGAGCACGGCCGTTTTCCCCAGCGCGGCATTGACCATACCCGGACGGCACCGCTGTTCCGGGGCGATGGCGACGCGCCGTTCCACGCATTCCTCCACGCGGACGTCAGCACGCCGCAGCAGGGCGACAAGCGAGCGTTGCAGACGCAAGGCCGAACGGTGACGGCAGACGAGCAGCTCCGTCATGGCCACGGGCGGCATGTCCGGGCCGTGTTCCGGGCGGCTCATGAGGCAGTGGAGCAGATGCGCCGCCGGAAGATCCCGGTTTTCCGCCAGACGTCGCGGCAGGCGGTTCTGGCGCTCCGCCGCATACAGCAGATGGTAGAGGCGGTTGTTGAGGATATCGAGGAAATCCCGGCTTACGCTTTCATCATTGCGGGCTTCCTCCAGGAGCTCTTCGGTATAGAAGGTCGGCAGCGGCCCCATGGTGCCGTACAGCCCCAGCAGGGTGGTCGTCAGCCGCCATGCCGGCGGGGGGACGGGCTGATCGCCTTCCGGCGTCTGCACGTCCACGATGTCCGCCGCGGGAAAGGCCAGGGAAAGATGCGGCCGGATCTGCACATCCCGGGCGAACGGCGGCAGATGCGGGGCGTCGGCATGGGCGCGTTCCAGCAGGCGCAGCGCCTGCCCGAGCGTGATCTCCGGCGCATGCTCGCGCAGCAGGGCGATCAGATCAGCGGGCGTGTGCCCAGATGCGGCGTCCATGACCATGATCCGTATTCGTTCGCCAGCCTGGCATGCAGCTGGGTATAGTTGTTGAGCAGGGAAAATTCGGCGAGCAGGTCGTCCAGCGCCCCGCAGAACAGGTAGGCGTCCCCTGCCGAGGTGAATCCTTCCCGCCGCAGGGCAAGGCGCAGCTCATAGCCCCGGAAGAGCCGGCCACGAAAAAGGCGTTCGGTCGGCACGGAGGAGAATTCGCTGATGGCATCGCAGCGGCGGCGGTTGGCCAGAAAAAGTTCCTGAGCGCTCTCCGGCGGCGGCAGATAGAGCGCGAGCAGATCGCGCAGCGCCCGGGGCGAGGCCAGCGAGAGCAGGTTGGCATTGATATGCCCGACAAAACGCCAGAGCAGCGATTCGTCGGCGGGCCGGGGCAGGGTAGGCGTGGGGGCGAGTATGTTGCGGAAGGTCGCCAGCGCCGGGGAGCTGTCCGTGCTTTCGCAGATGTCTCCCACTTGCAGCTGGGCCGGCTGGGTCGTATTGCAGCAGCGCAGACGCAGGGCCAGCGTGTACGGCTGCGTGCTCAGGACCTTGTCGGAGCGGTACAGGGGCATGATCAGGTGTTCCGGCTGTCCGCTGACGGGGGATGGCCGGCAGCGCAGCTGATAGACCCCGCCGTCTTGCTGCGGATCGCTGTTTTCGAACGTCGTGAACTCCTCCGTGCGGCCGCCGGCAAAGAGGGCCGTCGCCTGTTCCACGGAAAGGATGTCCAGCGAGCGGCGCACGCCGTCCTGTGGGCGCAGGACGTATTCCTCCTGCATATGGGTGATGTTGACCGGCTCGGAGGCGACACGGCAAATGTTGCTGGCGGGAAAGACGTTGAGCAGGAAGGCGTCGTCCCGGAACGTCACGCCGCGGACGGCCTCCCCCCGCAGATGGAAGCGCAGTTCGTATCCTCCGGCTTCGTCGGGCAGCGGCAGGCGATCCAGACCGTGGAGCTGGAAGAAAAGCAGCTGCTGTGGCTGGAGGAAGTAGCGGTGCAGCGTCATGTAGGCCCGGGCCAGTCCCCGTCCGGCCGCAAGACGCCGGTCGTGGGCGGGAAGGACGGCCGGCTTCAGGGCGCTGGCGTCGAGATGCCAGGAGCGCTTGCCGGCCAGAATCTCCATGCTGACCAGCCCCTGCCGCAGCGCATAATACTGCTGCACGGCTTCGGCATAGGGGGCCGCCAGATGCAGGCGCAGGGGCGTCGACCCCAGCGCGGCAAGGGGGATGGCGCTGCGCAGATGCAGGGACAGGATGCCGGTGGTGTCATTATGCCGGTCAAAGGCGATGTTGAGGACCTGCATGGGCAGCAACGCCGCATCGTCATCCAGCGTATAGAGGCAGGGAACGCCGTTGACGGGGCGGGAAGCGAGTTCCGTCCCGCGACGCAGGGACAGGAGCTCGCGCACATCCGCACGGGGGGCGAAGGCCATGAGCGTCGTGGACGGGGTCGGCAGGACGGCATGGGGAAAGGTCAGCCGCAACAGGGTTTGCAGCAGTTCCGGGGCCGTCTGGTCCAGCCGTTGCCGGATGCGCCCGCAGAGATAGGCCACGCCCTCGAGGATGCGCTCCACATCGGGGTCCGAGCCGGGCTGCATCATGGGGGCAAGCGCGGGGTAGCGCCGTCCGAAGGCCTGGGCGTCCTCACGCAGGACGGAGAGTTCTTTCTGGTAGTAGGTATCCATGCTGTCTCAAAAAAAGGCTTCCTGTTGCGTGCGCCGCGCCCGTTCCTGTGCGGCGGCGGTCTCGTCGAGATGCTGCTCGTCCTGTTGTTGCGCGACGGCGCTTTTGTGCAGGGCGGCGGGATCTTCCAGCCGCAGCCGTGCCGTGCCGCGCGTGTTGGTCATGGTCAGGCGCACGCCCCCGGCGAACTGACGCGCGTAGTTGCCGAAGCCCGCCCCCACGGGGTCGCCCTGCCGCTGCATGGGCCCCAGGCCGAAGCGCTTTCTGGCCGCGGTATAAAAGGCCTCCCCCGCGGGGCCTTCGATCTCCCAGGCGGCGACGCGGCGTTCAGGGCCGCACAGCCGGATGTCCGTCCGGCGCATGGCCACATCCGGCGAGACGTGTTCGAAGCGCTCCACGACGCAGCCCCCGTCCAGGAGCATCTCCCGCGAATGGTAGCCGGCCTCGCGCATGCGGGCATGCACGGCGGACGCCTGATCGCCCAGCCGGATGCCGAAAACGGCTGGCGCGGGCGGTGGTGCGTCCGCCGCCTGGACGGGCAGGGCGGTGGAGAGCCAAAGTACGCACATCATGCCGCAAAAGCGGGATTTATGTTCCATGCGACATCTCCTCCCCAAACAATGCCTGCATGGCATTGGCCATGTCGCTTTCCGAAAACTCCGTATCCTGCTGGCTCTCAAGCTGCGCCGTCTCCCGGGCGGACTCTTCGCCCCGCGCGGTGATGGTTGCGCTGACGCCCGTTATCTTGATGGCTCCGTTGCCGAGCGTCAAAATGCCGTCCTTTGTACCGGCGATCTGGTTGCCGGAGACCTCTATATCCGCCAGCGTAACCTTGCCCGTCTGGGGTTCCAGGGAAATGCCCGCGTCGGAACAGACGACTCTGGATTTTTTTCCGGAAAGAGCGGCCTGTCCATTCGAGAGGAGCAAAAACGCCTCCGGTACGGTGAGCGCCGCAAGGCTGTCCTTCATGGCAAGACGCGCCGTCGGCTTTTGCCCGTTGGCGGGCTTGCAGGTCACGGAAAGGCAGGAGGGGGCGAAGGCCGCCTGCGTGACGGCGGCGTTCTTGGCCTGCGTTTGGCTGCGCAGGACGATCTGACTCTGTTGATCCCGCGTTCCCAGCAGCAGGGCGATCTTTTTCGCGTTTGTCGTTTTCCGCAAGGTGACGGTGGCGGGCCCGCTGGTAAAGGTGAGCTGCCTGTCGGCCGTGATGCGGGCATTTTCCTCGCTGCGCTGGTAGGACCAGCGGTTGCGCCTGAACTCCAGTTCCGTGGTGTCGGCAAGGAAGGTGGCCCGTTTGCGGATGTAGTCGCCGCGTTGCGGCGTATCATCTGTCTTGATGTGCCAGCTCAGCGCGTCTATTTCCCGCATGAAGTCCGTGGCATGGGCGTTCGTGGCGACCTGCACGCCCCAGCTGTTCGCCCCGTCCATTCCCTGCCCATAGGGGGAGATCACACCGATATCCTCGGTAGATCTGTCCGAAGCCGCGTATTGTTCTTGTGCCCCCATGGCCTCTGTCGTCAATGTGGCGTCAGCGCGCGGCAGATCGCGCGTGTTGCGCAGCATGCCGCGCTGGGCATGCATGGCGATGGCATCCTGTGCCGTCATGGTGATGTTGCGGTCCTTGGCGCGCAGCAGGATACCGCCGAGGCGCTTTTTCTTGAGATACCCCCTGTAGAACAGGATGAGCGAAACGATCTCAGGGATGAGCCCTCCGGCCGTTTCCACGAGATAGGAGCGCCCCGCCGTATTTTTTTGGTTATCGTAATAGTTTTCGCCTTCTTCCTTGATATTTTCATCGGTGCAGAAGTTTGCGTAGGTACTTTTAAGCGTTTGGCGGCAGTTTTCCAGATTTTCCTTTGTGCCGCTTTTCTTTGCCGCTTCATCTTCCGTGTCGCCAGGCCGGGGAGCGCAGGTCCCGATGGCCGTCTCAAGCTGGCCGTCCACGGTCTCGTATTTGCTGCAGGCTTCGGACGTATCCGGCTGTTCATACGTCGCATAGGTAGTTTGGTCCGCTGCGTAAAGCGCCGCCATGGCGCTTCTCAGGGCATCGATGTAGGAATCTCTTTTTTCGTCGCTCGCGTCGGCGGCCTTGCTCTTCTTGGCGACTTCTACGCTATTGCTGGCCAGGGAGCCCAGCCGCGCGCTGAAATAGGGCAGCGCGGCGGAAAGCATCTCGCCGCTGCTGGGGGAGACCTGCAACAGGGTCTTGGCAAGGTCATCCTGCGCCAGCATGGCCCCGCCGTAGGCCAGCGGAGGGGTATCAAGCCCCACGAGCAGGTCGCCAAGCGCATTTAGCGCCGTGGCAAGCGTCTTGACGCCGCTGGCCTCCCATTTCAGTTTGTTCTCGTCCTTCTTGCAGGCGCCGTCGGCCAGGGTGTCCATGACGGACGAGGCGGTGCTGCTCAGTGCCGCGATGAAGGCAGGCCAGTAGGCTTTATGGTCAAAGCGGTATGCTCCGCTGCTGGTCTTGAAGCCACTGAACTGGGACAGGCCGAAGCTGGCCAGCTGCGTAAAGCCTGTCCCCGCCGCCTCGGCCAATTGCCCGGAGTGGAGCAGGGCGCTTTCCGTGGAGCCGGCGGCGATGGTCAGTCCGCTGCCCGTCGGCGTGGAGAGGGATATGCCCTGCTTCTTGTCCGTATCATTGATGGTGATCTGGTTGCCGCCGGGGCTGCGCAGGCCCTGGAAGTTGGCGTTGCCCGCGCCGGAGATGCTGCCCGTCTCGCCGTTGGCCAGCGCGCCGCCGATGACCGGCAGATCGGGATTGCCGTCCACGAAGGAGACGAGCACTTCCGTCCCCGGCAGCAGGGGCAGGCCGAGGCCGCTGTCCTTGCCCACCTGCGCCTGGGCGCGACGTATCCAGCAGCTTGCGTTACCGCCCGACCGGCCGGACACGTCGAAGGGGAAGGTAAGCTTGTAGCGGCCGTATTCGTCCATCTCCGCCCGTGCCCCGCTGCTGTCCCCGGCCACAAAGGCCCGCAGCACGCCGGGGATGTGGGTGCGCGGCGCCGTGCGCGCCGGGCGGTAGGGCACGTCCGCTTCCATGCAGGTAAAGGTATTGCGGTAGTAGAGGCGTTCGCCAGGCTCGCGCAGGGGGATGCCCAGACCCAGGGACAGGAAGGCGTCCTGCCGGCCTTCATGGGTGATTGTCGTCACCAGATAGTCACGATTGAACGGCTCGCCGTAATGACGCTCCAGCCGGAAGATGCGGCCCGGCCGCAAGACAGGCGCTGAGCTTGCGCCATGGAAGAGGCGGCCCCGGCAGCGGAGCTCCTGCGCGCGGATGGCGGCCAGACGATTGGCCTCATTGTCGTTTTCCACATATTCGTTGCTCAGGTAGACGTCGCCAAGGCCGTTGGCGTCCACATCAGCCATGCCCACCACCGGCTTGTTGGGATTGCGCCAGTCGTAACTGCGCAGCACCACCCGGCGCGGCAGCGGCGTCTGGGTCAGCGCAAAGGAGACGATGACCTCCTCCCGCAGATCGCCTTCCAGCCCGGACGCGGGCGAGTAGGAAAGCCGCGGCGCATCAGCCGTGGAATGGGACTGCGGCGCATCGGCAAAAATGACCGTATCCGTGCCGTTCTTTTCCTCAAAATAAAAATAGGCCCCCTGCTCCTCCATGCGCCAGCACATGTAGTCATAGAGCGTTTCCTGATACTGCATGGCGAATTCGGGCACGGGATAGTCCTGGGCCGTCAGGCGGAATTCATGAGGGAAGCTGAAAAAGGGCTGCGAGGCCATCAGCTCGCGCAGCACGTCTTCCAGCTTTTTGTCCAGAAAAATGGCGCTTTGTCGTATCTGACTCAATTTCCAGAAGGTCGGGCGCAGCCGTACGGCATAGTAGGCATAGCCGTTGAAAAAGCCCCGCTGCTCCACCGCCGCGGGATAGCCGGAAAAGACGGC
Organism: uncultured Desulfovibrio sp.; assembly: GCF_944324935.1. Taxonomy (GTDB): domain Bacteria; phylum Desulfobacterota; class Desulfovibrionia; order Desulfovibrionales; family Desulfovibrionaceae; genus Desulfovibrio. Next base: position 50,080 of record NZ_CALUYG010000014.1, on the reverse strand, counting down.
GGGATCGGCGTCGCCATCCCGCATCACCTCAAAGCGGCAGGGAGAGGCCAGCAGCGCCCCGGTATCCACGGCGGCATCGGCGCAGACAAGATCGATCTGGAAGTCGAAGAGCCGGTGCAGCCCCTCTTCGCCGCGAAAGCCGATGACGTGGAAAGGTTCCTTGTCCTGTGCCGGAGAGAAAAAACGAAAACGCTCAGTGAGAGGGGAGGCCATGTGGGATCCTTGAGGTCGGACACGAGAGGAAACGCCCCGACCGGACGCGATGGTCAGGAACAAGGGCGGCACATTGGGTCAGCCGGCCCGCGGGACGACGGCGGGGCGCAAGCGGCGGGCGGCATGGACGGCATGCGATGCCGGCTCATGCCTCCTGCTGCGGGTGGAGCGAAAGCACGAAGAGTTCCGCCGCGTCCTCGCCTGGCAGCGGACCGAACACCAGGGCATCGGGCAGGCCGTCCAGCCGGACGAAATAACTTTCCGCCGGAGAAAGGTGATTGCCTGTGCCCCAGGCGGTAAATTCCCTTCCTCCCGCGGTGAGCCGCACCCCCCGCAAGGAGTGATGCAGGGTGCAGCGCTGCGGGATGACGCCGGCCGGGCCGACGCCGTGCGCATCCGGCGCGCAGCCGCTCGCGCCGAGCAATACCCCCTCCCACGGGTCGTCAGTGGGGCCGCATTCCAGCCAGAGGCCGAGGCCGGGCCGGGCATGGAGCGCAAGCCGGTAGGGCGGCGTGCCGACCGTGCCCGGCGTGAACAGGCGGGCGATGGTCTTGGCGCCGATCCCCCGCACCACGATGTCGGCGTCTTGCAGGGGCGTGGGCAGGGGGGGCAGATCGCCGCCGGACGGCGCAAGCAGTATCGGCAGGGCGGTCCCTCCTGTCTGCTGCCGCGTGGCCCGGGCGGCCAGGGCGGCCAGCGCAAGGCCACGCAGCATGTCCGGCCGGGCAAAGGTACGGGCTTCACCGGCGATGAGCCAAGCCCCGTGATCGGGCTGGCAGACCTCGGCCAGCAGGGGGGCCAGGGCCTGCACATCCTGGTCGTGCGTCCAGAAATGGGCCCGGCAGTCGGCGCCGAGACGGGAAAGCTCCTCACCCAGCGTGCTGGCCAGCGCGGGATTCTCTTCCAGCAGGGTCAGCAGGACGGCGGGACGCTTGCTCATGCCGAAGCCTCCTGTGCGGCGTCCGCAAACAGCATGACGAGTTCATTCTCCTGGATGTCCAGCCGCACATGCTGCGGCGGGCGCTCCTCGGCCATGTGCGCCAGGATGCTGCGGGCCAGGCGGGGCAGGACGGTGCCGGCGAGCACATAGTCGATGTTGCGGGCGCCTGTCTCGGTCTCCGTGCAGCGGGAGGCCAGCCAGCGGGGGACCTCGTCGCTCCAGGCGCAGCGCATGCCGTTGTTGGCCGCCAGACGGCGGGCCAGCGCCCCCAGCTTGAGGGCGGCGATGGACTCGAGGGCCGCAGGCCCCAGACTGACATAGGGGACCACGCGCATGCGGGCCAGCAGCGCCGGTTGAAAGTGTCGGGAAAGCAGCGGTCGCAGGGCCGCGGACACGACATCGGCCGCCGGGGGATCGTCCGGGTCCTCGCAGAGGGCCTGCGTGATCTCCGAGCCGAGGTTGGAGGTCAGCATGATGACCGTATTGCGGAAGCTGACTTCGGTCCCTTCGCCGTCGGTCAGCGTCCCCTTGTCGAAGACCTGATAGAACAGCTGCATGACATCGGGATGCGCCTTTTCCACCTCGTCCAGCAGCACGACGGAATAGGGCCGCCGGCGCACGGCCTCGGTCAGCAGGCCGCCTTCGCCGTAGCCCACATAGCCGGGCGGGGAGCCCACAAGGCGGGAGACCGTATGCTTTTCCTGAAATTCGCTCATGTTGACCGTGATGACGGAGCGCTCGTCCCCGAAAAGGGCATCGGCCAGGGCCAGACCGGTCTCCGTCTTGCCCACGCCGGACGGCCCCACCAGCAGGAAGACCCCCAGCGGCTGTTCCGGCGCGCGCAGACCGGCCTTGCCTGCCTGTATGCCTTCCACCACGGCCCGCAGCGCCGCCGTCTGCCCCTGGATGCGGGCGGAGAGCGTGCGGTCGAGGTCGGCGATCTGGGCGGCCTGATCCCGTGCAACCTTGCCCACGGGGATGCCCGTCCAGTCGGAGACCACCTGCGCCACCACGTCGGCCGTCACTTCCACGCTGACCAGCGGCGAGCCGGCCTGACGGGCGGCCAGCGCCTCGCGGGCGGCCCGCAGGGCCTCGCCGGCGGAGGCGGCATCCCCGTCCGTCGTCGGGCCGTCGTCCGAAGATCCCGTCGCCTCGGCGGCGCGGGCGGCGCTCAGGGCGGCGCGGGCATCCAGAACGGCCTGGGCCAGATCCTTCTCCTCCTGCCAGCGGGCCTCCAGCGCCGCGGCTTCCGTCGTGGCCGCCGCTATGGCCTCGCGCAGGGCGGCGCAGCGATCGGCATCCACGCTGGCGCCCTCGGCGGCATCGCGCTCAAGGGCGTCGAGCTGGCGGCGGCAGGCCTGTGCCCGGCGCTGGGCATCTTCCAGCGGGCCCGGCCTGGCCACGAGGGAGACCTTGACGCGGGCGCAGGCCGTATCGAGCAGGTCAACGGCCTTGTCCGGCAGGAAACGGCCGCTGATGTAGCGCCCCGCGTAATCGGCGGCCGCCTGCAGGGCCTCGTCGCGCACCAGCACCTTGTGGGAGGCTTCGTAGCCGGCGCGCAGGCCGCGCAGGATGAGGGCCGTCGTTTCCACCGAGGGCTCATCCAGCCGGACGAGCTGGAAGCGGCGGGCCAGCGCGGCATCCTTTTCAAAATATTTCTTGTATTCCTTCCAGGTGGTGGCGGCACACGTACGGATCTCGCCACGGGCCAGCGCGGGTTTCATAAGGTTGGCGGCGTCCGCCCCGCCGGCCCCGTTGCCCGCGCCGACGAGCAGATGGGCTTCGTCGATGAACAGGATGATGGACTTTTCCGACGCTCGGATCTCGTCCAGCACGCCCTTGAGGCGGCGTTCGAATTCTCCCTTGACGGACGCGCCCGCTTCCAGCAGACCGATGTCCAGCCCCAGCAGGGTCGTGTCGCGCAGGGTCTCCGGCACGTCGCCTTCACTGATGCGCAGGGCAAGTCCTTCCATGACGGCCGTCTTGCCCACGCCGGGATCGCCCACGAGGATGGGATTGTTCTTGCGCCGCCGGGCAAGGATGTCCACCATCTGCCGTATCTCCTGATCCCGGCCAAAGACGGGGTCCAGCTTCCCGGCGCGGGCCTTGGCGGTGAAGTCCTCGCAAAAGCGGGCAAGAAAGCTCTCGCCGCCCTGCGCGGCCTCGCTCCGGGCGGCAGCGTCCGCATGTCCCGCGGGCAGGCAGGCGTCCGCTTCGCAGGAATCCGCGGTCAGGCGGGCGAACTCCCGCAGGAGGGCGTCCCCGTCAAGGTCGCGGAGCAGGGCGGGATAATCGCCCTGAGCGTAAAAACCCGGCCGCCGGAGAAAGGCCAGCAGCACGCCGCCGGAGCGGATGGCCGTTGCGCCCAGATCGACGGAGGATACCAGCCAGCCGGCCTCCAGCACGTCCTGCAACGTCGGCGAGAAGACGGGACGCCCGGTATTGCCGCTGCGCAGGAGGGAAAGGCTGCGTTGCAACTCCCGCTGGAGAACGGCCTTTTCGATGCCGGAACGCGTCAGGATCAGGGCTGCGTCGCTGCGTTCCTCCTCAAGGCAGGAGAGCAGGAAGTGTTCGACCGTCACCTCATACTGCTCACGGTTGACGGTAAGGCCCGCCGCGGCATGCAAGGCCTGCGTGCACAGCGTATCGCACCTGTCGATAAGCCCTTTCATATCAACGCCGATCATGGAAACTCCTTGCTGCCGACCTGATCCGTGAGGCAGCGCACACGGGCAGCATCCAGGCGTGCGCCTGTCTGTCCGGGCCGTCCCGTTGCGCCAGCCGCGAGTCCGCTCTTTCTTCCTCTGTAGGAACTCTTCCCGATGGCTGTCAAGTCTCAAAGTGATACGGAAAGCCGGCGTGCCGCCATGCGGCGGGGCCGCATCACGGAAGGGGAGCGCCGGGCCGAACGGCGATGACGGCTTTACGGCCGGGCCGCGCCATGCTATGGTGGAAACGATGCGCCGTCTTTGTCGCCGGCCCGCTATCGACCCCTTTCCCGCACGCAAGGATCGTCATGGACATCAGCGCTTTCATCCGACAGGTTCCCGATTATCCCAAGCCCGGCATCCTCTTTTACGACATCACGCCGCTGCTGGCTTCCCCCGAAGCCTTTGGCGGCGTTATCGAACGGATGGCCGACGCGGCACGCCCCCTGCGCCCCACCATGATCATGGCTCCCGAGGCCCGGGGTTTCCTGCTGGCGGCGCCCCTGGCCCTGCGTCTCGGCATCGGCCTGGCTCCCGTCCGCAAGCCCGGCAAGCTGCCGCGCGCCGTTTTTTCCGTCAGCTACGACCTTGAATACGGCTCCAACGCGCTCTGTCTGCACAAGGATGCCCTGCACAAGGAGGATCGCGTGCTGATCGTGGATGATGTGCTGGCCACGGGAGGCACCATCGGGGCCATGCTGGAGCTGGTGCGTCAGAGCGGCGCCACCGTTGCCGGCTGCTGCATGCTCATGGAGCTGGACGCCCTCAACGGCCGTCGCGTGCTGGATGGCGTGCCCCTGTCCGTGCTCCTGCACGTGTAGGCTCCCTCCTTCGGCGGCGATCGCCGCAAACGCTCCCGCTCAGGATGAGGCCGCCCGCCGCCTCATCGCCTTCGGCGTCCTCTCCCGCCGCACTCCGGGATTGCCGGCGCGCCGCACGCTCCCTGCACCGCCAGGGCCTGTTATCCGCTTTTCCCATGATTTTCGCTTGTTGAGCATATCTGCATGCGCTCTGCATACTTGCTGGAGGGCGCATGGCGCATGCTCCGCCTCCTTCCCGGCACGGGCGCATAGGGGAAAGGATGGTGCGTCAGGACACCACGCACATTTGCCCGCACACGGGATACGCGAAAAGCGTTCAGGGCATGCGCGCATGGCCTGCCAGAGACTCATAGGGCTTGTCGTCACACAGGCGTACTTCTCCGGCGGCATGCGGCCGGAAAAAGCTTTTGCTTATGTCGATATGCTCGGAACGTATCCCGGCAAGATCGGCAAGCGAAGGGAGGAGGTTCTTCATCCAGACAGGCTGCCGCAATATGGCGGGAGTCAGCATCTCAGCATGCTCACGCAAAAAATCTTCTGATGTCCATATGATCATGGGAATATCGTAAACTATCGTCGAATTGAGTCCACCGCGCCCAAAATGGTCCCTGAACTCAAAATTTTCTTCCCCATGATCGGAAAAATACAGCACAAAGCCGTATCGTCCGCTATCCTTCGCGGCATCTATGATCCTATCAAGAAGATGATCGGTATAATATATCGAATTATCGTAGCAGTTGATGCGCTGTGCGGCAGATATTCTTTTTCCTTGTGGGATATACGGCTTGTCGCGGATGACATCGTCTGATGTGAATCGGGCGAACTCTTTTGGGTATCTGTCGCAAAAGTCGACATGCGATCCAAGCAAATGGATGAATATCGCCGTCGGCACATCATTCTTTTTTATGGCGTCGATCGCTTTTGCAACAATGATTTGATCATATTGGGCATACTGTCCAAATTTTGATGCGTGGTATTTCCATTCGATATTGTTGAACAGATAGCCAAGAGCAGTATCATGGCGTCCGCCTGCGGGCTGGTTGGAGTAAAGCTCCGTGCGGAATCCCGCTGCCACAAAAAAATCCGCAAGGGAAATTTTTTTGCCATCGGCAGTGTCCACGGCAAGGCTGCTGGTCAATGACATGAGTGTGGCGGAAGATGTTGCGACGGCATCCTTGAAGACGAATACATTATTTTTTTTGCTGATCAGCGGCGTCGTATCCCGTTCATATCCATAGAGTCCCCAGTGGTGACGCGTGGCGGACTCACCGATAACGATTATGTATAACGGATTTTTGTCCATATCACGGCAGGCGGCGGTGAATGCTATGCTGTCCGTATACTTTTTGATGTCTTTCATCGACGCAATGACATTTTGGTATCTGACATAGTGTATAGGGATCGCCGATTGCTGATATTTGCTCAGCAATTCCGCAATATCCTTATATTTATAGAGGCCGACAGCAAGCAGGAGCGCAGTGATGCAGACTACAAAGGGGATATTCACCCTCTGTCTGCTGTATCGCAAGCTTTTTTTTGTGACAATAATAAATACTGAAATGGAGAGGATGATAAGCGCTATCCCCATAATGGAAAAGTTTGATTTTATCCATCCCCAATTTTCATGAATATTCTCTTGCGAGAAGGCTTCAAAAATAACGAAGAAGCCTTCATTCGCGACAGGAACACCATTCAGGGCGGTATGATAGATCAAAAAAATATTGATAAACGAAAGATATGCCGCTTGGATCACGACAAGCGTCGTGAACAGCCTGCCCCGAGCGATGGAAAGGACGAGGATGAACAAACTTGCAGGGCAGATCGCTGTCAAAAGATATTTTATGGCGTAATTGGGATACGAAAAGGCCGAGATCAACGTGATGCAGAACGTAAAATACAGACAGAATAGCGTGACGGACAGTATTTTGCCCATGCCTGTTTGGTGCAGGACCTGCCTTATGGAGGGGAATCTCATGTGTACTCTCCCGGGAGCTTGTGGGGGTGGATACGGGATCATATATACCCGCTGAATTCAGCAGGTACAGGAAGGAGAGGGGGCGTGTCAAGTCAAGCATTTCAGGGTGTTGACGTGTAACATAACCGCTGAATTTAGCGGGTAATTTTTTTGGCCGAACTGGGCTAGCATCGTAAGATGAGCAAGAATTCCCCGCCATGCCCTTTTGGCGACATGCTGGTGTCCCTGCGTAAGGAACGCGGCATAAGCCAGTATGCCCTTGCCCGCACCTCCGGCATCAGCGAGCGCTACCTGAGTTATCTGGAACACGGCGTCTTCGAGCCGCGCGCGCGGACATTGATCCGGCTGGCGGATGCGCTTGCCATCGCTCCCGGGGAGCTGTTTGCCCTCTATGCCGCCCGGCTGCGGGAACAGGGGCTGGAGGAGCCGGAACAGACGCGCTCCCCCCGCCCCCGCTGATCCCGTCAGCGACGCGCCCCCCGCATGGCGGACGCGCCGCGCGATCCTCCCTACTCGTTATTGGGGCCGAAGGGCAGTTGCTCCACCAGGTGCGCCGCAAACCTGCTTTCCGCTTCCGCCTGCGCGGGGAACGGCCCCTGGCGGGGAAAGACCAGGCGCTGCCTCGGCTGCGGCGTCATGTGCAGGTAGGCTTCTTCCAGCGCGCGTTCCCGTTGCGCCTTGTGCAGCATCTGCCGCCGGGAAGGGGCGCGGCAGGGCAGGGCCGCGCTGACACAGCGGCCTCTGTGGGCCGTCAGGATCCCCTGCAAGGCATCGTGCATGGCTTGCACGCTGACCCGCCCCACGACACGCCGCCCGGCTGCGGCATCAATCCTGACGAGCAGCCCCTCGCCCCTTCTGTAGGCGGTCAGCGGCGTCTGGTCGTGCATATCCGCCAGCCGCTGGGTCAGCGGATCATCCGAATAAAAGAACACGCGCACATTGAAATTGTTCAGCATGGCCTCCACGGCTTCGGCATCGTGGGTGCGGGCCACCAGCGCCGCCACGGACTGTGTGCCCATGATGCTGATATTGCGGAACTCGCGGTTGCGGGCCAGAAAGGAGTTGTCGTTGTACTGATCCAGCCTGTTCACTGAAATGAAGTCCTGCGCTTCATCAGTGATGCAGAAGGTGTACTGGCCCTCGGGGAGCTGGAGGCCATGCGCGTAAACGGAGGCGTAATAGTCCCGTAGCAGCGTGCGGGCCAGCACGGCGCCCAGTTCCCCGCAGTCCGCCGCAAGGCGCAGGACGACGATCTTGCGCTGTCGGTGAATGGCCCGGGCCATGTTTGGCGCCGGCTTGCCGGGCGCAAAGAATTGATCCATGAGATTGCGCGACTGATGCAGCAGTTGCAGGGTCGTTCGGATGACGCCAAGCCGATACCCGACCTGCTCCTGCCATGTGGTGTGCATATCCTTGGGCACTCCTTCCGAGATGAAGTGGAACTGATCACCCTTGATGCGCTTCACCAGATCATGTGCCTCGGGGTCGTCCTCGTCCTGGATGCTCCGGCAAAAACGCTTCAAGCAGTCACGCGCGTATTCCTCATCATTCATCAGACGCTCCAAAACGCACAGATGCATGGGCAGCTTTCCCCGTTCGGCCATCATGTGCAGCATGAGCAGGGCATCGACGACACAGCGCAGGCCGCGCAGGTGGAAAGCTCTGTTGTGATCATCCGGCGCGGCGCTGCATGACATGAATTGCTGGAGGATGTCGTGCATGCGCTGGGCGGACGCGCCGGCAAGAAGGTTGACCTTGCGGGCCTGCGGGCTGGTCCCCAGTTCGAGGATGTCCCGTTTCCGACCGTGAGCGCGGGCAATGGCACGGATCTGATCGGTGAAATTGCCCTTGATGTCCACGACGAAGCCCCCGAAGCCCGCCGCGATGAGCCGTTCCGCCGCGGGCAGGATGATGGAGGCGGTCTTGCCGCTGCCGGTCGTGCCCAGCACGAGGCAATTATGGCGGGCGTCCTCGAAATTGACGACCTCGCCGTCGTCGAACTGGAGCAGGGCGGCAGGGTCGTGGGCTCGCTGCGGCGTGGCGGCAGGGACGGGGTGCGGCGTGGTCAGGAAGCCGATGCGACGTTCGCCGGAGGTGTTCGTGGAGATGGATGCCATATGTCCTCCTGTTGTAATATTATTTATAAAAATAAATGTCGCCCATGACGGGCCAGCGACCGTGACGCGTCGCTGCTGTTCACGAAGCAAACCTAGCCAAACAGCGAGACTGTGTAAAGTAATTTTATTTCTACATAATGAATATTTTTAATAGTTTTATTAATACTATTTTTTATAAAAAATATAGCAAGTAAATTTAATATGTTATACGATAGTCTCGAAGAGGCATACCTGTCCACGGCCTGTGCGGCGGCTGGCAGTGAAGGGAAAAGGTGGTGAAAAGGAAAGCGCTTGTGCCCGGGAGAAAATTTTTCTATAATTGCCATTATTATTTTGTGAGGCTGCTCAATGGAAGTCCCTCTCCAGGCTCTGGCCGAGCTCCGTGTCGGCTATCCCTTTCGCACCCGCGTCGTTCCGGACCCGCAAGGGGAAACGGCGATCGTGCAACTTTCCGACCTCAGCGGCGAGACGCTGCACACGGACAAGCTGACCCGCGTGCATCTGACGGACGTCAAGCCGCATTTTCATCTTCGCCGGCATGACATCCTTTTTCGTTCCCGGAGCATGGTCAACGACGCCACGCTGCTGGATGCGCCTCCCAAACTGCCGTCGGGGGTGAAGCGCCTTGTGGCGGCCGCTCCCATCATCATCATACGGCCGCGGCAGGTGCTGGAGGCATCCATCCGCAAAAAGCTCGACCTTCCTCCCACGTCGCCAGCCGCTTCGGCGGCCTACCTGCACTGGCTGCTCAACCATCCCCGGACGCAAAGCCAGTTGCGCTCGCGCAGCACCGGCGACAATGCCGAGGTGCTTCGCAAGGGCGACCTGAGCGACCTGCCCATACCCCTGCCGCCGCGTGAAGCTCAGGCGCTGATCATGGAGACGGCGGCCCTGCTGCATCAGGAGCTCCGCTACCGCCGGCAGCTCATCGAGGACCGGCGGACGATGGTGGAAGATGCGCTGCTCCACCATGCCCGGCACATCGATACGGCCTTTTATGAACGGTCGCAGGATGCGCCGGACATGCCGTCCCTGTGCGAGCAGGAGGAAGAAGGAGACGTTTCGTGCAGCGACGTCGCGCCGGAACCGCCGTTCAGGCCGGATGCCCGCACGGCCGCGGCTGAGCTGGAAACGCTCATGGCCGATCTTGCCGACGATACCGGCATCTGCCCGTAAGGAGCCGCGTATGGACACCCCTTTCGTCACTCTCCCCGGCAGTGAGGAATACCGCCAGTGGCAGCGGAGCGTCAGCGCATGCTGCGCCACGGCGCATGACTGGTTCGACGCGCATCCCTGCACACGCCGGTTCGGGGAGGCCTATGCCTACCTGAGGGAAGTGGAGGCCACGCTAGGCTTTTTTGCGCTCTCGCAGCTCTGCCCGCCCGGTTTTTTCCACAAGCTCATCCGGCAGATCGACACGCGGCAGGCTTCCGCTCCCGCGCGCAACGCCGATGCCGAACCGCACGAACCGTGGGAGGAGGCCGAATGGCCCCTGCTGGCCGTCCTGATCCGCACGGCGCTGGGCCGCCGGCGGGACTGCCTTTTCTGCCCGGCCCACCTCCCCGACCCGGCAGCCCTGCGCGCCCGGCTCGCCGCCTTTGCGGACATGCCCCTGCTGGACCGGGATCTGGCCACGCATCTGCTGCTGGACAAACTGGCCGATCATGCCGTTTCGCGCGGCAAATCCCTGCCACAGCCCATCGTGCCGCGCTGGCTCGCCCGCCTGATGATACGCCTTGCCGCTGTCGCGCCCGGAGAAACGGTGTGTGATCCCTCAATGGGCTACGGTAACCTGCTGGCGGAGACAGCCCTCACGCTGCCGGTGGCCGAGCGTCTGCGCTGTTCCGGGCAGGGCGGGGATTCACCGCTCGGCATCCTGCTGCCGTATCTGAGCGGGGTGGTCGCCCTCACAAGCGATCCGCTGGCCGACCTTCCGCCCGAGCGCGGCATGCCGGACTATGCAGCCTCTTTTTCCCTTGCCGACAGGGTGCTTTGCGGCTCGCCCGATCCGGGACAGGATGTCGCCATCAGCGCCGGGACAGCCGCGAGGGACGACGCCATGCACATCGTCTACCGCCATCTCAACGAGCTCGATCTGGACAACGGACGCGCCGTGCTGCTGGCGCACATGCGCCTGTTGTTCCGGGAAGATGAGGACGCCGCTCGCCGGAGCGATCTGGTCAGCAGGAACCTGCTGGATGCCGTCATCCTGCTGCCGGGCAACATCATGCTGGGCGATACCACCGCCCGCGCCCTGCTGCTCTTTGACCGCCGGCGCAAAGCCGGGGGCGTCCGACAGGCGGAGGAGGACATCTTCATGCTTGACCTGTCAGGCTGGGGCCGCCGGAGCGGGATGCAGGTTCAGCTGGATGCCGGGGAGCTGGAAAAGATAGCGGCGTACAGGGAACGGCGGGAAGAAGTGCCCGGCATCAGCCGCCGTGTGCCGCGCGCGGAAGTGCTGCGCCATAACGTCTGGCTGCCCGCCCGCTATTTGGTGCAGGCCGCGCCAAGCTCCAGTGAAGGCATCCGCCGGCTCGCCGGTCGGCGCGCCGCCATAGAGAACGACCTGCATGCGGTGGAAAGCAGGGTGGATGCGCTGCTGGACAAGCTGGCGGCCATGCGCCACCTGGCATGAGCGCGTGGAAGGCGGCAGGGGGGAAGGGACGGCAATAGACGACGCTTACCTCCGCTTACCTCGTGGACCAGAGCACCCGGAGCGGCCCTGTGGGGAAAAAGATCTCAGAAACATTGCCGCCAGTTTTGGCTCCAGCCCGGCGGCCATTTCAGGGGAACGCAGCCGAAACGGCGATCATATCCCCAATTAGGGTCTGTCAACACAAATTTTGCAAATGATTTTACCAGATAAGACATGTAAACTGTACACGCTCCGCTTGCCTTGGGGGGCTCGTGTCCCTGACGTTCCCCCGGCAAACGCGCGTTGGGGGCGAGATGGGGAACCTGGGGAAAAGATGACGAGAACGCCTTTTCCCGCTCCGCTGCGGAAAGGTTGGGCGATCCCGCTCCGGCAGCGACCCGAGGGCGGCCGCAGGCCGCCCGGTAGGTGACGAAGGGGCCTTATGGGGATCGACAGCAACGCGACAAACAGACAGACAGGCATTTTTGCGCCACACGCGCTATCTGCCACGGCGGCTGTCCGGTGAGCGGTGGCTCAATGAGCAGACAAACGGACTGCTCCGGCAATATTTCCCCCGCATCCGAAACGTCAGGACCTTGGGAGCAAGAGATGGCGCGGGCGGTGGCCTTCATAACCCACCGCCCGCGCAAAAAGTCCGGTTACAGGACAACTGTGGAAAAATAAGGGAAGACGGGGTATTCTTTGTGCCAACTTTCGTTTGACAATCTGCCATCAATGGCGGAACTCCCCTTTTCCGTGCGCCGCGAGTCTGGCTACCGGTCGATGGCGAAGGGGATAAGCTCCACCTCCCCGTCCTGCGCCGTCTCCGGCAGATAGTCGCCGAGAAATACGCCACGGGGGATGCCCTCCACCTTGCAGTAGCAGGCCTCGTTTTCCCCTATGGCATTGCGGGCCGCACAGGCGGAGAAGGGGATGTCGTTCATGGTCCCCTGTATGCCCGATACGGGATGGTCAAGCCGGCTTTTTTGCGGAACCGCGCCGCGCGGCCCCACCCCAAAGGCGCTTATCTCCGCTTCCAGAGCGCCGATGGTGAAGCCTTCCTGCCGCCCATCGGCGGGGGCGATCTCCAGCCACAAGCCGATCAGGGGACTGAGAACAGCCCGCACAGGAAAGGGCGTGGCGAGCGTCGCGCCCGGCCGGAACCGGGCGGCCATGAGCTGGGCCGCAAAGGGGGCATGTGCCGGGCAAACTTTCGCATGGCGCATGAGCGGCGGCAGCGCGGGCATTGGGCCCTGACCGTGGAGGACAAAGGCCATGCCGGGCTGGGTCTCCCGCAGCAGCGAAAGCGCAAGCAGGCTCGTCATGCTCAGCACATCCGGGCCGAAGGCCTCCGGCTCGCCGACCATCACCCAGGCCTGTACGGCGGGGTCATCAAGAATTTCAGAAAGCTGCATCCAGTCCTGTGTCCGGCCGACAAGTTCCTCCCAGCGCAGGACGGCGGTAGCGAACCCCGCCTGTCGCAGTTGGCTTTCCTCCTCCCGGGCGGAGGCTTTTCCCAGAACGCAGAGCAAGGCTTTGGTCAGGGGCATGATCAGAACTCCTTTGTTGTCAGATGAGCGCGCAGGGTGGCGAAACACCTGGCGGCAAAATTTCGGGAAAGAAAGGCATCTTCCAGCTCCTGGGCCGGAGGACGCCGTGATGGGGAAAAGTCAAGGCCGCGCAGCAGCAGTTTGCCTTCCTGCGTGCCGCCGATGGACAGGCGCGGCCGGGGCATGCCGCTGTTTCTGGCTTCCAGCGCCGAGCGGCGGGCAAAGGGGTGGACGCCGTCGAGCAGTTCAACGACGGTGCAGCAGGCGGAAAAGACGTCGTCGGCAAAGGATGGCGGGCCGCCTTCGAGGCGTTCCGGCGACGCGTGCAGCAGGCTGTAGGTCGTCAGGCCGAGATGGGAGCGCAGGCTCTGGCTGATGGGGGAGGCAGCGCGTCCCGGCTGGGGGAGGACTTCCGCCGTGTTGAAATCGAGCAGGACAAGGCGGTCGTCCCGTTCCAGCATGAGGTTGGCTGGCTTCACGTCGCCATGCGCTATGCCCAGACCATGCAGCAGGGCCAGCGAGCGGAACAGCTGCCGCGCAAGGGGGATGGCCGCCGTCCCCAGTCCCGCCTGATGCCGACCCAGCAGGTCGTACAGCGTTCGGCCCGACAGGAGCTCCATGCTGAGGCACAGCCGGCCTTTTTCCTCGTGCAGGTCATGGACGCGCACCACGCCGGGATGCGACACATGGCGGACAACGAAAAATTCCCGGGCCAGAAGGCGGCGCGCCACGGGCGAATGGGCAAATTCCGCACGCAGGCATTTTACGGCGACCTGCGGAAAGCCGTCGTCGTATTCCAGCCTGAGCAGATCTCTGGCGGCATGGACTTCGCACAGCCCCCCGACGCCGAGCCGGCGTTCCGGCAGGAAGCGCAGGGAGGCGTGTTCCCCGCCGGCGCGCACCGTGCGGACGCCGTCTCCGGCCTGTGCCGATTCCTGATCGCGCCGTGGGGGGGAGGTTTTTTTTCTGGTGCGCATGCCGTTTCCTCTCGAGCAACCTCTGTTTGAGACGCACTGCGTTTCAAACCATACGGCCTGCCGTTTCGCGGAAAAAACGCGGTTTTTCCGCTCGCTTTGGGCCGGGCGGCGCTGTGCCGCCACCGCGCATGTCATCTTTTGCAAAGGCAACATGCGCTATGACCAGACAAGGGTGATCAGGGTCACGTCATCCGGCTGGGAGCAGGAGGACAGGCTGTCCCGGATGCGCTCGGCGCAGGCGCGGGCAGTGCCCTGGCGCAGCAGCGCGGCGAGCGTCGTTTCGTCCAGGATGCCGGTCAGCCCGTCGGAGCACAGCAGAAGGCGGTCACCGGGACAAAGGGTGAAGCGCACTTCATCTATCCTGGCGGCGGATGCCCCGATGGCCTGGGTGATGATGTTTCCCCGCACCATGCGATAGGCCTCCGGGACGGTGAGTTCCCCCTTGTCGATCTTTTCCTGACGCAGCGTATGATCGCGTGTGCACTGGTACAAAACGTCGCGGCGCAGCAGATAGCAGCGGCTGTCGCCCGACCAGAGGCAGGCGGCCTGTTCCCCGTGCGCGAGCAGGGCGACGATGGTGCTGGCCGCCGTGCCGGGCCACAAGGCATGCGAGGCAAGGAGCGTATTGGCTTCCTCCAGACAGGCGCGGGCATTGCGGACGTGACTGTCCAGCGAGGCGGCTTCGGGGATGTGCATGAGTTTTTCCACAAGCAGACGACTGGCATTGCCGCCGTAGGCGCTGCTTCCCACGCCATCCGCCACGGCCCAGCAACGGCGTTCCGGCCAGTTGAGGAAGGCGTCTTCATTTTCCGTTCCGCGTTCTCCCGGCCGCGACCATCCCCAGGAGTTGAGCTGGGGGGCGGCGCAGGGAGCCGGCCGGGATGGGGGAAAGCTGTTCATCGGGATATCCTCCGCATGGCGGGAACCTTTGGGATGGGCGCTCCGTCCTTCCCGGACGGCCGGGCAGGGAGCGGGGCCTTTTTCTGGGAAGAGACAGGATGCGCCTGCCGGTCTGACGGTCGGGGCGACGGGCCCGGCGCAGTCGTATTGCCCTGCGATATATGGCCGCCCGCCAGCATGATGGAGGCCGCCGCAACGAATTTGGGGACAAAGCACAGGGTCTCCTGTGGCACGATGTCGCGACCGGCAACGGACAATTCCCCCAGACTGCGTGCCCCGCACTGGCGCAGAAAGCCGGTCATGGCCCCTTCGCCGCAGTTGTAGGCGGCAAGCGCCAGCGGCCAGTCCCGAAAATGCCCATTGAGCCAGCGCAGGTAGCGGGCCGCGGCTTCCGTGGAGCGGCGGGGGTCGAAGCGCTCGTCGCATGACGCATCGACCGTCAGTCCGAAACGTCGGGCCGTGGCCGGCATGAGCTGCCATAGTCCGGCGGCCCCGGCCGGAGAGACCGCCTGAGGTTCAAAGGCGCTTTCCACGAGCGGCAGGGCGGCCAGCTCCGGCGGCAGGGACTGTTCCTTCAGGATGGCGGCGATCATGGGCAGCAGACGGGCCGCCCGGGCCAGCACCCTGCCGGTCACCGTCTTCTGGCTGACGGTGAGGCGGTAGACATATTCCCGCATGAGTCCCTGTTCCGAGGGCGGCAGCCACGCGGCGGCGGAAAAGCACGCCGCCGGGGGCGCGCAGGCAGAGACGTCGTCATAGGCGGCAAGCCGGATTTGCTCCTCGCGGGTAAGCGGCATCCAGAGCGTGGCCACATCGGCCATGCGTTGCGGCGGCCGGATGGTCTGACCGCCGAAGGGAGGAAGATACTCCCGGCGGAGCGTGACGGCGCGCGAAGCCGGTATGCCGCGTCCTTCCGGCGTCATGCCGGCCGTGCAGCCCGTGAGGACGGCAAGCCACAAAAGCCCGCAGAACATGCACAGCGGAACGGGGGACCTGTGCGGAGGGAGGCAGGGCCGCGGCAAACGGACGCGGAACGGGACGAACATCAGTCATTCCTTGCGGCGCGTTTCGCGCAAAGACCGTCCGGGGCTTCGCGCCGTTCCCGCCGGGCGCGTGCGGGAAGGCTTCCGCAAGAGGGGCGGAAGACTCCCCGCGGCGCGCGGAGCCGCCGGCGGGCGGTCCATCCCCGCCCCGCCATATGGCGGCGTTCCCGTTGCGGGATATGCGGACGGGATGGGCCGGACATCACTGCAACGAGGCCGGCAGGGTGAAGGAACACACGGCCGGATCAAAGGGGTTGAGGCGGTTTCGGAACTGGATCAGGAACTGGGCCCAGCTGCCGTTTTGCCGTATTTCGATGAGACAGGTGTTGTTTTCCTGCTTCTTGATGACGCCTGTCTGCAGGATGCGGAAGATCGCCCAGCTGCCGCGGGCATCGCCGCGCTTGGCAATGCCGTTGAGGTCCGTCATCTCCAGCCATGCGCGGCTGTGGTCGCCGGGCCATGAGAAGTTTTTCCCCTGCACCATGCCGTGCCAGTAGCTTACGGTCTCGTTATCCACGGCGAACGTCACCCGCTTCAGGGCGGCATCGAGCGCGTAGGGCTCCAGCGTGAACGAGATGCCCAGATCCCGGCCGGAGGAGAAGAAGGCGCTTTGTACGCGGTTGGCACGGGTAAGCTGGGTCAGCGCCTGGGGAGAAAGCGGCAGCGTCCTGCCCATGATGCTGCGAAGCGTGCCGTTGCCATTGACGAAGGGACGCAGATAGGCGTCGTAGAAGCTGTCCAGCGTGCCGCCGGAGCGGAAGAAGGCGCTGAAGGCCTCAAGGCTGACGTCCCTGCCGCTTTTGCTGTCAAAGGGATAGTATGGGCTGAGATCGCGCTCATGGACCTGGACGACGCGCTGCGTATAAGCCTGGTTGATATGCTCCGCGGCAAGGTAGAGCATGCGCCGCAAAGCGCCGGAGGAGACGCTTTCGTACCAGCCCCGCACGGGCGAAGGCAGCTTTCCTGCCGCATGTTCCAGTTCCCGCAGGGTCTCATCCTTGCCGTCCGCAATCTCCAGCAGCGCGGCAAAGATGCGCTGGGCGGGGTCATCGCTGCCGTGCAGCTTCGTCAGGTACGCTCCCGTGTCCGTCATGGCGTCGTGTGCGGCCTTGAGCGCCGGGGCGGCGTTGCCGTCGGCATCTATGAGGCTGACAAGCGGGAGGAAATACTGGCGCACGGCGCGAGCGTCCTTTTGGGCCTCGTCCCGCGCCCTGGCGCGGGCGGCGGCCAGCTTGTCGGCGGCGCTCCCGGTCACGGCTTTGCCGGCCTGTGCGCCGAGGACGCTCCCGGCCTTGCGGGAAGCCTTTTTCCGGGCCTGCGCTTCCAGGGCGTCGGCCACGGGTTCCGCTTCGGTCTCGGCAAGGATGAGGTCGGTATTGTCGCGCACCTCCCGCAGCACCAGCGTCACCGGGGATATGCCCGAGGTCAGCCGTTCCGCCGTGCTGGCGGCGGCGGACAGCGTCCGTGGGGAGGGCACGTCGAGTTTGCGCACGGCTTCCGTCCAGTAGCGCGTATAGTCGCGAAAATACATGGCCCGGACGTCCTTGTAGATGCGGTCCATGTCCAGCGAGCTGAGCGTGAGCGGGCTGGAGCCGAAGATCCAGCTGTCGTCGGTCAGGCTGCGGATGATGGCGGGGCAGCGCTCCACGCAATACTCCTCATAGCCCTTCCGGGTATAAAGATAGGGGATGGGATGGGTGTCGCCGTCAAAGGGCGACATGTTCTCTCCCAGACTGGCCCGGAAGGTGAAGGGCGGCTTGCCGCTTTCCTGCGCTTCTTCCTGAAGCTGCTGATAGGCCAGCTCGGCCAGCGGGATCTTCAGCAGGGCCTGGCGCGCCTTTTCCAGCAGGGCCTCATCAGGGGCGACAGGGCGGATGCCGTGGCGCATGGCGTAATCCATATGCCGGGCAAGCTCGCGCTGCGTCGTCGCATCTCCCATGAACTGGGCGGACCACTGGCGGCCGAGCCATTCGGACATGAAATCCCGCCTGAGGCGTTTGGGCTCGCAGAGCATGAGATAGGCGCGCAGGGCCGGTTTCAGCTCCCCGACGCTGGTCAGCGACTGTTCGATCTTCTGCGCGGCCGTGCGGCGCACCTGCGGGAGCAGGCGGTCATTGAGCTCGTCCAGATAGGCCGTCCGCGCGGCCTGCTCCACGGTATCCCCCTGGTAGAGGCCGAGGCCGTAGGCAATGTCGGAGTCTTCTTCCGGGGAAAAGACATGCAGGGTCTTTTCCAGCGTGTCCAGTTCCGGCAGCACGGCCTTGGCGTCCGACGGCAGCGGGAGGGCGTCGCGCTGCTTTTCAAAGGCCGCATGGATGCCGGCGACGGACTCCACGCCCATGTAGTTGTTCATGAAGCTGATGCCCAGAAAGGTCGCCAGAAAAAGGAAGAGGCCGGCGGCGGCCAGTTGCAGCCCGTGGCGGCGCAAACGCAGGGCCCAGGGATGTTCCTTGTCCGCTCCGGCCAGACGCGCCTCCGGGATCACGCAGTCCTGGAGGAGGCGGTGGATGAAAAAGCCCTTGGCGTAATCGCCCTGAGAGGGCTGAAAGCCGGTCTGGAAAGCCAGTTCGCCGCCGCGTGCGGCGGATTTGAGGACATCTTGCGAGGACAGGGCGCTGGTGAAGAAAAAGCCCCTAAACATGACAGGCCGGTGATAGCGCGAGGGCCCGAAGGCCTCGGCGATGAAATCCTCGATGGTGGGGCCAAGCGCGGCCAGTTCCTGCGGGAAGCGGAATATCTCGCCCCGCGCCGCGAGGTCGCGTTCCTGATGGATTTTGGCGACGATCTGCGCGTTGAGGGTCTGGAGCATCTCTCCCGTTTCCTCGCGCAGCCTGCTCATGTCCATGTCGATCCCGTCGCCCGTGGGACAGCCGAAAATCTGTTCGCGCTCCGCGCGCGGCAACTGGGCGAAGAATTGGGCAAAGCCGGGGATGACGTCGCATTTCGTGAAGACCAGAAAGACGGGGACGTGGGTTTTCAGCGTCTGGAGGGCCTCGCTCAGTCTTTCCCGGATGGTGCGGGCAAGGTGCTCGCGTCGGGGCGCGTCGTCATCCCGCATGTCGCGCATGCTGACGCATACGATGATGCCGTTGGCCGGACGGGCGGGACGGGACTGGAACAGACGTTTCAGAAGCAGACGCCAGAGCGCGTGCGGCCCGCTTTCCCGCTGCGCGTCCGTATAGGGCCCGGGCGTGTCGATGAACACGGCCTGATTGGCGAACATCGTTTCGCAGCGCGTCGTCGCCTTGAGCTGGTAGAGATGGCGGTCCGCCTGTTCATTCAGCGGGAATTGCAGCCCGGAATTGAGCAGGAACGAGGTCTTGCCGCAATTTTCCGGCCCAATGACCAGAAACCAGGGCAGGGAATAGCGGGACCGCTTGCCGCCATAGAAATTGGAGCGCGTGACGATGCGGAGGGCCTGCCGGATTTTGTCCCTGAGGTAGTCGCGTTCCTCGCGCACCGTGAGGCGCTGCCGCCTCACCTGTTCGGCGGCGGCCGCCTTGTCGGGATCGGCAAGCTCCCGCTTCCTGCGGCGGGAGGTGGACAGGGCGACGAACAAGCCCCAGAGGAAAACCAGCAGCAGGGTCGCCACCAGCCGGGAGACGAGGCTCTCCAGGATCTTGTGGTCCGCTATGGCCACATAGGGCCCGCAAAACCAGACGCACAGGACAAGGCTGAGCGTCACCGCAAGGGCAAGCACCCAGGGAACGCTCAACGCGTTGGCGACAGCCCGGAAAAAGGCTCTCATGGCAATACCTCCCGGGGGGAGCCGGAAAGGGCGGACATGCTGTCAAGCAGGGGCAGCGTCTGCCTTTCCAGAATGAGGGAAAAACCGGCAAAGGTGACGCCGATGGCAAAGAGGAAAACGGCAAGCACCAGCCATACCGGGATATAGGCATGGATATGATGCCGCCCCGCGGGCTGCTCCACCCCCGGGGACAAGTCTTGCGGCGGTTCGCCGCGCAGGAGGCGGATCTGTTTGTAGACCTTGTCGCGCAGGGCTTCGAGGGCGATGGGGCCGCGTTCGCGGACGCCGAATTTCCCTTCAAAGCCGAGGCTCAGGAGAAGATACATGAGCTCGAGGATATACAGATTGCGCGCGGGCTGCTGCATGCAGCGATCCAGGATCTGGAAGAACTTCTCGCCGCCCCAGGTTTCATTGTGGAAGGTGGAAAGCAGGCCATGCCGGCTCCATTCGCCATTTTCCCCGGGCAGCGACGTGGAGACGGCCTCGTCCACAGCGGTGCACAGCACATAGCGGGAAGCGATGATCTGGGCCTGTTCTATATCGGAAGAAGCCAGAGCGCGCCCTTCAAAGGCGCGGATCTCCGCTTCCAGTCCCGCGCGGAGGTGTTCGATATCCTCGTGGCCTTCCGGGAAGGACGACTCCCCGGGGGCATAGGACGACGGCTGGCGCGTTGCGCGGATGCGCACGATGGCCAGCAGCAGCTCCGAGGCGGCGCTGACCAGCGGATTGAGACCGGCCACGCCGGGGATGACGGAGGTCTGTTGCGCCACATAGGGGATGGCGCTGTGCGTCTCTTTCATGGCCGGCGTCGTTACCCTTCGGAAGGAAGGGGGCAGCTCCGGTGCGGGCTCCCCCTTGTTCAGGAAGACGGTCTGATCGATGTCCGCCTGTTTCATGGTTTACTCCTTGATGGCCCAGAACTGCAGCTGGAGTCCCGGGAAGGTCCCCGAAACATAAAAGGCGAAGCCGCCGGAGAGCTCCATTTGCGCCAGCTCTTCCGACGTGAACTCCAGATGGAAATAGCTTTTGCCGGCATGGAAGGGGATCTGGCGCGGCGCAACGGCGAGGGCGGCGATGCGGATGCCCGGGAGCTGCCGGTTGACGAGGTCGCGGATGTTTTCCACCGTGCCGATCTTCAGCTGGCGCGGCAGCGAGGTCCGCAAGGCCTCCTGATCCATGTCGGCGGCGGCCACAAGGATGAAGCTGGCGGCGGTAAGGAGGTTGCGGTCGTGGATGGGGGAAACGGTGATGCCGTACTTGCGCTGCTGCATGGGCAGTTCGACCGCATGCTGCTCAAGCACCATGCTGAGCGCAAAGCGCGCCAGCTCCATGAGATCGGTGAAACACTGGTGCTGCGCCCGGTGATTGTACCTGGGCAGGTCGCCCGGACGTTTGCCCGCCTCGGCATAGGAGGCGAGCTCGCCCACCAGGGAAAGGAGCTGGACGTAACAGTCCTCCGGGGTGACGTTGGGGGTGGTGTCCAGATGTTTGAAGACCGGTTCGGCCCTGTTCAGGCACTGGAGAAGCATGAAATCGGCGATCTCGGCCGTGCCCGTGCTGCCGGCGCTGCTGATGCGGCGGGCGAGCTGATCGGCCCGATGGCTGATGAGGCCGATGATCTCGCGCAGATAGCCGGACAGCAGCGGCGATGCCCCGATGTGCATGAAGGTCGGGGTAAAATCCTTGTCCGCCAGGATGGATTTGTCCGGGCGGCATTCCACGATATGCAGGATCGGCAGGATGACGTAGCCGCTCTGGCTGACGTCGTCCGCGAACATCAGCTTCAGGTCGGGTCTGGCGCACTGTATGGCGCGTTCGCGCGTGTCCGCCGCGATGTTGGAACGCACGGTCACCGCATGCGCGACATAGCGGGTCGAAAGGCCCGTATTCTTTTCCTCCCGGATCTCCGACGATCCCTCCAGGGCGATGGGGAGCGCCAGCACGACCTGGCGATTCATGACCCCGGGTTCGACGTCGAGCGACAGGCCCTCCTGACCATGCCCTATCTCGAACAGGCTCCCGTCAGGCAGGATGCCCTGAGCCTTGCTGAGAACCACCTTGCCCAGATTGAGGTACTGCTCGTCGATGACGAATTCGGTGAAGCCCCAGCCGTAGCGGGGCAGCAAAAGGTTCCGCTGCGCCAGCTGGGATTCGGTATACCTGTCCTGCTGCTGGAAATGCACGGGACAAAGCTGGAGACCTTCCGTCCAGACGACACGTTCAGTCAACATGGCGCGTCCTCACTTATCGCTTATTTGCCGGGATCTGGGCAGGGGAGTGCCGGGAGCGGACGGGGCCTCCTGTTCGGGCGACGGCTGCGCCTCCTGCCCGGGTTCGGTGGGGGCGGGCTTGGCTTCCGGCCGTTCTTCGCCGCCGGTTTTCCCGGGGCGTTCGGCCTTCCCCGTGCGTTCCTGATAGCTGCGAACGCGCTCCTCCGACGACCAGTCGGCGTCCGCCTCGATGACCAGCAGGGACGTGTCGTTGAGCTCGATGCGGATCAGATTGTCCTCCTCGGGCACGACGGGGAGCGTCGCCCGCCACCTGGCGCGCTCCATCTGCCGGAAACCGGCCAGTATGCCGACATGGCGCGTTTCCGGCATGGGCGAATAGGCGATGGTGCGGGCCTCGCCCGGGACGAAGGTCAGCTCGTCCGCGGCCACCAGATCGGCCCCCAGCACCTTCATGGGTTCCATGAAAAGCGTCTGGAAATCTCCCTGCCGGAACGCCAGATCATTACGCATCTCGTATATCTTGACGATGACGGGAGAGGGCCGGCTGGAGCTGTCGGGATTCACGTTGGGCAGGCTGGCGACCTCAAGACCGATGCGGGGAGAGGAGCAGCCGTTCAGCAGCATCAGCGCCGGCAGTACCAGCAGCATGAAGAGGGGGCGGAAGTTCATTCAAGGTCTCCTTGGCGGTTCAGGCAGGCCGGATTGAGCGTTCTGACCTGCATCTCATAGGCTCGGGCAAAATCATCCAGAAAAAAGGAGGCGAAACCGTTGTCATCGTCCCGCAGGCTCGCGTGGAGTCTGGCAAAGGCGCTCCACAAACGCCGCATGCGGGCGAAACGCACCGTGCCCGTCGCATCCAGGCGGGAAGCGACGGCCTCGGGGCTGATGCGCGTCAGTATGGCCTGCGCCACGGCGCGCGCCCCGGCGATCAGGCCCAGATTATGGCTGTGCAGGTCGTCAAAGCCGTTCAGCATGGCCTGGGCCGGCGGCAGGAAGCCGTCCTGTGGCGGGGCCAGCAGATAATTGAGGGCGACCTTGCCGGTGGGCGAAAATTTCAGGGGATTGTTGCTGGCCAGCGTCATGGTGGTCACGGGCAGCCGCAGTTCGTTCTTGCTGTCGGCTCTGTTGCGCAGAGCCTGGAGCATGCCCTCCACCGCGGCGGCCGTCAGTTCCGCCGTTCGCAGCATGACGCGCTCCCGTTCCTCGCGGGAAGCGGGCGGGGCGGCAAATCCCAGGGCCCGGAAGAAGGCCTCCACTTCAGGAGACGGCGCCTCGGGATCATCCGCGAGCGGGGGTGGCGGGACGTCCTCCGGGACAGACGGAACAGGCGGGGCGGCGGGAGCGGCGGAGCGCGCATCCGGCCGGGGCGACGGCGCAGGAGCGGGGAGGGGCGCCGCGTCGTCATCCTCCTCGTTCCAGTCCTCCGGGACGAGCGTCACTTGGGGCATGGCGCCGAGCGAGGCCTCCGTATGATCTGCCTGATGCAGCTTTTTTTCAGGCGTCGCGCCCAGAAGGTCATTATAGAGCCCGAGCCGTTCCCGGGCATTGAGTTCGTCCTGTTGCTCCATGGCGATCAGGGGGTCCTCCGCCAGGAGCTCGCCGGCGGGGATGATCTCCCCGCTCTGGAGACTCTGCCCGGAAAGACAGGAGCCCGGCTCGTGCAGGACTCTGGCCTGTATGCTGTATTCGCCTATGACATAGGTGTTCCCGTGTTCGATGCGGTATTTCTGCCCCTTGGCGAGCCGATCTCTGCCCAGGGCGTTGTAGATGCCGTTGGTGCTCAGATCCTCAATGAAGAACGCGGCATGCTCGAAACTGACAAGGGCATGCCGGCGCGAGATCTGCTTCGTCTTGTCAAGGAGCACCCATTCGCATTCCTTGTCACGCCCGATGTATCCTCCGACTTCGCGGAAGACATGCTGCACATTGCTCTGGTGAAGAGAAAATTTTTGTCTGCTGATGATTTCCAGCATGAGCTCCATGAATATCCTCCTTTATGTCCACATTGCCGCAAGGCCTTCATCAAGGGTGAAGGGAGGACAAACGGCGGCGAATGGTGCGCGGGTGAACATCAAGGGCCCTGGAACATGCCTGAATATCTCCATCGTAAAGTTTCATGGTCTGCTGGATGAACCACCGTTCCTGCATCTCCCGGAAATGCGACAGGGAGAGGGGATGCAGCGCACGTCCTGTCCGGGAGACGAGATCGTCGGCACCCAGTTCGACGCAATCAGCAGGAGTGGCGTTGATCGCCTGCTCGATCATGGCTTCCAGTTCGCGGATATTGCCGGGATAGCCATAGCCGAGCAGCAGAAGACAGGCTTCCGGCGACAGGCGCAGCGTGGGCCGGCCGGCTTTGGCGCAGCCGCGTTCGAGGAACAGTGAGGCGAGTTCGAGGATATCCTCCCGGCGTTCCCGCAGGGGAGGGACGTGTATCGTGAGGACGGCCAGGCGGTGATAGAGATCGCGGCGAAATGCGTTCGCGTTCATGGCTTCTTCCAGATCGCGGTTCGTGGCGGCGATGATGCGCATATTGACGGGGTGGAACGTCGCGCCCCCCACCGGCCGTACCTTGTGGTCCTGCAGGACCTGAAGCAACGCGACCTGGAGAGAGGGCGGCATTTCGCCGATCTCGTCCAGAAAGACCGTCCCGCCGTCGGCGCTTCGCAAAAGCCCCTTGTGATAGGCGACGGCTCCGCTGAACGCGCCCTTGACATGGCCGAAGAGCTCGCTCTCCAGAAGGCTTGCCGTCAGCGCGCCGCAGTTGATGGCGAGAAAGGGGCCGTTGCGGCGGTTGCCGGCGTCATGCACCATGCGGGCCAGCAGGCTTTTGCCCGTGCCCGTCTCGCCCGTGATGAGCAGGGGAGCGGAGGATGCGCCCACGCGGGCTACGGCCTCGCACAGGCTGCGCGCCGCGGGGCCGCTCCCGGCAAGCATCTGGTCGTGTCTGGCGCTCTTGTCCGCCTTCAGTTGTCTGATCTCTCTTTCCAGGCTTTGCAGGGCATAGCCGCTTTGCTTGCGGCCGCGCGCCAGTTCGAGCAGCGCGCCGGCGTACAGGCACAGATACTGACAGGCCGTCCGGCATGTGCGCGACGGGCTGCGGTACAGAACCAGCACGCACCCCATGCCGCCGGAACCCAGCTCGGGAACAGGGTAGACGCCACAGGAGCGGATGTCCGGGGAGGCGGAGACGTTCCGTACAGATTCGGGCAGCTCGTCCGTCAGCGCGAAGGAGGCGGGCATGCCGGTATGCAGGCAGTAGCAGAGCGGATCGTCCCAGTTCTCGGCGGAGAGGCGGGGGGGGTCCTCGCCAATGGCGCTTTCGGGGAACTGGCCGGCAAGGAACAGCGTTTCGCCCGCGTAGTCCCGCAGATAGACGCCCGCCGCCAGCGCGCCCTCCAGCTCGCGGACGCTTTCCGCCAGCACGCGGGAAATGGCGACGTGATCCCCGGCCTGTTCCCGCAGGCGCTGACACAGGGAGAGCAGAAGCGGAGGCTTCATTCCCGTCCCTCATTTCCCGTCATGGAGCAGACGAAACCTCCCCGCTCCTGGTCCAGGTCAACACATATCCGCGCATGTCCGGGACGCCCCCTGCCGGCAAGCAGCGCCGAGGCGACCCTGGGCAGCAGGGAGGCGTTGATGATGTGATCGATATTGCGCGCGCCGGCCTCCGTCACCGTGCAGCTTGCCGCAATGGAGGCGGTGACGTCGCCGCTCCAGCGCAGGGGGATACGGTGCTGGGCGAAAAGGCGGTCGGCGATGCGGGAGATCTTCATATCCACAAGTTCCCGCATGATGTCCGGCCGCAGCGACACATACGGCACTATGGTCATGCGACCGAGCAGGGCGGGCCGAAAGAACTGCGTCAGGGCAGGGCGCAGGGCCTCCGCCAGCGTGGCGGGGTCCGGGGGCGTCTCCCCTTCGCACAGGGCCGCCACGATGTCGCTGCCCAGGTTCGAGGTCAGAAAGATCATCGTATTGCGAAAATCCGTTTCCCTGCCTTCTCCATCGACGAGGACGCCCTTGTCGAACATCTGATAAAAAAGATTGAGGACATCGGGATGGGCCTTCTCCACCTCGTCGAACAGCACGACGGAATAGGGCTGACGGCGTACGGCTTCCGTGAGTCTGCCGCCTTCGCCGTAGCCCACATAGCCCGGGGGCGAGCCGATAAGGCGGGAGATGGTGTGCTTTTCCTGAAATTCCGACATATTGATGCTGATCAGCATGTCTTCGCCGCCATAAAGCTCATCGGCGATCGCCAGGGCGGTCTCCGTCTTGCCGACCCCGGAGGGGCCCACAAGCAGGAAAATGGCGGTGGGCGCATGGGGATTGTTCAGGCCGGTGCGGGCGGTAAGGACGGCCTTTTCCAGCATCTCCAGGGTGTGATCCTGCCCGCGGATACGGCGCATGAGGTGGCTTTTGAGATGGGAGAGCCGGCTGGCCGCATCTTCCGTCAGCTTGCCCAGCGGGATGCCCGTCCATTCGGCCACGATCTCGGCCACCAGCTGGGGCGTCACCTCATAAAAGACCAGAGGGGACTCGCCCTGCTCGTCCCGCAGGCGGGCGGCAAGCTCGTCCGGGGAGACCGCTTCAGCCGGGGCGGCGGGCGTCTCTCCGGCCTGTTCCTTCGGCCTGTCCGGCTCGGCGGTCTCCGACGTCTCAGCGGCCTCAAACACGGCCTTTCTCCGCGCCAGGATGGCCGTTACCAGCTCTTTTTCCCGCTTCCAGCGGGAAGATAGGGACTCGATGCGCTCCGTCAGCCGGGCGGCCTGTCCTCTCAGGCGGGCATGGCGGGCGGCGCTCTCCTCAGTATCGCCGGATATGACGCCGTGGCTCTGGTCGCGCTCCAGGGCCCGCAATTCGCGCTGGATGACCGCCAGCTCTTCTTCCAGCGCGCTCAGGAGGGCCGGCTTCGCTCCCAGGCTGACCTTGACGCGGGCGCAGGCGGTATCCAGCAGGTCGACCGCCTTGTCCGGCTGCTGGCGGCCGCTGATGTAGCGGGTGGAGAGTTCCGCTATGCCGCGTACGGCGTCATCGCGGATATAGACGTGATGGGCCTGCTCGTAATGGGGGACCAGGCCGCGCAGGATGGCAAGCGTCTCCTCCTGTGTGGGCTGATCAAGACGAACGAGCTGGAAGCGCCGGGCCAGCGCCGCATCCTTTTCAAAATATTTTTTGTATTCACTCCAGGTGGTGGCGGCGATGGTCCGCATTTCGCCTCTGGCCAGCGCGGGCTTGAGCAGATTGGCGCCATCGGCACCGCCCGCGGCATTGCCCGAGCCGACGAGGGTATGCGCTTCATCGATGAAAAGGATGGTGGGCGTTTCGGACGACCTGATCTCGTCAATGACGCCCTTGAGGCGTTTTTCAAATTCGCCCTTGACGGAAGCTCCGGCCTGCAATCGTCCCATGTCCAGCCCGACAAGGCGCGTCCCCGCCAGGGCATCAGGCATGTCGCCCTGAACGATCTTCAGCGCCAGTCCCTCGACCACGGCGGTCTTGCCCACGCCCGGATCGCCCACGAGGATGGGATTGTTCTTGCGGCGGCGGGTAAGGATGTCGACCATCTGCCGGATCTGCGGGCCGCGGGCGAAGACGGGGTCGATGTGCCGCCGGCGCGCTTCTTCCGTGAAGTCCGTCGCGTATTTTTGCAAGAAGCTCTCGCCGCGCGGTGCGGAAGCCCCGGCCGGCCGGCCGGAGGAGGCCTCGCCCAGGCCCGCCATGAGGCGCTTCAGCGCATCGGCGGGGATGTTGCTCAGTTCGCGGAAACAGGGCAGCATGCCGTAACGCGCCGGATTGACCAGCAGCGCCAGCACAAGGGTAAAAACGTCGATCTGTTCGCGGCCCAGTTCAAGACTGGCTATGAGGTAGGCCTCCTGGATGAACCCGATCAGCAGGGGCGCGAAAACCGGCGCTGACCGGCCCTGCGGCTTTTCCGGCGGACGTCTGCCGCCGGCCAGGGAGCGACGGTCGAGGGACAGGTCGAACTGGGCGGCCAGATCGCGCATCTCGCGCGTGTCGAGCAGTTTCTCCAGATAGTCTTCCAGACCGATTTCGTGCCCGCCCCGGCTGACGCACAGGGCGGCGGCATCCTCCAGCGCATCGCGACAGGTGGCGTCGAGAGCTGTGATCAACGCGGAAAGATTCATGTTTACCATAGGTTCT
Organism: uncultured Desulfovibrio sp.; assembly: GCF_944324935.1. Taxonomy (GTDB): domain Bacteria; phylum Desulfobacterota; class Desulfovibrionia; order Desulfovibrionales; family Desulfovibrionaceae; genus Desulfovibrio. The sequence goes on along the minus strand of NZ_CALUYG010000014.1, from coordinate 22,054 downwards.
CCTGATAGCCCGGTTCCAGAATCACGATGCCGTCGCCGCCGTCTCCCAGCCAGGAGGACCAGCCGAGCCGCGTTTCCGAGGCATCGCCGATGGTGAGAGGACGGATCTCCTCTGGACGCAGGCGCAACTCGACGTCAAATTGCAGGCGGGAGCGCAGGACCATCTTCACCAGCATGGCGAGCTCGGCGAAAATGGCCTGATCCGGCAGAAAGGCATTGAATCGCTGCCACGAGAGGTCGGCAATGAGGATGCGGAACTTGCCCGTCTGATCGGCAACATATTCGCCCAGCAGGCAGTCCCCTTCCAGACGGCAATTGGCTGTGCCGAGGCGGCAGAGCTGATCTTCGGGGATGCGCACGGTGCGGCGTATGCATTGGACCACATGCACCGCCTCGTGGGAAAAATAGTGGCGCAGGGTGCTTTCCAGCGAGCCGGCCGCATCGCTCTTGAAGGCGATAAGCCCCATATAGGCCAGCAGACGCGACCAGTTGAGCCCTTCCTTCCCGCGCAGCTGCTCGTAGCCCATGCCGATGAAGCCGAGGAAGCGTCGCGAGAGCGCATCCGTCGCGCCGTCCTGATATTGCAGGTAATAGCGGTACTTGCACCATGCGCCATACAGGATGTCGATGAACTCATGGTTGAAGATGTCGAAAAAATCCCGCAGCGCATCGGCATCATCCTGGTGCTGGGCCACATGTTCGGAAAAATGGACGGGCAGCGGAGACGCCGCGCCATGCAGCCCCATGAGGTTGAGCGTCAGTATGGCCCGTGTGTCCTCGCCCTGCCCGCTGAAAGTCAGGCTTTCCATGTCTCCCGGCGGAAAGGAGAGATTGGGATTGACGCGAAAGCGCAGGGCCTTTTCCGGCGCGCCGACCCCCTGGCCGGCCAGATAGCGGCGCACCATGCGCACGGCCTGGGCAAAGGCGAAGCTGCCGGGAGATTCCTCAAGCCTGCTGTAGACGGCGGTTTTTCCCTTTCGCTGACGGGCGGGGATGGCCGCCGGCGCCATCACAGCGTCTGCTTGCCCAGTCGTGGCGGCCATATGTACCTTTCTCCGCTTTTTTCCTCGCGCACGATGAGCTGGTGGAAGCTGTTCACCGTGGCGTAGAGAGCCAGAAATTCATTGAGCGCGGAGGCGAACAGGAACATTTCCCCCTCACAGGAAAAACTGCGCAGCATAAGCGAAAGTTCCGTCATGGCGCCGCGCAGGGGGAGCCCTTCATGGATGCGGTCCGTCTCCTGCATGCGGATGCCGGTCATGCCGTCCAGTATCCTTTCCAGCACGCGCGCCCTGCGGCTGTCATGCAGGGCGCGGAAATCGTAGGTGGCCACGATGCCGCGCAGCGCGTTGATGTTGGTCAGCGGAAGATAGTTGAGCGCCATGTTGGAGAGGAGACGCCAGAGGGCGTCGCCTTCCAGCGGCGGCGCGAAAGGCGGGGTGACGGGGATGATGTTCGTGAAGGGTATGGCCGCATCGCCGCTGTCCGACGGGCGGCAGATGTCGCCCACGCCCAGCCGCAGGGGCAGCATGCGGTTCGTGCAGACAAGCTCCATGGACAGGGTGGCGCTTTGCGGCAATTCGCCATCGTCATCGGCAACGAGGGAAATATAGGTTTCCACGCTTTCGTCCGTGGCCGAGGGCTGGACGCGCAGCCGGTAATAGGCGGACTTGCCGCCGCCCCGCTTGTGCTCGAAGGACTCGAACGGCTGATACTCCCTGTGGCGCTTGCCCGCCGTGTCCCAGCTTTCCACATGCGTGACGCTGTGAACCGCATAATGATAGGGGAACCTCGGGTCGGGCACGATGCGGTATTCCGTCTGCCTGTGATCCCAGGTGAGCGGCGAGGCGGAGCGGGCAAAGAGATTGATGACGGGCGTGCAGAACAGGCGCACGTTTTCCCGGGAGTAGGATTCAAAATTCGGCGGCAGCTCTTCCAGCACGCAGTGCAGGACAAATTCCCGGCAGCTCCCGGCCCGGCTCAGGTTGTCTCCCGTAAAGCTCTCGCCGAAGTCGATGTCGAGAAAATGGAATTTTTCGGGAAAACAGAAATATTCCTGCAGGATGCGATAGCCGGGAAAGGAATTGGGCGGATAGGGATAGAGCACCTCGTCATGCGCGAAGCCCACAGGGCGCACGTTGGGCTCCCATTCCGCAAGGCGCGTGTCCTTTCCCGTCTCGTCCACGGCATGGACGCGCAGGCAGCGCAGCCGGCGCACAAGCATGTAGTAGAGGGTATGCACGATGCTCGTCTCGCCGGTCAGGAAAAGGCGCAGCCGGCGCGGCGCGATCTGGTCCAGCGTGGCGCTCTCGCTGCGAAAGCGCAAGGCCATGACCGACTCGCCGTCCCGTGTGGTGAAGGAAAGTTCGGCAAGCTCAAGGGGCATGACTTCCGTGTCATAGGCCGTGCGAAACGTGCATGGCGTGCCCTCCACGGCTTCCGACAGCACAGCGGCCCCCCGGGGGATGAAGGAGCTTCGGGAGAGCCCTTCCGACGGCTGGAACTGGATGACGCTGCAGGCGGGCAGCTGCCGCAGATAGTTGGGCCAGAGCAGATTGAACAGGGTATAGGTGATCTCCGGCAGTTCGTCGTCCAGCTTTTCGCGCAGGCGGCCGGTAAGAAAGGCGACCCCCTCAAGGATGCGCTCCACGTCCGGGTCCCTGCCGGGCGTATTGAAAAAAGGCGCAAGAGCGGGGTTGCTCGCGGCAAATTCCCGCCCCAGGGTCCGCAGGGCGATCAGCTCCCTTTCATAATAGTGGTTGATGCTCATGTCCTGCTCCGGCATTTGCCCTCGTCCACGGATACCGTCCATGTCCAGGGTTCAAGGCGGCCGTCATGCCGTATCTTTTCCGCCTGGATGGAAAAGAACAGCGTAAAGGGCGCGTCCTCCCGCATGGGCAGACTGACGACGCGGGGATTGCGGAGGCGCGGTTCATAATCGGCGACAAGCCGTTCGATGGCGGCGCTGAGCATGCTTTGCAGCTCGCAGCGTGACAGGGTGAGATCATTGATGTCGGGGAGTCCGTAAGAAGGCAGGGCCTGGACGGCCCCCTGACGCGCGCCGAGGACGCGGGACAGATTGCCGCGGATGGATTCGTCCTCGCTCATGTCCGCCCCGGCCTGTCCCAGGGTCAGCCGTTCAAACAGACTCCCCGCCATGCTATTCCTTCTCCAGCTTGCCCACGAGGGAAAGGGTGAAGTAGGCTCCCATATACTTGAAGTGCGGGCGCACGCTCAAGGAGACGCGATACCAGCCCGGGTCCCCTTCGACGTCCGAGACCACGATGCGCGCATCACGCAGGGGACGGCGGCTGCGGGTATCGGCGCTGGGATTCTCCTGGTCGGCGACGTATTGCCGGATCCAGGTGTTCAGCTCCCTTTCCAGATCCGAGCGTTCCTTCCACGAGCCGATGTTTTCGCGCTGCAGCACCTTGATGTAGTGGGCAAGGCGGGAAATGATGAACAGGTAAGGCAGCTGCGTGCCCAGACGGTAGTTGAGCTCGGCGTTCTTGCCTTCCTCGGAAATGCCGAAATACTTGGGCTTCTGGCAGGAGTTGGCGGAGAAGAAAGCCGCATTGTCCGAGCCCTTGCGCATGGTCAGCGCAATGAAGCCCTGTTCGGCCAGTTCGTATTCGCGACGGTCGGAAATGAGGACTTCGGTGGGAATCTTCATCTCGATGTCGCCGAGGCTCTCGTAGAGGTGGATGGGCAGGTCCTCCACCGCGCCGCCGGAGCGGGGGCCGATGATGTTGGCGCACCAGCGGTAACGGGCGAAGCTGTCGGTAAGGCGCGTGGCGAAGGCGAAGGCCGTGTTGCCCCAGAGGAAATTGGTGTGGTTGTCGTCCACGGTCTCCTTGTAGACAAAGGCCCGGACCGGGTTTTCCTCCGGGTCGTAGGGCTGGCGCAGGAGAAAGCGGGGCACGGTCAGGCCCACATAGCGGGAATCCTCCGACTCGCGGAAGGCGTTCCACTTCGTGTACGCGGGGCTGGTGAAGATATCCTGAAGATCCTTGAGCGCGGGCAGGCGCTGGAAGGAGCCGTCCCCCAGGCCGAAAAAGGAAGGTGCGGCCGCAGCTATGAAGGGGGCGTGCGCCATGGTGGCCACGCTGGCCACGCTCTGGAGCAGGCGCATGTCCATGGCGGTGGGGGTGAAATAGTAATTGCCGATGATGGCGCCTACCGGATGCCCGCCGAACTGGCCGTATTCCGCCGTGTATATCTGCTTGTACAGGCTGGACTGGGCGATCTCGGGCGAGTCGATAAAGTCGTCAAGAAGCTCGTCCTTGGTGATGTTGAGCATCTCGACGGTGATGTTTTCCCGGAAGTCCGTACGGTCCACCAGCAGCTTCAGGCCGCGCCAGGCGGATTCCATTTCCTGAAAGACCTTGTCGTGCAGCACTTCGTCCATCTGGGCGGACAGACGGCGGTCGATCTCCGCGATCATGTGGTCAACGGCCGCCTTGCGGACTTTCTCGCCGGCGTGGACAGGCTTCAGCATCTCCTCGATGAAGGCGCTGATGCCCAGCCGGGCGGCCTCGTATCCTTCGTCCTCGGGCGTCAGAGAGGTCTGGCTGATGATGGAATCAAGCAGCGAAGACCCTGTGGACTGGCTTGTTTGCTCCTGCAACTGGCTCATGCGTTCATGCTCCTTGGCGGCGTCCGTTATTTGTCGTTATCGCCGGAGGGGGCGTCCCCGGACGCATCCTCGCCCGGTTGAGCGGAACCCTTGCCGGACTCCCCGTCAGAAAGGGAAAGATTGAGTTCCTCCATGATCTGGCGGCGCTGGCGTTCATCATGCAAGGCGTCCTCCAGCGCGGCGCGAAAGGCGGGAGCATTGCCGAGGGGCCCCTTGAGCGAGATCAGCGCGTCCCGCAGCTTGAGCAGGCTGTTCATCTCGGGGATCTGACGGGCCACGCCCTCCGGCTCGAAGTCGCGCAGGCTCTGGAAAGAAAGGGTGACCGGCAAGTCGCCGGGATCCTCGCTGTCCGTCAGTCTGTTACGCACCGCAAGCCGTACTTCCAGATTCTGTTTTGCCATCACGTCGGCAAAATTGTTCTTGTTGACGCTTACGGGCTTTCTGTCGATAAGCGGCCTGCCGTCATGGCGCTGCAGAAAATCGCCCACGACCATGACCTTGAGCGGCAGTTCTATTTCTTCCTGCGCGCCACCGGTAGCGGGGCGGAAGGTCACGTTGATCCGCTCCTTGGGAGCGATGGACGAGTCTTTGGCCATTGATTCCTCCGTTTGTTCATTCAAACAATTTGATGGCGGCTTCAGCCCGCAGGGAATAGAGGCGGCGTCGCATGGCCTCTTGCCCCTTGCCTCCGCCGGACTGTACGAGCAGGGCCAGGATCTTCGCGCCCAGTTCCGGCTCCCAGTCCAGCAACCCCCACTCTTCCAGCCGGGCATACAGCTCCTGCAAAAGCTCCCGGCCCGCCCTGGGACGCCCCGCTCGCAGGCAGTAGCGCGCAAGCAGCAGGCCATGAAGGATCGCCTGCCGGCTTTTGCCGGAGACCCCGGGCCCGAGCGAGGCAAGACCACGCTCGAAATTCTGTTCTTCCGCGACAGCCACGGCCTGACTGAGCAGCCTGTCTTCCCGCAGCGCCTGTTCCGCATCGCCGGGCTGCGGGGAAACCTTCTTCTCTTCTTCGGTGGGTATCCTGTTGCGCAGGGTCTCCAGCCACTGGACCGTGGCGGGAGAGGCGAAGGGCGTTCCGTCATGGAACTTGTAGCCGAGCAGCTCGGGATACCGTTGCAGGAAGCATCGCAGTATCTGACAGACGATGTCCCGCGCATCATGTATCCCCAGCGCGTCAAGGCATTGCACCACGAGATGGTGGCCGTCGAACCAGAAAGGGGCCTTGCGCATGGTGCGCTCCAGCTGGGGGAGCACGCTTTCATACTGCTTGCTGCTCACGGCTGAACTGTAGGCCAGGGCCTTGTCCTGCGGCACAACCATCCGCAGCTGGGTGACTTTTTCGCCATTGGCGGGCGGCAGCTGGACGACCGTCGTCCACAGTGCCGTCCGGTGCAGAAGATAGACGCGCCAGTCCCGGATATCCTGACTGAGGTAATGCATGCCCAGTTGCTGGGTCTGCTCGATGGTGGCCCGCAAAAGCTGCGGCAAGATGGAATCAGGGACACGGCCGTCCCCGTCCAGATTGGCCACCATGCGGGCGTTCTCCGGCGGAAGGACGGGGGCCGGGGCCTGTGTGGGCACGGCAGGAGCGGCGGGCCTGGCGGGCGGCGTTTCCTTTTTGACCGGGATGGCACGCAGGATGTTACGAAATGAGGGGGCGGCTTCTCCCATGCGCGCATCCAGTTCCTCCTGCAGGGCCGACAGGGACTGCCGCAATGCCTCGTAGGCCTCCTGCCGCTCCACGGGAAAGCTCCCGGCGGGCATGAGGATTTCAAGCTTGCCCACCAGCCAGAGAAAGGGCGCGGCCCGGCGTGCGGGACGTGTGGCCGCCGGGTACAGCTCGCCCCAGCAGGTCGCGACGTACTGGGTGGTGATCTCGATAGCTGCCGAAAGGCCGGAAATGCCGCTCTGTTCATAGACGGCCCGACACCCATAGCAAAAGACCCAGAGGTCCTTGACCCTGGTCGACAGCAGGTTTGTCGCCATTTCAAGGACAAGTCCCCAGTCGGTCCGCATGTCCGGTTGCAGACCGTCGTTCTTGTTGACCTCGGCTTGCAGCGCCTCGAAAGCGGGGTCGAAGAGGATGTCCTCCCCACCACAGGCTGTGCCGTCAGGCAACGTTGTTTTCCACCCTTCAAACCAGCGCATAGATTTTCCTGTTACCGCGGATGCGGCAATGACCTTTCCGCTTTCGCCCGGCTCAACGTCGTTCAGGCTATCCTCGCGGATGTCACGTCGATGATGCGGCCTTGCCGGCGCGCCGTCACAAATATAGTTTTATTTATATCAAGATGCTTTTGTTTGCAAGAGGGAAGCGGCAGGAGAAGGGGAAAAAATAAACCATAGAATAAATATAATATGATACAAAAACATGCAGGACCGGGAGGCCTGCCTGTTTTTTTGCCCGCTCTTCACTGGGCAGTGTGAGGACAGCATCCGCGGGAAGCGGGATTTTTTGCGGACGAGGCGCGGGGAAGGGAGGCGATCTGCAACGGCATACCACCCGATATACTCAGGAAGCGTCGCCATGCGGCGGAAAGGCCGCTTTGCCGCTGATAGAGCAATTCCACATGGAAAATGGGGATTGCTCTGGTAGCCGCGAGAGCGACTGCCCGCAACCAAACACACGGAAGAACCACGCTTTTTCCGTAGCATGAGGGCAGCGTCAGCATGAAAATTCGACACAATTTCAATGCGAATCCGCCCTGGAGTAATAGTCCGGCATGCGTATGGCGGCAAAAAAAGTGGCCTCAGGGTCGCCTGAAGCCGCTTTTTGTCGCCATCTTGAGGGAGGAGAGAGCCGGTGGCCGCTCAGCGCTGAGCGGGGGCGGACTCCGCCGCCAGCTCTTGCTCGGCCTCGCGGATAAGATCGCGGAAATCCTGTTCCATCCGCGGGGTCCAGTTGGCCCACAGGACGAAGTTGGGCTTTACTTCCCCGGGTTTGGGGTAGCGCCAGCGTAAAAGGAAGGAAATGTCGTTCCACTTTTGCATGCGGTATTCCTGATCCATGGCCGCATAATCGTCCCAGGTCAGGGCGCGCTTGAGCCTGATGTCTTCCTTTCGTGGGCCGGTCTTTTCGGCAAGGCCCTTTTCCACGGCCCAGACGTACATGCGGTCCCGGAGATCCTCGGTCATGTTTTTGGGCAGGAGGAGGAAGCGCAGCCAGGACATGTCCTTATCGATGTCCCGCATGAGGGCGACGCGCCAGCGGGCATAGCGCTTCAGCTTGTCGCGTTTTTTGGCCTCAAGGGCGGGAAGATGGGTCTTGATGAGGGCCTGTCCCTCTTCCTCGGCGGACCTGACCTCCTCGGGGCTGAGTTTGTCCGCATAGCCGCGCAGGATGACGGGCTTTACGGGGGTGGAACCTTCATAGGGAGTACGCAGTTCGGACTTCTGCTCATCGCGAAAGTAGTGCGCGGAGATGCGGTAATGCTGCTTGAGGCCCTCATGGGCGATGAAGGCGGCATGGGCCTTGCGCAGGTCGAAGCAGGGCGCTTCGGGATCGGCATAGATGGTGTTCAGAAAAGGCAGGCTGTCGATGCAGCCCATTTGCAGGCTGCGTTCGGCAAGCTGGGCGGATCTGGCCAGATCCCGGGGAAGGTAGGCCATCTTGTTGCTGGGACTTTCGTCGTTACCGCGGATATTCCCGAAATAGAAGCATCTGGCCAGATGGAGCGTTGCCTCCGGCGAGCCGCTTTGGGCGACCTCCTCCAGACGGCCCAGCAGGCCGCCCTTGAATTTGCGGGAATATTCCTTATATTTAGTCTTTCCCCATGGGTTCCATGCGGCGGCTACATGGCACAGGATGGCCTGTATGTGCAGGTAGGCGGCATCGGCCCCCCCCAGTTTTGCGGCGCGGGCGAGCAGTTCTTCCGACTCTTTCCAGCCGGTATCAAGCAGGATGGTGGTGTTGAAGTCGCAAAAGGTGGTAAAGTATCCCTTAAACGCCTTGCGGAGCAGGGGGACGCTCTCCGAGCCCCAGAGTTTGACGCTCTGGGCTTTCCAGTAGGCGCGCATACGCTCTCGTTCCGCCTGGATCTCTTCTTCCGTGGGCCGGCGGCCGGCCGGGAAGAAGGGGATGGGTTCGGCCTCCCAGCGGATGGGGGGATCTTCGGCGGCAAAGACGGAGGTGAAGAAGTCGTCATCGCATTCGTCCGGCCTGTTGACGATGCGATACAGGGCATACCACCAGGGGCTGGCCGGGAAGGCATCCACGGTAGCACCGTAGTAGATCTGGCCGACAAAGGGATCGGTAAGCGCGAAGGGGGGATAGAGCCTGTAGGGATCCCTTTTCTTCAATTTGCCTTCAAGCGCATCGTCCACGGCGACAAGCCGGGTGGCGCCGTTGGCATAGGTGATCGTCGCCAGCCTGGCGTTTTGGTCGCGCATGATCTCGGAGATGTCTTCCGCTTCGGTTTTGCAGCCGGTCAGCGCAAGGCAGAGCAGCAGGAGCGGCAGCCACTGGCGCATGGCCTGCCGCGAAGGGGAGGAAAGGGGATGGACGGGCATGGGGGACCTCATGGAAAGAGCTTATTGTGACGCCTTGTCGGAGGGCCGGTCAGCGGGGGCGGACTCCGCCGCCAGTTCTTGCTCGGCCTCGCGGATAAGGTCGCGGAAATCCTGTTCCATCTGCGGGGTCCAGTTGGCCCACAAGACAAAGTTGGGCTTTACTTCCCCGGGCTTGGGGTAGCGCCAACGGAAAAGGAAGGAGATGTCGTTCCACTTTTGCATGCGGTATTCCTGATCCATGGCCACATAATCGTCCCAGGTCAAAGCGCGCTTGAGCCTGATGTCCTCCTTTCGGGGGCCGGTCTTTTCGGCAAGGCCCTTTTCCACGGCCCAGACGTACATGCGATCCCGGAGATCCTCGGTCATGTTTTTGGGCAGGAGGAGGAAGCGCAGCCAGGACATGTCCTTATCGATGTCCCGCATGAGGGCGACGCGCCAGCGGGCATAGCGCTTCAGCTTGTCCTTTTTTTTGGCCTCAAGGGCGGGGAGATGGGTCTTGATGAGGGCCTGTCCCTCTTCCTCGGCGGATCTGACCTCCTCGGGGCTGAGTTTGTCCGCATAGCCGCGCAGGATGCCGGGCTTTACGGGGACGGAACGAGCATCGAAGGGATCATCCATCCTCCATTCGGATTCCTTCTCATCACGAAAATAATGCTGGGAGATGCGGTAATGCTGCTTGAGGCCCTCATGAGCGATGAAGGCGGCATGGGCCTTGCGCAGGTCGAAGCAGGGCGCTTCGGGATCGGCATAGATGGTGTTCAGAAAAGGCAGGCTGTCGATGCAGCCCATTTGCAGGCTGCGTTCGGCAAGCTGGGCGGATCTGGCCAGATCCCGGGGAAGGTAGGCCATCTTGTTGCTGGGACTTTCGTCGTTACCGCGGATATTCCCGAAATAGAAGCATCTGGCCAGATGGAGCGTTGCCTCCGGCGAGCCGCTTTGGGCGACCTCCTCCAGACGGCCCAGCAGGCCGCCCTTGAATTTGCGGGAATATTCCTTATATTTAGTCTTTCCCCATGGGTTCCATGCGGCGGCTACATGGCACAGGATGGCCTGTATGTGCAGGTAGGCGGCATCGGCCCCCCCCAGTTTTGCGGCGCGGGCGAGCAGTTCTTCCGACTCTTTCCAGCCGGTATCAAGCAGGATGGTGGTGTTGAAGTCGCAAAAGGTGGTAAAGTATCCCTTAAACGCCTTGCGGAGCAGGGGGACGCTCTCCGAGCCCCAGAGTTTGACGCTCTGGGCTTTCCAGTAGGCGCGCATACGCTCTCGTTCCGCCTGGATCTCTTCTTCCGTGGGCCGGCGGCCGGCCGGGAAGAAGGGGATGGGTTCGGCCTCCCAGCGGATGGGGGGATCTTCGGCGGCAAAGACGGAGGTGAAGAAGTCGTCATCGCATTCGTCCGGCCTGTTGACGATGCGATACAGGGCATACCACCAGGGGCTGGCCGGGAAGGCATCCACGGTAGCACCGTAGTAGATCTGGCCGGCAAAGGGATCGGTAAGCGCGAAGGGGGGATAGAGCCTGTAGGGATCCTTTTTCTTCAATTTGCCTTCAAGCGCATCGTCCACGGCGATAAGCCGGGTGGCGCCGTTGGCATAGGTGATCGTCGCCAGTCTGGCCTTTTGGTCGCGCATGATCTCGGAGATGTCTTCTTCGATTTCGCAGCCGGTCAGCGCAAGGCAGAGCAGCAGGAGCGGCAGCCACAGGCGCATGGCCTGTCGCGAAGGGGAGGAAAGGGGATGGACGGGCATGGGACCTCACTTGGCAAAAGGTGTACGTTTGCAAGGATGACGATGGTTTAGTGGACGTTATTGAGCATCTCCGCGCGGATCGTTTTGACGGATGAGTCGACTATGTCCTGATACTCGACGCTCAGGCGTGTATAAAGGGCATGCGCTTTATCTGAACCATATTTCTCCTTCAATTCCCTTGAAAGATTGTCCGCTTGTATGTAAATGGTGAATTGTATGGTTCCCTCTTCCTTATTTGTTGTGCAGGTTGCCGACCTTGAAGTCAGGGCGGAGAACTGACAATAATTTTTCGGATCGCCCAGGCTTTCTTCGATTTTTATTTTGATGCTGTCACTCTTGATGAGCAGAGGAAAGCAATCAATAGTAAATACTATTTTCACTGGTTTGGTATATCCATACATCACGATGGATTTTCCCCTGACAGCGACCGGCTTGTTCATTTTCTCAATAAAGAATTGTATATCTTTATCTGTCGGCAGGGCAATGCTCATGGAGTTATCGTTTCTCATCCTGAAGAGTCTGTCATAGGAAAATGGCGTCGGCATGCCTTTTTTCCAGAAAGATTCGCAGAGATATTTTCTTAGAGCCTCTTCCTGTCCATAAATTTCTTTAACTATGGAAAGAAAAGTTGAAATCATGTATAAAATAAGTGCGACGTGAGGTGGAAGAGGTAGCTTTGGCATGGTTGCCACGGCAGAAATGGCAAGACTGGCAGCATCAATGGGGGCTAACGCATATTTTTTCTCCCATAAGCTATCAGTAATATTCAGTACGCCCTCGAGTACTGTACAAACAAAAGCGAAACACTTCGTGGCAATGGTCAGCCTGGGGAGATTTCCGTACGCGACGGCCGCAACGCAAAGTCCCGCGATGGCGTTGGAGGTCTCCGCGATTTTTTTTACTTTTTTCAGAGGGTTCTTTTCTTCCTTTTCCGCCAGCTCTATGCTCAACTTTGTGGATTTACAAACAAAGAACAGAACCACCACGCTGTTCATGATGATCCGTATGCGCCGTTCAGTGATGGTCATCCCCTCCCTGACGGGGACAAGAATGTCCTTTGATACGTCGCAGGCGCCGGAAAAATATTCCGCGTACTTGTCCAGGCTCAGGTACACTTCAAAGTCGTCGAGCTTGTATGTCTGCCAAGGCTGTTGGGGGACTGTGTATTCAGAGATATAGGGGATGATCTCCTCGGCTTTCATGGAGGAGAGGGGCGCGTCCTCCAATTGGTCGACCTTGCGGATGGGGCTGAGGCGGGGCAGTTTTTCCGCTATCCTGTTGTGGATCTTCGTCTTGTAGTCAGCGATGTCATTGCCCTTGTCCTGCGCGATGAGGGCGGCCGCCGCCTTGGCCAGCACCTCAAGAAGCACTGCCGTGTCCTGCGTCGCGCCATGCGTTGTGAGCAGGCAGGGCTGAAAAAATTTATTCCAGCCAAAGTTTGTAAATAGTTTTTCCAAGTCGGAAGCCGATTCCGGGATATCCCCCATGCCGTGCAGCATGGCGGCCATGATCCCTTCGCAGGGTTCTTTGAAGTCAGCGTCTTCCCGGGGCGGATCGAGGGAAAAGTCCGGCCGCAGCGCCCTGACGGTGGCTGCTCCCTCCTCAGTGAGCCATTTGGTCCAGGGTTTTACATACGCCGCCATTGCCGCATACATTTCCCTGGTTTCCCGCTCATATTTTTTCAGGAACGCAAACCAGGGATGCCCCGGCACATACTTATCCAGCCTATTCTCCGGCAAAAAATGAATCCGCTGATGCGGCGTGCCGGATCTCAACATCTCGCGGGGCGGCCTCCGTGTACGCTCATCCATCCCCCTGTTGTTATAAAAATCTGAAGAAAATTTATTTTTTTCTTCACTAATATGCAGCTCTTCAAAAAAGTTTGCCAGCAAGAGTGCATAATAGTAATAGTCCATATATGTTTCAATATCTTCGAGGCTGTACTGATAGACCATGTTCAGGTCTCGCGCTTCTCCCAGCGGGTCCTCGACGGCAATAATGAAGGGGTGGATCGGCGGGGATTTTTTTTGCGCGGGCGGCAATGTCCATGCAGCCGGTTTCAGGAGCGAGTCTTGCTGGTAGGGCTTCTTGCCAACTTCCGGGAGTGTCCTGTCATAGCGCATCTCTTGCGGGATGACCTCAAGCGGATGCCGTTTGTCGAATGTGCCGAAGGGAATGGCGCTGCACCGCCAGCGCCGGCCCACCTCATCTGGATAACGACTCTTGTCGCCACTGTATGACAGATCCAGCGGCTGGAAGAGGCGGGGCAAAAAAGCGCTCAGCGACTTCAGGCAGCCTGGTCTTTCCCGATATTCTTCCACAAGGGCGGAGTAATCATCCACATTGGCGGAATGCTCATTGCCTTTCGGATCGCCCTGCAATTTGACAAGCTGCATGCGCTGAGCCATTATTTCAGGATGGGACAGCAGGTAGGCCCGGTAGTCCTCGCTCCAGCTCAGTTCCGAGTAGGCGATGTGGAGTTGCCGCCAATCCGGATTGACCTTGATGCGGAAGGGCGTTTGGCGGACGGCCTCCATCTCGGCCACAGTAAACTCGCCCCATACGCCGTCATTATAGACATAGATGAATCCCTTGCGCAGCGCGCGGAGCGTATAGTGAAAATCCCACGGACAGTTGGGTACGGTGTCCTTTATGATGCCTCCTCTTTTTCCGAGAAGGGGATAGGATGCAAAGGTCTTGTTTTTTTCATGGGTCAGCGCATATCTGACGATATAAAGGTGGTGGTACTCGCAATCCTGTACGGCAAAGCGCGCCCTGCTCATGGGCATTTCCTCTTGTACTGTTTATTGATAAATGATTCAAGCTTTTCCATTTTTTCCATCATGCAGGCATTGGGGACATGCAACAGGGCCAGAGCCTCCCTGTCGCCGCGCAAGGCCCAGCCGGATTTCACGTCCAGGCGGACGAATGCGATCAGGTCGTTTTCGCTGGATATGCCGTGATCTTCGGCCAGCGCCACCGAATGCCGTACGCGATCTTCCAGCATCCCGGGCGTCAATCGCGGCTGCTCCGGTCGCAGCATCTCCGTCAGTCGGCGGATAAAGCGCTCAAAACTTTTTTCGCCCATGCGTTCCAACTGCTCCGCGTCAATGCACAGCGGCCGGGTCGTCCGCCGTTTTTGCTTTCTGGGGAAGCGCATCCATTCCTTCTTGAGGGGATGGAAAATGCGGATGTCGTCTATCCAGTCGCCAAAGAAAAAAGCTTGCTGGTCCTCGTCCGCTATAGGCAAAAAATCGCACAGGATTATCGGATCATACCAGCGAAACCAGGCGCTGCGTCCATCAGGGAGCCATACTCTGTTTGCGCGTGCGAGCATGACGGCCAAAGAAGCCATCGGGTCTTTTTCGCATGTCGTGCCCCAGCCGAAAAACACTCCGCCATTGCTGACTACACGGGGCGCAAGCCAGTCTGTGAGGGCGGAGGCGGGGCCAAGCCGCGCGCACCGTGGCATGATGGCGGCATGCTCCCGATCGATGCTGCCGGAGTATATGCGGTATGCGGAGCTTTCACTTGCCAACCGCTGATGCAATCCTGGCCAGGACAAGGGATCGAGCACGACAGCGTAGTGCAGCTCGTTTTCGGCTTTCTTGTCTTCCCACAGCGCCGATCTCAGCGATTCGATGGCCGAGGCTTCCCTGTTTTCGTTGTGTTGCGGCGTTGGCATGTTATGCTCCCTCATCCAGCACAAAGGGGCGCTGCCCCTTGGCGGCGGCCTTGAGGCAGTGGAGACAGGGCGGCAGGGGCGGCGGCTCCGGCAGGCTTCCTTTCGGCAGCAGCGGGTCGGCCGGGGTGGCGCTGCCGGGGGAGCCGCCGCTGTTGAGATTGATGGCGGGGCCATTGATGAAGACGCCGTCATCGTTCAGCACCACGCTCGACCCGGCGACCCGGAGCGTAAGCTCCGCGCCGGCTTCCAGGACGATCTTGATGCCGGACTCAAGATGCAGTTCGCGCCCCGCCTCGCCCAGCCATGATCCGCTGATGTGGCCGTGGCTGTCGCCATGCACGGTAAGGTTGTCGTTGGCGAAAAGCTCGGTCCGGCGCTGGCCGTGCAGGCGTTCGCGCGTTTCCTCCCCCGTGCGCTGAAAGGTGGAGCCGTCCACCGTGCGATGCCGGTCGTGGAGGATATGCTCCGTCCAGTCGTTCTTGACGTGCAGCTCCGCGTCCTTCTGCGCCTGAAGGAAGATCTTTTCCCTGCCCCGCGCGTCCTCCAGATGCAGCTCGTTGAAGCCGGCGGGGCCCTCTTGGCCGGGGGTGGAGCGGCTGCGCAGGACCGTGCGCGTTTTATGGGCCGGCAGTTCATACGGCGTGGGATTGGCGCCATTGTAGACCCGGCCGGTGACGAGCGGGCGGTCCGGGTCGCCCTCCAGAAAGGAGACGATGACCTCCTGACCGATGCGGGGGATGGCCATGCAGCCGTAGCCGGGGCCGGCCCAGCCCTGCGCCACGCGCACCCAGCAGGAGGCGTTCTCGTCCCCCGTGTCCCGGCGATCCCAGAAAAAGCGCAGCTTCACCCGACCGTACTTGTCCGTATGGATCTCCTCCTTCGCGGGCCCGGCCACAAGCGCTGTCTGCTTGCAGGGGATGCGGACCTTGGGATGCCGCTCGGCCGGCACGAAACGGGTGGTTGCCGGAATGGCCTGGCAGGAGGCGTGGTAGATCGCGCCCCGTTCCGGGGCCTCGTGTTCCAGCGCCTGCGGCTGCTCGCCCCGGTGCAGGCAGGCCGTCATCCACCAGCGGTCATTGAGTTCAGGGCGGGGATGGCGGGCCAGCGCAAACGTGAAGCCGGGCAGCAGGCGCGCCACGTCCGCGTTGCCCTCGATCCAGCGGCTGAAGGTCAGCTCGCGCTGGAGCTGGATCTTTGCGTAGTTCTGGCCCGCTTCGCTGATCTGGTACAGGTGGGGGTAGCGGTAGTCTTCCAGCAGCATGCCGGGCGGGACGGGAGCGGCCTGCTGATCCGGCTCGTCCGCGCTGACGGGGAGCGTTGTCCAGTACTTTTCAAAATTCCATTCGCGAAAGGCAACGGCATTGCCCCGGGCCGCCACATGGTAGCGCACGTCGGAAAAGACGGCCGCATCCCCGCGCATGCCCGCCGCAAAACGATAGAGCAGGGGGGAGCCGCCGGGGATGTCCGGTCCGCCGGGCATGTCGGAGAAACACAGGCACTGCCCGTCCGCCGTGTGCTCAAAGTAGTAGTATATGCCTTCCTCCTCGCAAAGGCGGGAAATGAAATAGAGGTCGGACTCCCCGTACTGCACGCAGTACTCGCGTGGCGCATACTTGGCGAAGCACTTGAAGGCGAAGGTCTCCGGCGCGAAGCCCTGTTGTTCGAGGAGCTGGCGGATGATGTCCGGTACGCTCACCCGCTGGAAGATGCGATGATTACGGTTCTGGCTCAGAAACCAGAGCCGGGGGACCAGAATGCACTGGTAGTGGGTGAAGGCATTGCTCTTGTGCAGGCGGCGCATCTCCCGCACGAGGCCATGCACATAGCGCGGCGTGCCGGATATGTCCCGTATGACGAGCCGGGCCGGCGCTCCGATAAAGGGAGCAAGTTTCAGGCCGGCATGGCGATGGACCAGCTCCAGCTGGAATTCATACGGCTCGCTGACGGCTTCGCGCCCGTTGAAGGCGTAGACGGAAAAATCGTCGCGCCCGTCAAGGGTGAGATCAAAGCGGGGGAGGGCGGCGGGAGAGGGCATGTCGTGTCTCCTTCATGCAAAAAAAGGAAGGAAACGACGGCTGAGCGCCGTGTGCTCGTACGCTTGCAGCCAGCCGCCTCTTCCCGGGCAGGGAAATGTCCTGGGACTGGAAACGCCAAATTGATATTTATTTTTATATATGTAATTTGCCGTGAAAGCAAGTCGCGCCGCCATATGCGCCGGAAGGGAGGGGGATGGATGCGTCAGGCTGTTGCGGAAACGGGCCAAAGGCGCCATAGGCGGAAGAGTGCCGGCCCTTGGATGGTTTTCCAAAAATTTTCAGAGCCTTTCACCTTTGAAAAAGGTGAAACGAAAGGCGGCGACACCGCGCTGCCCGGCCCAAAGTGAGCGGAAAAGCCGCGTTTTTTCGACGAAACGCCAGGCCGTGTGGTTTTGGAAGGCAAAGCGTTTCAAACTGAGCATGCTCTATTTGATGACAAGCGGCTACGGAAAAATGTATTGGATGCCCATGAGCAGCGCGAACGTCAGCAGGACATGGGTGATGACGCTTTTGCGCCTGCCGGAAAAGGAGAGCAGGCACAGCAGCAAGCCGAGAAGCATCCACGCCACAAAAAACCAGCCCAGCGCAAGGCTGGCTTCATACGGGATAGGCGGTTCACAGCCTGACATTCTGGCATGTTCCACAAAGTTGGCATAGCGTGAGGGGTTGAGCTGGTCGAGCAGGACCACCTCCCCCAGCACCCATGCCGCAAACCCGCAAAAGCCGGCCCAGAGGATACGTCCGAGAGCGCATATGACCGGCAGACAGTGTGCCCGGACGCCGTGCTTACGTGGCATATTTCACCTCAAGGCGCATATCTTTTTCATATTCTTCAAAACGTTCGGCAAAAGTAGCCATATTGCCGGCAAGATCGATGCAGCCATTCGAGCCAAAGAATTCCCCGCCATGAATGAAAAATCCGTCCCTGCCATAAGTGTTTGTGCCGCTTTCCGGTTTAAGAAATATGCGGTACTCCCCCCAAGCAACGGGATTGTACTCCCAGCGGCTGGAGAAAAAACGTAAAATCCATCCTCGCGGGGAAGAACGTTTTTCCAAAGCGTCCTGCGCTACAATATACAGGCCTTCAGGAATCGGACCGGCGTTCTTGGTTTTTTGCGCTTCTATGCTGAAATCATTGAAATATTTTTCATTCCCTGAGCGGGCTTCCCATGACATCGGGTTGCTGCTGTCACACCAGTGCAGGCTCCTTCCGTCAAATAGGAGCGATGCATTTTCCGTCTTCGATGGTGCATAGCCGAAGATGATATCCGGCCGCAACTCACTGATCACGCTCTGGGCCGCGGAGGCAGTTTCCCGGAGTTCCGCGATAACGTCGTCCAGGCGCATGCTTTCTATGGGCATGCCTCTATTTCTTGCCAGAAAATAAATGGCAAGCATCTGCTCTCGTGAAAAAAAATCAAGGGGCGTTGACATGATCCGGCCTCCGGTCAACAACATTTGATTGGCGCGGCAAGACGGGATGATGTACTCAGATGTCAACGGCGCAAATGTGTATCGCCGGCGATAAAGCTTCACTTGCCGACACACTTTCCCGTACGCTGCCGGATAGACTTGTTGTACCCGGCTTACCGGACGCATCCCGTCCGCTTTACTCGTTTCCAGAAAAAAGCACATTTTAATTATTTTTTTATATAAAAAATAACAATCAAAGGCAAGCGCACGCGGGCGCAACATGTCTCCGAAAGGAAGGAGGCTGGATGCATCAGGCCGTCACAGAAACGGACGGAAGACGCCATAGGCGGAAAAGTGCCGGCCCCAAGCTGGTTTTCCAAAAATTTTATTTGATGACAAGCGGCTACGGAAAAATGTATTGGGTGCCCATGAGCAGCGCGAACGTCAGCAGGACATGGGCGATGACGCTTTTGCGCCTGCCGGAAAAGGTGAGCAGGCACAGCAGCAAGCCGAGAAGCATCCACGCCATAAAAAACCAGCCCAGCGCAAGGCTGGCTTCATACGTGATAGGCGGTTCACAGCCTGACATTCTGGCATATTCCACAAAGTTGGCATAGCGTGAGGGGTTGAGCTGGTCGAGCAGGACCACCCCCCCCAGCACCATGCCGCAAACCCGCAAAAGCTGGCCCAGAGGATACGTCCGAAAGCGTATATGCCGACGCAAAGATGACCGACCCTCATGCTCATTTTGCCACCATCCAGTTTCAGCAGGGCCATAGAGCATTTTGCTGTTGAAAAACGCAAAATACGAGGTGGCGACACCGCGCCGCCCGGCCCAAAGTAAGCGGAAAAGCCGCGTTTTTCCGACGAAACGACAGGCCGTATGGTTTGAAACGCAAAGCGTTTCAAACTGAACATGCTCTGGACCGGCACAACCGCAAAAATGGCACGCATCAGCTGCGCCGCATACGCGTGATGAAGCACAGGACGGGGAGGGCGCAGACGCTCCCTGACGGACAGACCCCGCCGGGTACGCAGCACCGTTTCGGCAAAAACGGCTGGTTGCCGCTAAGCTCCAAAGACGTCACTGCTGGCGTCGATCATTTTTCCCATACCGCCACAGTGGCGTGTGGCATCGCCCAGGCGAACCAGCGGGATGCCGTTCACCATCACCTTGGAGCTGCCCTCGACACATTCCCAGGAATTGGTGCCGCAGCACAAGGCATGGACGCCTTTGTCGCCTACCCGCAGCGCGGGCTTGCCATTGATGAAGACATCAGGTGAAGCCGAAATGGCCGGGCCGGTGACATTATGAGGGCAACAGGTCTTGCCATGTACATCAATGGGGCAGTTTGCCCTGTCCCCCAGGCGGCAGGCGGGTTTTGCCATGTGAAGCTCCTTTGCGCGATAGGATGGCCATAGCTGATGGTCTAAAATAGGATATGCTATAATAGTATTTTTCTTCAAGGTATACAAGCGGAAATGTGGGCCAGCCTCCGAGCAAGCCGGCATGAGCAGACTCCAGCAAGCAACGCCCCGGAAGGGGAGGGGCAGGCATACTAGAACAGTATTGGCCAGGTTTCCCAAGAAAAACAGTCGATAAAAAGCTCTTTTGTAAGTCTGAAGCCTGGTGGGGGAAATATAATTCCGCATTTTCCCGACGTCTTATGGACGGCGCAATAACAACCTTCCTCAGCGTTGGATCCTTTGGAAGAGAAGTATCCTCTTATGATAAAAGCATCGTCTGTTTCGGCAACAATTTCGCCAACGCGGAAAGAAGGGGTGTTTTCATCAATCTCACGCGACAGGCGTTGCCGAACGCGCTCTTTTGCTTCCGCTTTCGTCATGGGCTGTTTGCTGGCACATTGCTTTTCCTTGCAGGCGACCGCTGACGGTTCGGGATCCGCCGCGCCGCTCTGGACGACCGCAAGGGATAGTAAGGGCATCATGCACACGATAAGAAAAAAAGTTGTTCGCAAAGGCATCATAACTTCCGTTCAGCCGCTTCGCGCCCAATGGCAAGAAACTTACCCCTTTCATCGAGGGCATCAGTTTCGGAAGTAGTAAATTGACCAAAAGCAGGCTTGCATCATCCAAGGCAGCAAGATCAGCCATAAGGAAAGCAGCATCAAGAGCAAGGCGATACGACGCAGGTTATGGGCACGCAAGTACACGAACAGTAGGGCCGCACATCCTCCCAGTAACGGTATAGCAACTAGCTTCATGTGTGAGGTGAGAACGGAAGTCAGGATTGGCCAGAATCTAATAACACCCTGTATCGTTACTTGTTCTCCATTGGCCTCCCGCATATACAGCCAGGCTGAGGCAAGAAGAGCTGGACAGAGCAGCAGCAGTTTCACCGCGCCATGCCAAAGGGTACGTAGAGGTATCAGCATGGGTATTCATAGCTCCTTTTAGAAAAAGACGTGACAGGATGCGCCTTGGATAATACCAGAAAGTCGACGCCATGTTTCCGTTTTTCTCGAAAAGCTCGGAAATCCTCGTTCGTGAGCCCAATATAATTATACGGTTTTTCTACTAGAGGGTCAGCCCGGGCCCCTTTGAGTTCCTTGCAGCTCCAATAGCCGAGAAAATTACCGAGACCAGCATCGTCTGCAAAATTGAACTTGTCATGTGCGAAAACGGATACTTTTGTTACCGTAATGCGCCAACGTCCCCCGCCAAGCGGCTGGGTGTATCCTGCGGCCAGCGCACGCAAAGTGAAACCGGCCAGCGCTGCCATGAGACCGTCCACCTTCCTTCGGCGTGGTATAGAGATAAGAGTGTGATATAAACGCTCCCAATCTTCCCACGGCGTTGAGATAAAGTCAAAATTCGTGCGCTCATCCCGCAGGTATCCCTCCCGTTTGAGGATATCCCCCAACTTTTGCCGGGCAGCCGCATTGAGAATATGTGGCGTAGCCTCATACAGAGAATTGGTGAACACTTTGTAGCGCGTGTGCGCATAGGGGTAGGCCATGACCCAATCCCAGTCGATCCAAAAGGGCGATCCGCCGTAGGGCTGGATACCAGTGTCGGTACGACTCGAGAACCAGCGCAAGAACATTTCGCGCAGGTAGAGCCAGCCCTGTTTGTCTTCCTTCCTGTCCTGGCGTTCCGCCTCCGCCGCCGCGATTTCCGGCAGGCAGAGGAGCAGGCGCTCCTTGGGGGAAAGATCTTTCGGGCGATCCCCCCACTGGATGGTGAAATCGTCTTCATATGTCGGGGATACCTCCGGCAACTGAGGCGAGGGGGCCTTTCGTGCCGCGCCCGTGACGCCGCCGCCCAGCATGATGCGGGCCCCGCCCACGGCGACGCCGGAAGCGTCGAGGTTGATCCACGATCCGCCGCCTTTGAGGGTCGCCGTTTCTTTGGCCTCGAACACGGCGTTCTCTCCGGCGTAGAGGTGCGTTTCCGCACCGATGCGGCGCAGCCAGCATTTCTTGACGGCGGTATGGCTTGCCGCGTGGACGACGAGGTTGTCATTGGCGTGCAGTTCCGTCTTGCGAGGGCTGATCAGCTTCTCGTGCGTCTCCTTGAGCGTGTGGATGAGGGTCAGCCCATCGACGGTGCGGTTTTTGTCGCGCAGGACATGCTCCCGCCAGTCGTTCTTGACATGGGCCTCCACGTCCTTTTCCGCATGGAGGTAGATCTCCTCCGCGCCTGCCTTGTCTTCGATACGCAGCTCGTTGAAGCCGCGCGGGCCTTCCGCGCCAGGGGTGGACATGCTTCGGAGGACGGAGCGGGTCGTCTCCGGGATGGCCGTCAGGCTGGCCGCATAGGTCATGCCGCGGTCGGGCGTCTACACACAATCAAGGGCATCAGTTTCGGAAGTAGTAAATTGTCCAAAAGCAGGCTTCCATCATCCAAGGCAGCAAGATCAGCCATAAGGAAAGCAGCATAAAGAGCAAGGCGATACGACGCAAGCTACGAGCGCGCAGATACAGGAACACTAGGGTCAGGACTCATTATTTCCATACGCTTCAAAAAAGAGTAGGTATGGAGACGGAGGTTACCATGTCTACTC
>NZ_CALUYG010000013.1 GCF_944324935.1 uncultured Desulfovibrio sp. | reverse complement strand
CAAAAGCATCACCTATGACCAGGGCAAGGAATTTTTCAATTACAAGCAGATAGACCAGCATTTTGGTACGGCAAGCTCTTTCCGCCACGCCGGCTGCCCCGGAGAGCGGGGGCTCAATGAGCAGACAAACGGACTGCTCCGGCAATTTTTCCCCCGCATGCGAAACTTCAGGGGCCTTGGGGAGCACGAGACAGCGCGGGCGGTGGCCTTCATAAACCACCACCCGCGCAAGAAGTTCGGTGACAGGACAACTGTGGAAAAAATGAGGGAAAACGGGGTCTTCCTTGTGTCAACTTTCGTTTGACAATCTGCCGTCCACAAAGGAGCCCTTCCCCCCACGATTCCCTTTATCTTTCAAAATAGGTATAGCCGCGCAGACCGTCTTCGAAACTCTGGAGGATGGCGTAACGGTCGCTGGGGGAGATGCGTTTTTCACGCACGGCGCGTTCGGCCGTACTGCGCAGATCATCGAGGATGCGGCGCGGGTCGTATTCCACATAGCTCAGGATATCGGCCACGGAGTCGCCGCGGATCTCGCGCACATATTCGTAGCTGCCGTCCTCGCCGCAGCGGATGGAGACCACATTGGTATCGCCCATGAGGTTATGGAGGTCGCCCAGGGTCTCCTGATACGCTCCCACGAGGAAGGCTCCGAGGTAATACTCCTCGCCGTCGCGCAGGGGGTGGAGATCGAGGGTATGTTTGAGGCCCTGTGAATCGATGAAGTGGTCGATGCGGCCGTCGGAATCGCAGGTGATGTCCGAAATGATGCCCTGCCGCGAGGGGAATTCGTTCAGGCGGTGGACGGGCATGATGGGGAAGAGCTGATTGATGGCCCAGGAGTCCGGCAGGGACTGGAACACGCTGAAATTGCCGTAATAGATGTCGGCAAGGCTGGCGTCGATGTCCTGCAGGTCGCGGGGAACGGTCTTGAGGCGGCGTTTTTCTTCAGCGATGCGCAGCATGATGGCCCAGAAGAAGCGCTCGGAGAGCGTGCGTTGCCGCAGGTTCACGCGGCCGGCCGAAAAGAGCTGCCGCATCTCGTCCCGGTAATAGATGGCGTCGTTGTAGCATTCCTGAAGATTGCGCAGCGTGATACCGGAGAGCACCTCGCGCAGGTTGCGGACCGGTTCGGGGGTCTCTTCGCTCAGCGTCTCGGGCAGCTGCACTTCTTCCACGGAGCTCACGTCGAGGATATTGAAGAGCAGGACGGAATAATACGCCACGGTGGCGCGCCCGGATTCCGTGATGATGTGCGGGTGGGGGATGTCCTGCTCATCCAGGATGCTCATAATGGCTTCCACCACGTCGGTGCTGTATTCGTCCAGCGTGTAGTTGCGGGAGGAGATGTAGTTGGTGTGGGAGCCGTCATAGTCCACGGCCAGGCCGCCGCCAAGGTCGAGGTAGCCCATGGGCGCGCCTTCCTGCACGAGGCCCACATAGAGGCGCGCCCCTTCCATGACGCCGCGCCGGATGTCGCGGATATTGGAGAGCTGCGAGCCCAGATGGTAGTGCAGCAGGCGGAAACAGTCGAGCATGTCATGGGCCTTGAGCTTGTCCACGACATCCACGATCTGCGAGGCCCCGAGGCCGAAGGTGGACCGCTCGCCGCCGGAATCGGTCCAGTGCCCGCCGGCCTTGACGGCCAGCTTGGCCCGCACGCCGATATTGGGGCGCACGCCGAGGGCCTTGCTGCGTTCCAGCAGCAGGTCCAGTTCACCGGGCATCTCCATGACGAAGTGTACGTTGAAGCCCAGCCGCTGGGCCTGCAGGCCGAGGTCGAAAAATTCCTCGTCCTTGTAGCCGTTGCAGATCAGGCAGGCTTCCGTATCCCGCATGAGGGAGATGGCGGCGATGAGCTCGGCCTTGGAGCCCACTTCCAGCCCGTGATGGTAATTGGCCCCGAACTGGGCGATCTTTTCCACCACCTGCTGCTGTTGATTGACCTTGATGGGGAAGACGCCGCGGTATTGGCCCTTGTAGCCCAGATTCTTGATGGCCTTGCGGAAGGAATCGTGGATGTTGCTGATGCGCGCATCCAGGATGTTTTCCACGCGCAGGAGCACCGGCATGTCGTAACCGCGCGCATGCAGCCCGGCGATGATCTCCGAAATGGGGATCTGCGGTCCCTTGGGCCCCTGGGGACAGATGACCACATCCCCGTTGTCGGCCACATTGAAATATCCGGCCCCCCAGTTGCGGATGCCGTAAAGTTCGATGGAATCTTCCACACGCCACTGCTGCAAGGCACGGTTTTTCGCCACTCTGCTTCCCCCCGTGAGGCTGGATGTTCGGCTCGGACGCCGTAAACAAGGAGCGCCCTGCCATCCGTCCGAACGGGGATGGCAAGGCAGCGACTGGTGCGCGCATTGTACGTTGAAGCGCCCCAAAGTCAATGCCGCTGACGCCGTCGCCCGAACCTGCGCGGGCCTCTCTTTACCTTCGCGACCCGGCGGGTTATGTCTTACGACGGTCAACAAAGAGATACCGGCCCAAGGAGCTTTCATGTCCAATCCCCTCCGCCAGAAAAAGACTCCCGGCAGGGAGGAAGGCACGCGTCCCGGCATCCCGCTGACGCTGCCTTCCATGCTGGCCGTGCTTTTTCTGGCGCTGGTCGCCATTTCTTCCGCCTACCTCGTCGGCGTCATGTTTGGCCGCAGCCAGTGGGAGAGCGGTTCGCCCATGAGTACCGACAGCAGCGACGCGCCCCGCAACGTGCGCCCGGATGACGGCACGGAAACGGCGGAAGCGAGCGCCGGCGAAGACGACGGCGCCTCCGCCTCCGCCCCGGAATCGTCCGATGCCGGCAGGGAGGCGGAGGGCATCCTGTCCGCCGAGGAGCTGCGCTTCTCCCGGGTGCTGCGCGCCGCTCCCGGCGAATCGGTGGAGCTGGCCAGCCCGCCGCTGCCGCCGGCCGTGCCGCCGCAGCCCGCCCCGGCCCAGCCCGCGCCCGGCAGCCCGCAGACGGCCGCCGTGCCGCCCATGCCGCCGGGCATGCAGGCCGCCGTTCCCGAAGGACGGACGGCGCCGCCGCCCGCTCCGGCCACCATGCACGATTACGTTTTTCAGGTAGGGGCCTTCCGGGACGAAGCCTCGGTGGACGATCTGCGTCAGCGGCTGGAAGGCCGCGGGCTCCGCACCCGCATGGAGCGCAGCGGCAAGCTGTATCTCGTCCTGGTTCTGCTGCGCGGCACGGATGAGCGCGCGGCGGAGATCCCGCGCATCATGGAAGAGCTGCGCCTCGGCAAGCCCCTGCTGCGGAGCCGTAAACCGGTCTTGCGTTGAGCGCCCGCATTTTTACAGGACAGGAGCCCTCCTTTTACCTACCCCTCTTTTTTTTCAGGAGAAAACATGACCCTGCAAAACAAGAACATGGTCTGTGCCCTGCGGCTCGGCGTCATCGGGCATATTGCCCGGGCTTTCTGGGAAGATCGCCTGGCCGAGCACATCGACAGCATCCCTTACGTCATGCGGCCGCGCAACGGCAACGAGCAGACCCGCTGCTGCATCTACAAGGACCGGGCCATCCTGCGCGAACGCATCATCGCGGCCTTGGGTTTCCGGCTGGAAGATCAGCCGGACGACAGCGTGCCCCTGCGTCACTTTGCCGAACAGGCGCTGGCCGATCAGACGCCCAACTGGCCCATCCTGACCGTCTGCGACATTGCCTGCCACGGCTGCATGAAGGCCCGCTACTTCGTCAGCGACGCCTGTCAGGGCTGCGTGGCCCGCTCCTGCGCCGGCAGCTGCCGCTTCGGGGCCATCTCCTTCGCGCAGGGGCGTTCCTATATCGACGCCAACAAATGCCGCAACTGCGGGCAATGCCACGACCACTGCCCCTACCAGGCCATCGTGCGCCTGAATGTCCCCTGCGAGGCGGCCTGCCCGGTGCAGGCCATCCACAAGGGCCCCGAGGGACGGGCGGAGATCGACTTCGACAAATGCACGAGCTGCGGCCGCTGCATGCGCGCCTGTCCCTTCGGCGCGGTCATGGAGCGCAGCGAAGTACTGGAGGTGCTGCTGGCCCTGCGCAGCGACGCCCATGTGACGGCCCTGGTGGCTCCGGCCATGGTCGGCCAGTTCAAGGGCGGGCTGCCGCGCATCATCACCGCGCTCAAGGCGCTGGGCTTCGACGAGGTGGCGGAGGTGGCCGCCGGCGCCGACGTCACCAGCCGGCGTGAAGCCGAGGAATTCGTGGAGCGCATGGCGCGCGGCGACAAGTTTATGACGACCTCCTGCTGCCCGGCCTATGTGGAGGCCGTTCGCCGCCACGCCCCCAACCTGCTCCCCTTCGTCTCGGAAACGCGTACGCCCATGCACTACGCGGCCGAGCTCTCGCGTCAGGCCCGGCCCGACACCATCAATGTCTTTCTCGGCCCCTGCGTGGCCAAGCGCACGGAAGGGCTCAACGACCCGCTGGTGGATTTCGTGCTGACCTTCGAAGAGGTCGGGGCCCTGCTGGACGCCAGGGGCATCGTGGTGGAGGAATGCGCCGAAGCCGAGCTCGGCAATGCCTCCGGCGCAGGACGCGGCTACGCCATTTCCGGCGGCGTGGCGGCCGCGGTCAAGAAGGTCGTGGGCGACCGGGAAGAGGTGCGGCCCATCTTTATCAACGGCCTTTCCCTGCAGGCCCTGCGTAAAATGCAATCCTATATCGACGGCAGCTGCCCCGGCAACCTCGTCGAGGTTATGACCTGCGTGGGCGGCTGCGTGGGCGGCGCGGGCGTGCTGGCCGAAGCGGACAAGGCGGCCCGCCTGGTGGACCGCTTTGCCCAGTCCTCGCCGGACAGCGCTCCGCACGACTAGGCCGCGGGCCGGGGGCCGTCCCGGTACGGACGACCTCCGGCCCCGCCGCTTTCGCCCCGCCATTGCCTCTCCGCCCAGTCATGGACCGTCGCCAGATCCTCGAGCTGCTTTTCCGCATGCCCTGGCCCGAACTGCGGGCCGCGGCGCAACGACAGCGCCGTGCCGCCGTGGGACGGCACGTCTTCGTGCGCGGCCTGCTGGAATTTGCCAATCTCTGCCGCCGCAACTGCCGCTACTGCGGCTTGCAGCGCGCCAACCGCGAACTTGGCCGCTACTGCCTGACCGAGGGGCAGATACTGGCCGCGGCCCGGCAGGCGGCCGCCGCCGGCGTGGACACCCTTGTCCTGCAATCCGGCGAATGGGAACGCCCGCCGCACTGGCTGGCCGGCATCATCCGGCAGGTCAAGGCCGAGCTGAGCCTGGCCGTCACCCTCAGCGTGGGCGAAGTGCCGCGCGAACACTATGCCCGCTGGCGGGAGGCCGGCGCGGACCGCTTCCTGCTGCGGCATGAGACGGCGGATGCGGCCCTGTATGCCCGTCTGCATCCCGGTCACCAGCTCGCGGAACGCATACGGGCGCTGGAATGGCTGGCCGAACTGGGCTACGAGGTCGGCTCGGGGTTTCTGGTAGGCGTGCCGGGCCAGCGTCCCACCTCGCTCGTGGACGACATCCTGCTGGTGCAGCGACTGGGCGTGGCCATGTGCGGCGTGGGCCCCTTCATCCCGCAGGCGGCCACGCCGCTGGCCCATGCGCCCCGTGGCGACGTGCCGTTGACGCTGCGGGTGCTGGCCGTCCTGCGGCTGGTCCTGCCCACGGCGCATCTGCCCGCCACCACGGCACTGGCCAGCCTCTCGCCCGCCGACGGACAACGACAGGGCCTGCTGGCCGGAGCCAATGTGCTCATGCCGTCCTTCACGCCGCCCGCCTGCCGTTCGGCCTACCGTATTTACGACAACAAGGCACAGGTGAGCCTCGAGGCCGCCCGCCGCGCCATAACCGCCGCGGGGCTGCGGCACAGTCTGCCCGCCGCCCCTCCGGCAGGAGATCCCGCCCATGTCTGATGCTCGTCGTCCCCAGCGGCTGCATATCGGCCTCTTCGGCCGCCGCAATGCCGGAAAATCCAGTCTGTGCAACGCGCTTTGCGGCCAGGATGCGGCCCTGGTCTCTCCCGTGCCCGGCACGACCACGGACCCGGTGGAAAAAGTGATGGAGCTCGCCCCGCTGGGCCCTGTGGTGCTGCTGGATACCCCCGGCCTCGATGATGCCGGCGAGCTGGGCGCGCAGCGCGTGGCCCGCAGCCTGCGGACGCTTGAGGAAGTGGATGTGGCTCTGGTCGTACTGGAGGACAGCCTCTGGGGCCCGCCGGAGGCCCGGCTTGCCGCGGCCCTGCAGGCGGCGGACGTGCCGTTCGGCGTCGTCTGCAACTGCCGGGATGCGGCGGCGGAGCAGGCCGCCCGCCGTCTGGGGCCGGAGACCTTCGCCCTGCCCGCGTCCATCCCGCTGGCCGTCTGCCGGCTGGACGGGACGTCCACGCCCGCCGGCGCGCTGGACGAGGTGCGGGAGCTGCTGGTGCGCCTGCGTCCGCAGGAGGAGGAACCTCCCCTGCTGCGCGATCTTCTCCCCCCGCGGGGGCGGCTGCTCCTCGTCTGCCCGCAGGACGGCAGCGCACCCAAGGGCCGCCTGATCATGCCGCAGGTACAGGCCATCCGCGATGCGCTGGACGGACACGCCCTCTGCCTCGTGGTCACGGACGAGGAATGCGGCGCGGCGCTGGAGAGTCTGCGCGAAGCGCCGCAGCTCATCGTCTGCGATTCCCAGGTCATTGCCCCCGTGGCCGCCGCAGCGCCGCCGGAGATCCCGCTCACCACCTTTTCCGTGCTCATGGCCCGCCTCAAGGGCGATCTGCCCTTGCTGGCGCGCGGCGCGGCGGCACTCCACAGTTTGCGCCCCGGCGACACGGTCCTCATCCAGGAGGCCTGCTCGCACCATCCGCAGGAGGACGACATCGGCCGGGTCAAGATCCCGCGTCTGCTGGCCCGTCTGGCGGGCGGCGAGCTGGACTGCCGCCTGCTGGCCGGCCGGCACTGGCAGGACTATGACGCGATCCAGCAGGCCCGCGTTGTGGTGCACTGCGGCGGCTGCACCCTCAGCCGGCGTCAGATGACCCGCCGTCTCATCACGGCACAGCGCGCCGATCTGCCCATGACCAATTACGGTATGGCCATATCGCTGGCGCAGGGCGTGCTGGAACGGGTGCTGTCGCCTTTCCCCGAAGCCCTTGCCGCCTACAGGGAAGCCTGCCTTGACCAGAGCGCCCGACAACGGCATGCTTGACGCAGAGAATGGCGGCCCGCCGCCCCCCTTACGGAGGTTCACATGCTGGAACTTGTGCTCGCCCTGCTCCTTTGCGGCCTGCTGGGCTTTGGCCTGTCCCGCCTCATCGGCAACGGCGCGGCGGGCAACGGCTGCGGCTGACGCCCCAACCTGCGCGCCCTCGGTCTGAGGGATCCGCTGAACGACAATGAACACCCCCCGCGCAAGGACGGCTTCTTTTTCGACGGCACGCCCGGAGCAAGGACGCCGTCCGCCGCGTCATCCCGTCCCGCCGGCAGTGACCGTGGCGGCGATCATGCCGGGGCGGATCCTCAGCCGGTTCGTCGTGCGACGGAGGCGGCGGGAATTGAACGGCATCAGGGCCGGGACGCATGATCAGACACCCCATCTCGAGGAGGGAAGTCTGACCCTCTGGAAAGGAAGATATTCTTTCCTTTGAACGGATGCTTCGCGCCCCATCCTCCTCACCCCGGCGGAGGGTGGGGGAAAGGCGGAGGAGCGTGCGGAGGAAAAAATGCCTTTCTGCAGGGCAACGCTCCGGGGAGGGCCCCGCAGGGCCGCGCCGGCAGGCATCGCCAGCACAGCAGGAGGAGACTTCTCCCCCCCAAAAAACACACAAGGAATCCTGTACCTGGAGGACCTGCATGATATGGGAACTGCTCAGCTTGCTTGGTAAATTTTTACTCGTGGTTTTTCTGCTCTTCCTGATTTACTTCATCTTCCGATATCTTGTCTTTGACGACATGATAAAAAAACGCTGCGGCTGACGCCCCAGACAGCGTGCCCTCGGTTCGAGGGCCCCTGTGGACGGTACTGGTGGCACTCTGAGCAAGGACGACGCTTTTTTCGATGACACCCCCGATTCCCATGCCCCGACAAGCGGTCGCTGCCCTCATTGCGGGGGATTCTTTGGCGGGGACGGCGATGGAGGCGACGGCGACGGTGGGGGGGATTGTGGAGGCTGCGACGGAGGCGGCGGCGGGGATTAACGGTGCATCAAAGCTGCCGGGCCAGCGTCATGCCCAGCAGCAGCGCCCCCATGCCCAGCACCACCTGCGCCCCGATGTTGAAGAACAGCAGCACAAGGCGCGTCTGCCCCAGCGCGAAGGAATCGAACATGAGGGACGAAAAGGTGGTGAACGAGCCCATGAAGCCCACCAGCAGGATGATGCGCACATGGTCGGGGATGAGCAGACGCACGGCCGCCAGATGCCAGATGAAGCCGAAGAGGAAGGATCCCAGCACATTGACCGTGAAGGTCCCCAGCGGATAGTTGCCGCCGGCCAGCCGGCTGGCCAGCTCCGAGATCCCGTAGCGGGCCAGCGTGCCCATTGCCCCGGCCAGCGCCAGCAGGCCCACATTGCTCAGGGTCATTGTCGGTCGCTCCTTTTCGCTGTCAAAGGCAGCGCGTCAGTTGTGCGTTGCTTCCGCCGCCATCGCCCGTACGCTCACTGAGCGGGCATGGAGGCGGGTCGTCTGGAAGACGGGCAGCGGCGGAGCCTCCCGCCGGACAAGCAGGCCGAGGTTCCGCATGCCGCCCGCCGGTCGGTTCATGCCTTGCCGCCTTCCATCTCGCGGCCGCGCTGCTCGGCGGCCAGCACGGCATCCACCAGCAGGCCGGAGAGGCCCGCCCGGTCGAGCACGTTGACGCCCGCGATGGTCAGCCCCGCCGGAGAGCAGACGTTGTCCCGCATCTCCATGAGAGGCGTCGTCTCTTGCCGGGCCATGCAGGCGCAGCCTTCAAAGAGGGCCGCCACCAGCTCGCGCGACTGCGCCCAGGAAAAGCCCTGTGTCGCCCCTGCCTGGACAAGGCCCTGCATCATCTGGAAGACATAGGCCGGCCCCGCGCCCACCAGCGCGGAAAAGGCGGTCATCCGCGCTTCGGGCAGCTCCACGCAGACGCCCAGATCGGCAAAGAGGCGCTGCACGCGCTCCCGAGCCTCCGGCGTCAGGGCCGGATCGTCAAAACACAGCGCAAAGACGCCCTTGCCCACCAGCGCGGGCGTGTTGGGCATGCAGCGCGCCACCGGGCAGCGTCCGCCGGAAGCCGCGCGCAAACGCTCCACGCTCACGCCGGCGGCCACGGAAACCAGCAGCTTGCCGGCGTCGAGCGCGGGCGACAGGCCGGCAAGCACGTCCGCCACCTGATAGGGTTTGACGGCCAGCACGACGATATCCGCTTGCCGTGCGGCCTCTTCCGCCGTTCCGCACAGCGTGAGCCCGCGCTCCACAAGAGCCGCCGCCCGGGCGGGGGTGCGCGTCATGCCGAGCAGACGGTAGTCCCGCTTGCCGGCCACCGCGAGCCAGCCGCCCAGCATGGCGCCGCCCATGTTGCCGCAGCCGATACAGGCAATGGTGCATGTAGCCATATCTCCTCCTGTTCCCCGCGCATGGGGCGGGGTCGTCTCCCCTGCTACGCCCTCACGGCGGGAAAGTCCAGCCGCGGCCAGCCGCAAACAGTCCGGCCGTCAGCGGGGTGTCGTCAAAAAGGGCACGGGCGGAGCTCTCCGCCGCGCGCCCTTTGCGCTTTTGTGCGGGCAACCCCGGTGCCGGGGGCAGGCCAGGGGCTGACAACATAAATTTTATAAATAATTTTACGCCATATGCCAAACGAGCCGTCCACACGCCGCGTGTCCATGGAGCGGGGGTCCCCCGTGTTCTCTCGACGCTTCCCCCGATAAAAGCGCGCTGGAAGAGGGATGGAGAGCGTGGGGGGAAGAATGGCGAGAACGCCTTTTCTCGCTTCGCTGCGAAAAGGCTGGGCCCTCCCGCGCCGGCGGCGATCCAGCGGGCGGCCCGCAGGCCATGCCTGTTGGGCCGCAAGGCCTTGCGGGCATCGACAGCAACGCGAGGGGTTCCCCTTCCCCCCACACAAACAGCAAGACGTGTCGGCAGGTCCTAGTTGCCGCGATAGGTGGAATAGCCGTTGGCCGACATGGTGATGGGGATATGGTAATGTCCGGCCCCTTCGATGGCGAAGATGATCTCCACAAAGGGGTAGAGCGAGGGCTCGTTATGGGCCTTGAAATAGGGGGCCACCTCGAAACGCAGCTTGTAGGTCCCGTCATTGCCCACGCCGGGGAGGAAGTTGCCCACCCGGCCGTTCTCGTCCGTCCGGCCTTCGGCCACCTTGACCCAGATGTCCTTGGTGGTGTCGATCTTGAAAAGGAGGATCTGCACCCCCGGCACAGGCTTGCCGCGGGTGATGTCGAGGATGTGGGTGGAGAGCTGGTAGGCGTCGGCACGGGCGGCGCTCGCTCCCGCGGCCAGCAGGGCCAGCGCCAGACAAACATGGACGAACCACTTCATGGAAAACCTCCGTGGGGTTGCAGGTGTATACATCAGCATGCCATGCCGGCAGGGCGCACGCCGTGACCCGGCGCAGGCGCGGCGCGAGAAAGGCGGCCGGCCGGCTCACTCCCCGTCAGTGCGGGTGGCCAGATGCCAGACCAGACGGCGCAGGGACACCACGGCGACCCCTTCCCGCCCGGCGGCCAGCGGCCATTGCCGGAGCGCCTGCACGGTCTCGGGATAGGGATGGCCGATGGCGATGGCCAGGCCATGCCGCCGCGCCTTTTCGGCCGCGATGTCCAGCGCGGCCAGGATGGCGGGGACCTTGCGCTCGTTGTCCAGGAAAACACTGCGCTCGGCCCCTACGAGACCCTGCTGGAGGGCCTCCTTGCAAAGAACGGAATGGTTCTGGGTCATGCTGTCCAGCACGAACAGCCCCTGCCCGCGTAACTGGCTGCACAGCAGGCGACAGCCGTTGCGACTGCCGGTAAAGCGCGAGCCCATGTGATTGTTGAAGCCGATGGCCGATGGCAGACGCGTGAAGGCGGCGTCCAGCACGGCGCGCATCTCGGCGGCGCTCATGCTCTCCGTCAGGGCGCCGGGGCCTGCGTCCGGCTGTTTGCCGCCTTCGCGACGCAACGGCTGCATGGGCAGATGCACGATGACGTCAAGTCCGCGTTCCCGCGCCAGCCGTTCCACTTCGCCAGCACGGCGCGCATGGGGCCAGACGGCAAAGGTCACCGGGAACGGCAGGGCGGCAAGCTGCTCCGCCGTTTCCAGCCGCTGCCCCATATCGTCGATGACGATGACGAGCGACCCCTCCCCCAGCGGCCGTGCCAGCGCGCCGAGCTGCGCCTCCTGCCCGGGAAAACGGATGCGCAGGACGGGCCGTTCGTTGATGCAGACCTCCAGGCTGCCGTCATCGCGCCAGACAAGCCGCGGCGCTTCCCCGGGCTGGAGCAGGGGGGATCCAGCGCCCGGGCGCATGGAGCGACGCCAGACCTCCACCCGCTCCTGCATGCCCAGCGCCAGCCGCAGGGGGGCGCGCACGCCTTCCATGACGTATTGCAGGACATCGTCAGCGCCGGAGCGGGGCTCCTGATAGAGACGGGCATGCGGCACGCCTGCCGCGGCGCGTTCCAGCACGGCCAGAAAGGCCCGTTGCCGCAGCGCCTGGAGACGCGGGCCGTCCGGTCCCCGGAGCTGCCGGGGCGCGCCGGGACCTTCCTGCCCCAGCGACCAGAGCCCGATGCCCAGGCAGAGAGCGAACCAGACCATGCCGAACAGCAGCAGACGCCTTGCCGCGCGCCCGCCTGCCGTCCGGCATGTTCCGGCGGAACTGGCCACTTTCCGCATGACGCCAGGCCGTTACTTGATGGTACGCATCCGGGGCAGGCTCTTCACCAGATTGAGCGCCATGCGCAGCTGGTTGTCGCGCTCGAGCTGATCGCGTCCCTCATTGGCCGCCTTGCTCTTGCCCTGTCCGGCCTGCTTGCCGTTTTCCAGATGACGATTGAGATCCTTTTCCCGCACGAGGAAGCGCTCGGCCTCCTTGTCCTGCTCGCGCGGCGCCTCAAAGGGCACATCCACATCCGGCACGATGCCCTCGGCCTGGATGGAGCTGCCGTTGGGCGTGTAGTACAGGGCAACGGTCAGCTTGAGCCCGGACTTGTCCATGAGCGGGATGAGATTCTGGACCGAGCCCTTGCCGAAGGAGCGCTCGCCCACGATGAGCGCCCGCTTGTGATCGCGCAGCGCGCCGGCCACGATCTCCGAAGCCGAGGCCGAACCGGCGTTGATGAGCACCACCAGCGGCACGTCGGCCATGTCGTCGGGTTGCTGATGGGCCGTGTACACGCGCTGCATGGCGCTGTCGCGCCCCTTGATGGACACGATGTCGCCCGCGGAGAGGAACATGTCCGTCACTTCCACGGCCTGATCAAGCAGGCCGCCGGGGTTGTTGCGCAAGTCGAGCACGATGCCGCGCAGGCCATCCTTCTTGCTTTCCTTGGCGGCCTGGGCCAGCGCCTTGCGCAGCTCGTCGGACGTCGGTTCGGCAAAGCGCGAGAGGCGCACCCAGTAATAGCCGTCCTCCAGCTTGCGGGACTTGACGCTCACCAGCGGGATGGCGTCGCGCACGATGCGCACGGTATGCGGCGTCTTGGAATTGGTGCGCAGCAGGGTAAGTTCCACTTCCGTCCCCTTGGGACCGCGGATGCGCGAGGCGACCTCGGACAGGGAAAGTTCCTGCGTGGGCTGCCCGTTGATGGAAAGGATGAGGTCGCCGGGCTGCACGCCCGCCCGGAAGGCCGGCGTATCGTCGATGGGGGTGAGTACGGTCACCTGTCCGTTTTCCAGCGTCATTTCGATGCCGACGCCGAAGAATTCCCCGGCGGTGTTCTCGTGCATCTCCTTGTATTCTTCCGGCGTCATGAAGGTGGAATGCGGATCAAGCGCCGAGAGCATGCCCTTCAAGGCCCCGTTGATGAGGTCCGACCGGCTCACGTCCTTGACGTAGTTGCGCTCCACCAGATCGAGCACCTGGCTGAAGCGCCGCAGGTCCTCGTATTTGGCATCGGGAGAAGACGCCGCATCGGCGGCACGCGGCGCTGACCCGCCGCCAAGCAGCGCAAGGCTCAGCAGCGCGCTGCACAGAACAAATAGCATACGCATGGATAGGCCTCCTGATCGCCCGTCCGTCTGACCGCGGAGCGGGCACGAAACCTGAATCTTGCCCGCTTTCCCCTCAAATTGCAATGCGCCCGGGGCGCGTCCCCCCCGCGAAAAGGGACGGCGCACACGGCGGAAAGCCGCATGCGCCGTCGCATATGATGCCTGCCGGCAGTCCTGCCGGCCGGGATTACTTGTTCAGGCAGCAGGTGTCGTCCACCTTGAAGAAGCCGGCCGCGCCGCCGCCGCACACGGGGCAGGAATCACAGGGGCCTTCGTGGGTGTAGCCGCAGACCTTGCACACATAGTAGTCGGTGCCGGCCAGGCCCTTGGGATCGGCCAGCGCCTTCTTGTACAGGTTGGCGTGCACTTCTTCCACCTTGTTGGCGAAGTCGAAGTACTTGGCCACGGCGGTGTTGCCTTCGGCTTCGGCTTCCTTGATCATTTCAGGGTACATCTTGGTGAATTCGTAGGTTTCCCCTTCGATGGCGGCCTTGAGGTTTTCTTCGGTGCTGCCGATCAGCCCGGCATTTTTCAGGTGGGCATGGGCATGGATGGTCTCGGCGGCAGCGGCGGCGCGGAAGAGCTTGGCCACCTGCGGCATGCCTTCCTTGTCCGCCACGGCGGCGAAGGCGAGATATTTACGGTTGGCCTGGGATTCGCCGGCAAAGGCGGCCATCAGATTTTCCTGGGTCTTGCTCATGGTATGTCTCCTTGAGGGGTTTCGTTATTATCAGGAACAATTCCTGTTTACTTGAATCTTCCCTGGCTGTAAAGCTTTTTTTCCCGAAAACCGTGATTTTTTTCTCGGGTATCCGCGCCTGCCGGCAGCTTGTCAGAAAGGCGGCGGCGGGCTATACAGGGATGCCGGCCCGACGCCGGCGAGGCCGTCAACCCCGAGGCCGTCAACCCGCCCGTCAGCCACGACAGTGCCGCATGAGCCGCTATCCCGTCCCCTCCGCTTGCCCCGACCGGCCCCACGAGGCCGAACTCATCATCCGCCGCAGCCGCTTTCTGGCCCACTGCGCCCGGACCGCCGGTCATGCCGAAGCGCGGGCCTTCGTGGAGCGCATCCGGGCCGCGCACGCCGACGCCACGCACAATTGCTGGGCCTATGTGGCCGGGCCGCCGGGACAGACGGCGGAGATCGGCTTTTCCGACGACGGCGAGCCCCACGGCACGGCCGGCCGGCCCATGCTGCAACTGCTGTTGCACAGCGGCCTCGGCGAGATCTGCGTGGTGGTGACCCGCTGGTTCGGCGGCGTCAAGCTCGGCACGGGAGGCCTCGTGCGGGCCTACCAGGACAGCGTGCGGGCTGTACTGGCCGAGCTGCCGCAAGAGGAACGCGTGCCCCGCTGCCGTCTGCGCGTGCGGGTGGGCTTCGCCCATCTCGACAGGCTGCACCGCCTCTTGCCGGAGGTGGAAGCCCGGCTGGTGGACGAAAGCTACGACGCCGAGGCCTGTCTGACCATCACCCTGCCCGCCGCGCGGCAGGAGGAATTCACCGCCCTGCTGGCCGGCCGTACCGACGGCCGGGCTGTCTGCGAACCGCTGACCGGCTCGCCTGACTGACGGCGACCGCCCGCATCACCGGCCGTCGGGCCGCAGGGCGCGGGCGTAGGCGCTCCAGAGGGCCCGGCCCAGACGCCGCGCCGCCTCAGGGCCGGCGTAGAGCAATTCGGCGTGAGTCCCCCGCAATATGCCGATGAAGGCCAGCGCGGCCTCCTCCGGCGGCAGGCCCAGCGGAGCGGCCGCCGTCCCCTGGACGAGCGCCCGCTCCACGCGCCTGGTCAGTTCGACGGCAAACACCCTGTCCCGCTCGCGGATATGGGATGCCAGCGAGGCCGGCGGCAGATAGATGCTCCGCAAGAGAAAGGACAGGTGCGCCGTGGCCGCGTAGCGCTCCACGGTCTCCCGCAGATAGCGCCGCAAGCCCTCCGTCGCGGCCTCCTCCGGCGACACGGCGGTCGCCAGCTCCTGGAGTTCCGCGCGGATGGCATCGTCAAAGACGGCGCGGAACAGGTCGTCCTTGCTGCGGAAATGCGCGTACAGGGATGGTGTCTTGATGCCGACGGCGGCCGCGATGGCCGAAAGCGGCGTGGCCTCGTACCCCTGCCGGGCGAACAGGCGGACGGCCGCCAGCCGGATGTCCCCCGCGGACATGCTCAGAGATCCAGCGCCTGCCGCAGGCTGTCGGGACAGACAAGGTGGGCCGTGTCCAGCACCACCAGCATGCCCGCCTCGGTGATGACCATGCCGGAGATGGCCTCGACCTCCACGCCGCCATAGAGCGACGGCGGCTCCATGATCTCGCTGGCGGCGTAGCTGTGCACATGGCCGATGGCATCCACGAGGAAGCCCACCACCATGCCGTCGATCTCCATATTGATGATGCGTGTCTGCTTGTCGTAGGGCCGGCGCGGAATCCCCAGCCGAGCCCGCAGGCTGACCACCGGGATGACCAGCCCGCGCAGATTGATGACCCCTTCCATCTCCTGCCCGGCACGCGGCACGCGCGTCATATCCTGCGGCAAGAGTATCTCCCGCATTTTGAGGATGTCAACGCCGAAAAGCTGACCGTCAAGGAAGAATGTGCCGAATTGGACGACGCCGGTCGCGGCGGTGCTGGCCGTCTGCATGTTTCGCCTCGCTGGGAAGTTGCCTAACGCCTGTTAGTCTTCCTTACGCCTTCCTCCCGGCGGCGTCAACACGGACCGGCCGTCGCCGCCGATGCGCACGGCGGGCCTTCCGGCAGCCGGAGCCAGCGCCGCGCAACAGCCCCGCACGGGCGCTCCGGGACTTACGGACAGGACGTCCGCACGGCCCCTGGCAGGGGGATGTCCACCCGTACGGCGAACCAGGCGATGTGCGCCCAGGCGGTCCTGTCGGCGGCGAATACGCCGGACTGCGGCACTTCGCCCATGCTGACCCGCGCCGCCCCGGCAGGCAGACGGCCTTCCGCGCCGTCCGGGACGCTCCAGATGCCGAGCGAGCGCACGAGCATCCCCATGCCGCAGCGCTCATGCAGCAACCGTTCCACGCGGGCCGCCTCGCTGCCGCGAACCCGGTAACGGGCCGTGAAGCGGGCCTGCCCGCCCCGCTCTTCCTTCCGGCAGAAAAGAAATTCCAGACCGTCCGGCCGTATATCGGCCTCACGCAGCAGATCGCCGCAGTCCTGCCGCGCCGCTGCCGCCGCCATGCCGGACACGACCGGCAACGGGGGCGACGCCAGGGCCGGCGGATCTCCGGCGGCCCGGGCCGGCGGCGCTCCCCAGCCCCAGAGCAGGAGGCAGAGCAGCGGGATCCCCCAGCGCCGGCGGGATGACGACGCCTCAACGCCCCGTGGCCTGTTCATTGTCCTGCCCCTGCTCCTCCAGCCGCCGCATGGCCTGGGTCACCGTCTGTCCGGGCCGGATGCAGGCCGCCTCACGGCGGGCATCCTCGGCCTGTTCCATCTCTTCCAGCAGGGAATCCACCAGCTCCTCGTCCCTGGGCGTCTCGGCCTGGGCGGACAGTTCCGCCAGCGACTGCGAGGCCAGCGACATCTCCTCCGGCGACATATCCGCCGGCGGCCAGTCGCCGCGCACGGGCGCACCCGGCACGGGAGCGGGCTGCGCCCCGGCGGTCGCGGCGACGCCCGCGGCCGTCTTCTGGAGCGCCTGGGCCACCATCCGGGCAAATTCCTCGGTGGGGGCCGGCGCGGCCGGCTGTCCCGCGGTGGCGACCTTCACCACATCCTGGACGGCAGGGGCGGCCTCACGGGCCAGCTCGCCGGCCCGGAGCTCCTCCTCCGTTTCCTTGTCCAGCTCCACGCGGGGCACGTCGTGCCATTCCGGGGAGGCCACGTCATCAAGATCGATGACCTCTTCCTCGTCGTCCTCGAGATGCAGCGGCACGCCGTTGACGTCCGTGGGCGGCAGATGCTGCGGCGCGCGTCCCAGGGGATCCGCGCCGAAACGATTGCTCCCGTGCGTCCCGTCGCCCAGGAAGACCAGCCCCAGCGACACCACGGCCAGCGCTTCCAGCACGGCCAGCCCGCCGGCGCAGATATCCAGCACCATACGCGGCAGGTCATCGACGACGATCTGCCAGGACGTCAGCAGCCAGCAGCACAGGGCGGCAAGCCCTGGCACCAGTGCGGCGATGACCCAGCGGCCGCTGGCGTCCATATCGTGCAGACGACGGATGGTGACGCACACGGCCGGCGCCAGCAGACCGAGCCAGATGACCACCAGCAGCAGACGCAGCAGCAGGCGCGGGATCTCCTCCCCGGCGGGCAGCGGCTGTGACCAGAGGCCGGGGAGCATCTGATCCAGCGCCAGCATGAGCCAGACGAGCAGGACGGCCAGCGGCAGGGCCAGCAGGGAGAACAGCCAGAACTCCTCCCGGTCGGCCCGGCCTTCATGCTCCAGGAAACCGGAGCCGAAACAATGTTTCCAGACGCTCAAAAGGCGCATGATATGTCCTTGTGGCTGAATATGACGGGCAGCACCAGCGCCTCAGCGATGTTCCTGCCAGGACTGCACGGTGTTCTTGAGCAGCATGGCGATGGTCATGGGCCCGACGCCGCCCGGCACCGGCGTGATGGCCGCCACCTTGTCCTTGAGGGCGGCGAAGTCGGCATCGCCGCACAGCCCTTCCGGCGTGCGGTTGATGCCCACATCGATGATGACGGCCTTTTCGCTGACCATATCGGCCGTGAGCATCCTGGGCTTGCCCACCGCCAGAAAGATGAAATCCGCGTCGCGGCAATGTTCGGCCAGGTCGGGCGTGCGCGAATGGCAGACCGTGACCGTGGCGTCCCCGTATTCGCCGGGACGACTCAGCAGCATGGCCAGCGGCTTGCCCACGATGTCCGAACGGCCGAGCACCACGGCCTTCTTGCCCTGCGTGGGCAGCTTGTAGTAGCGCAGCAGCTCGATGACGCCGGCAGGCGTGCAGGACATGAGCCCCGGCAGCCCCAGGGACAGGCGGCCCACGTTCTCGGGATGGAAGCCGTCCACATCCTTGGCCGGATTCATGGCCAGCAGACACTGTGTGGCGTTGAGCCCCTTCGGCAACGGCAGCTGGAGCAGGATGCCGTCCACGTCGCTGCGGTGGTTGAGGTCGGCGATGAGCGCCAGCAGCTCTTCCTGACGGGTATGCGCGGGCAGATGATACGGCAGGGAGATGATGCCCGCTTCCTTGCAGGCCTGCTCCTTGTTGCGCACATAGATTTGCGAGGCAGGGTCGTCGCCCACCAGGATGACCGCCAGCCCGGGCGCGCGGCGTCCCTTGGCTGTGACGCCGGCAATAACCTTGTGCAACGCCTTGCGCATTTCCAGCGCAACCTTTTTCCCGTCTATCAGCAGCATCTTACGCCTCTCTTCGTTTTTCGGGGAACCTTCAAGAAAATGAGGGAGTCACTATATCCCCCTCCGCTTTCGGATTCAAGTCGCCGCCCGGCCCCCGTTCCG
Organism: uncultured Desulfovibrio sp.; assembly: GCF_944324935.1. GTDB lineage: Bacteria > Desulfobacterota > Desulfovibrionia > Desulfovibrionales > Desulfovibrionaceae > Desulfovibrio. Next base: position 40,870 of record NZ_CALUYG010000013.1, on the reverse strand, counting down.
GCGGCGGGCAAAAGCCCTTGCTTTCACATGAGCCGGGACGTACGCTTGGGCAATGGGAATCTGTCCACCTGTCCTGCCGGCGGGCCGGCGGCCCCGGCATCCGGCCCTCCGCCGTTTTTTCGGGCTGCTGCTGCTCTGCGGCTGGCTGCTCTGCCTGTGCGTCCGGCAGCCCCTGCCGGCGCGTGCCGACCAGACGGCGACCGACCCGCCGCCCGTGCCGCCGGAAACGGCGGATGCGGCGGCATCGCCCGACATCCCCTGGATACGACAGGATGGGCTGGCCTTCGCCGAACTTCCCCTGCCGCTGCGGGACGGGCCGGGGCCGCGGGTGGCCGTGGTGCGCCTGTCCCCCGACGTCTTTGATTTCGTCCTCTGTGCCGTGGGTCGCGGCAAACATCCTCCCCTCACCCTGCGCCAGTGGGCCCAGCGCGAAGGCCTGGAGGCCGCCATCAACGCCAGCATGTACCTGCCGGACGGCGTGACGAGTACAGGCTATCTGCGCGAGGGCTCTTACGCCAACAATAGCCGGCTGGCCAGACGCTTCGGGGCCTTCTTCGTGGCCGGCCCCGATGACGACGCCCTGCCCGCCGCCACCATCATCGACCGGGATGAGCCGGACTGGCAGGCACGCCTTGCCCGATACCGGCTGGTCATCCAGAATTACCGGCTCATCAGCGGCGACGGCCGCATCCTCTGGAAGCCCGGCGGTCCGCGCAGCGCCATTTCCGCCGTGGGGGCGGACGCGGAGGGGCACATCCTCTTCCTGCATTGCCGCGAACCGCTCGACGCCTACAGCTTTGCCGACGGCCTGCTGCGGCTGCCCCTGCGCCTGCGCGCGGTCATGTATGTCGAAGGCGGCGGACAGGCCGGTCTTGTGCTGCGGGCGGACGGCCTCGAGCGGGAATTCAACGGGCGCAGCGCCACGGAATTCCTGCCCGCGGGCAGCATCCGGGCCGCGCTACCCAACGTGCTGGGGGCGCGCCGCCGCCCCGCCGCACCGTCACCGGAAACGCGCGAGAACAGTCGCTGAGGCGGCCTATTAAAAAAAATTCCTGTTAATGACTAAAAAGTCTTTACAGGCGGCGCGGAATAGGACACACTTGTCCTGTCGGTACGGCAGTCCCGTCATTGACGGACTGTGCCGCCAGCAAACAAATCAACCATCGAGAGGACACCATGCCCAAGCATCTCGAAATTTACAAGTGCCAGCACTGCGGCAATATCGTTGAAGTCTTCCACGGCGGCGCCGCCGCTCTCACCTGCTGTGGCCAGCCCATGAAACACATGGCCGAAGGTTCCACCGACGGCGCTCAGGAAAAGCATGTGCCCGTCATCGAAAAGATCGACGGCGGCTACAAGGTGAGCGTGGGCAGCGTGGCCCACCCCATGGAAGAAGCGCATTATGTCGAATGGATCGAACTGATCGCCGACAACCAGGTGCTCACCTGTTTCCTGAAACCCGGCGACAAGCCGGAAGCCGTGTTCAAGACCGATGCCGCCAAGGTGACGGCCCGGGAATACTGCAATCTGCACGGCCACTGGAAAGCGGAAAACTAATCCACACGACATCCCATAAGGAGAGATCCCATGCAGAAATATGTTTGCGGCGTTTGCGGCTTTGAATACGATCCTGCCGAACACGACAACGTGCCCTTCGACCAGCTCCCCGACGACTGGACCTGCCCTGTCTGTGGCGTGAGCAAGGATCAGTTCTCCCCCGCTGAGTAGGTTGAGCCAGCCGGCTACCGTACGCCTGCCTTGTTGTTGAAACGGGGCAGGCGTTTCCTGTTTGCGTATTGCGAAAACCCCAAACGCTGTTGACGGAGTTTCCATGCAGCCCTTTGAACTGAAAAAAGATATCTACTGGGTCGGCTGCGTCGATTACGACCACCGCGATTTCCACGGCTACTCCCGTTCGCCTGAAGGCACCACCTACAACGCCTACCTCATCAAGGACGAAAAGAACGTCCTGATGGATACCGTGTCCCCGGGCTGCGCCGGCACCCTGCTGTGCCGGCTGGGCAAGGTCATGGAGCCGGAAAAGGTGGACTACATCGTCTGCAACCACATGGAGCTGGACCATGCCGGCTCCCTGGCGCAGATCGTGGAACGCTGCAAACCTGAGAAGATCTTCTGCTCAACCCTTGGCCTCAAGTCCATGCAGGGTTACTTCAACACCAGGGACTGGCCCGTCGTCGCCGTCAAGAGCGGCGACAAGCTGGAGATCGGCAAGCGCACCATCATTTTCCAGGAGACCCGCATGCTGCACTGGCCTGACAGCATGGTGTCCTACATCCCTCAGGACAAGCTGCTGATCAGCAATGACGCCTTCGGCCAGAACATCGCCAGCAGCTGGCGCTATGCCGATGAACACGACGAAGGCGACTTCGTGCGGGCCATCAAGGAATACTACTACAACATCGTGCTGCCCTACTCCCCGCAGGTGCTGGCCACCCTGCCCGTCGTGGAAGGCCTCGACATCGATATGATCGCGCCCGACCACGGCCTCATCCACCGCGGGGAAAAGTCCGTGCGCTTCATCCTCGACATGTACCGCAAGCTTGCCGAGCAGAAGCCCCAGCAGCGCGCCGTCATTTTCTACGACACCATGTGGCACTCCACGGAAAAGATGGCCTATGCCGCCTGCAGCGGTCTGGAAGAAGCGGGCGTGCCCACGCGCCTCATGTCCGTGAAGAACAACCACCACAGCCAGATTATGACCGAACTGGCCGACTGCGGCGCGGTGCTCGCCGGTTCGCCCACGCACAACAACACCGTGCTGCCCCTGGTGGCCGCCCAGCTGACCTACATGAAGGGCCTGCGTCCCAGGAACCGCGTGGGCGGCGCCTTCGGCTCCTACGGCTGGTCGGGGGAATCGGCCAAGTACATCCATGAGCAGCTCGAAAGCATGGGCATGGAAATGCCCGCCGCACCGGTCAAGTGCAACTGGGCTCCCGGCCATGAGGCGCTCAAGGCCTGCCATGATCTTGGCAAGGCCGTGGGCGAGGCGCTCAAGCGCAAGTGCCAGGGCGAATAAGCCCTGTCGATCGCATCGCCGAAAAAAAGGAACCCCGCTCCCGCGGGGTTCCTTTTTTTGGCTGCGCCTACGTCATGCGATGCCCTTTGGGCTGAGGCCTATGCCCAGCTTTCGCATCCGGTGTTGCAATGTGGAACGCGGGATGCCCAGCAATGCGGCGGCCCCAAGCGTGCCAGACAAGCGACCACCTGTCCTGCGCAGGGCTTCCAGGATATGTGCGCGTTCGTGCTCCTCCAGGGAGGGGAAACCGGACATCGGCCGAGCCGCGTCACCATCCGGGGCCGGATAGCCTTCGCCCCCGGGTCCTTCCCGCAGGAGACTACCGACAAACGTCTCGTCCACCGCACCGTCAAGGGAATGCAGCAATATCCTGGCAATGACATTGCGGAGCTCGCGCAAATTGCCGGGCCAGTCATGCGCTGAAAGGATCTTCAGCACCCTGACGGACAGGCGGGGCGGCTGAAGCGCCCACTGGCGGGAAAGAGAACTGAGGAACCAGGTGGCCCACCCGGGGATGTCGGCACGACGCTCGCGCAAGGGCGGCAGGTGCAGGATGACCGGCGCAAGTCGATAAAAAAGGTCGCGCCGCAGGGTCCCCGTCTTCATGGCGCGCGGGATGTCGATATTGGTGGCTGAAATGACGCGCACATCCACATGCCGCGGCCGCGTTTCCCCCACGCGTTCGAAAGTGCCCTCTTCGAGGACTTGAAGAAGCTTGCTCTGCATATCCGTGGCAAGATCGCCGATCTCATCCAGGAAAAGGGTCCCGTTGTCCGCGGCCTCCAGCCGACCCATGCGACTGCCCCCGGCCCCGGTGAAGGCCCCTTTGACATGCCCGAACATCTCGCTTTCAAACAGGCTGGAAGACAGGGTGGGACAATTGACCTTGACGAAGGCCGCATTCCGTCTGGGACTGCGCCTGTGCAGCCAGCGCGCGAGCATACTTTTCCCCGTGCCGGTCTCGCCGGTGATCAGTACGGGGATATCCAGCCCAGCCACTCTAGCCGCCACATGCATGACGCCGGCCATATCTCGCGTTTCCAGCAGTCGGCCCTCCATGTCTGGTCGCCGTGACGCGCTCAGCGCCGACTCCGGGGAGGAAAGCGCCCCCCTCCGCTCTCGCTCCAGCACCGTAAAAAGACAGATGGCCAGAGCGGGCGACAGCTCCGTGAGAAGCATGAACAGCTGCTCCATATCGTCGTGCCAACGGAAGTAGGAGATATGCAGGGTGCCGAATATCTCGTTACCCAGGATCAGGGGGAAGGCCAGGGAGAAATTGAAGCCGGAACCAGCCAGGATAGGACACCGTTCGGCGATGCCTCGCACAGAAATATCTTTGAGGAACAATGGCTTGCGAGATTCAATGACCATTGCGGCCACGGTATTTTTGATGGTTCTGGCATGGTTGTCCAAACTCTCTATGGCCACCCCGTAGGCAGGAGCGTAAGCTGTCAGCTGTTCCTTGTTGACATAGAGGTTGACGCAAAATCTGTCGTAGCGGAAATGCCTGTACAGCAGCTTGGCGCAATGCGAGAAAAATCTCTTGCGATCCACCTCCATCGCGGCCAGCGATGTCAGGTCCTGAAGCATATCCCACCGCACGGAAGTTGAACGATCCGTCTGAAGCATCCCTCATCCTCCCTTGCCCACATATGAGCATATTTGTGCCCAAGTTGTCCATCCTGCCGTGAGCCCGCTTGGGCATATCGAACAAAAAACTTGTTATATAAATATGTTATACAAATAAAACTTAATGGCACATCGATTGCAATCCCTATGTTCAAGGGGCGTGGACGGGCCAGCGCTGTTCAGCTCCATCCCGAAACTTATTTGCAAGGAGAAAGATGTGATGAATCAGTTCGTGGTACATGAACCAGGCGATGGCGTTGGCGTTGTTGTGGTTGAAGATGTGAAAAAGGGAGATGCCTTGTCTGGATGGATTATGGATGGCGATACAACAATAGAATGTGAAGCGAAGGACGATATTGCCATCGGTCACAAAATTGCTCTGCAAGACTTCGCTGTCGGCGATACGGTCATAAAGTATGGCCATGATATCGGAAAGGTCGTTCAGCCCATCAAGAAGGGGCAGCATGTCCATGTCCACAATGTAAAGACGAAAAGGTGGTAAAGATGAAAAGGACTTTCTGGGGCTACAAGCGGGAAAATGGGCGTGTGGGCATTCGTAACCATGTCGTCATCCTGCCGCTGGACGATCTGTCCAATGCGGCTTGCACGGCTGTTGCCAACAACATCAAGGGGACTATGGCGCTGCCTCATCATTATGGGCGGCTACAGTTCGGCGAAGACCTCGAACTGCATTTCCGCACACTTATTGGCACGGGCCGCAACCCCAATGTCGCGGCGGTGATCGTCATCGGCATCGAGCCCGCATGGACGCAGCGCATCGTGGACGGCATCGCCGCCACCGGCAAGCCTGTCGCCGGTTTTGCCATCGAAAAGCATGGAGACATCGCCACCATCGCCGCCGCCTCCCGCAAGGCCAAGGAATTCCTCCAGCAGGTGAGTGAACAGCGGCGCGTGGAATGTGACATCAGGGAACTGTGGGTCTCCTGCAAGTGCGGCGAATCCGACACCACTTCGGGCATTGCCGCCAATCCCACCGTGGGCAACGCCTTTGACAAGCTATGGGAAGCCGGCGCCACCACCCTGTTCGGCGAAACCACCGAACTCACCGGTGGAGAGCATCTCGTCGCCGAACGCTGTGCCGACGATGAAACGCGCAAGAAGTTCATGCATTTCTTTGACCGCTACGCCAAGGTCGTCGACGAGCACAAGACCAACGATCTTTGCGACTCGCAGCCCACCAAGGGGAACATCGAAGGAGGCTTGACGACCATTGAGGAGAAGGCACTGGGCAATATCCAGAAAATAGGACGCAAGGCCCCCATCGTCGGCTGCCTTGACAAGGCGGAAAGCCCCACCGGCCCCGGCCTCTGGTTCATGGACTCCTCTTCCGCCGCCGCGGAAATGGTGACCCTGGCGGCTGCCGCCGGTTTCGTGGTGCACCTCTTCCCCACAGGACAGGGCAACGTCATCGGCAACCCCATCCTGCCCGTCATCAAATTGTCCGGCAACCCCCGCACGGTGCGCACCATGAGCGAGCATATCGATGTGGATGTGACCGGGCTGCTGCAACGCGAATACGGGCTGGATGCCGCGGGAGACATGCTGCTCGACATGATGATCCGCACCTGCAACGGTCGCAGGACCAGTGCTGAAGCTTTGGGCCATGTGGAATTTGTCATGACCCGCCTGTATGAAAGCGCCTAGCATCTCGCAAAGTCGGGAGGCGGCGGCTGTACGGAAGGCTGCCGCCGCCTCCCGGCCTGGGCATGTCGGCACACACTTTACAAGGGAAAAGACGCTGTGGGAGCCTTTGCGGCAATTGCTCAGGCCCACAGTCCGCAAATTGACATCCTCCCCCGCTTAAAGTCGGGGGTTCCTGTCGGTAACGGCTCTCATGAGCCGCACCACAAGCGGGTTCCTGCTTCAACGCGGGCGCTTGAGCCCTTCCCGCTCCACAGGCAGTCACGGCCTGCCCGGCCGCCAGAATGTTTAACGCCGCGTTGTGGTCGGCGTTGATCTCAAATCCACAAGCAATACATATAAACGACAAGGACAGTACTCATTCCATCGAGAATTTTTTGTCATATGGAGGACTGTATGCCAAAAATCTTCCATGCACTCTATTTCAAGGTCTTGCTGGGGATCATCCTGGGGATTGTTTTTGGCTTGCTGGAGCCGCAGATCGCTGTAAAGTTGAAGCCGCTGGGCGATGCCTTCATCAACCTGATCAAGATGCTCATCACCCCGATCATTTTCTGTACGGTGGTCGTTGGCATCGCCCGCATGGACAACCTGAAGGAAGTGGGCCGAGTTGGCGGCAAGACGCTGATCTATTTTGAAATCATGACGACGCTGGCCTTGATCATCGGCATGGTCGTCGTTGACTACTTCCAGCCCGGAGCGGGCATCCATGCCGACCCAGCCACCATGGACGCCTCCTCGCTCGGCAAACTCGCCGAAGCAAGGCAACAGACGACGCAGCAATTCATCATGGGCATCATCCCCAACAGTGTCGTCGGCGCCTTCGCCGATGGCAACCTGTTGCAGGTGCTGCTGTTCTCGATCCTTTTCGGCATGGCCCTCTCGCATATGGGGAGCGTGAGGACGTCCATCCTGGATACGCTGGACAGGTTCGGGCATGCCTTTCTTGGCGTCATCAACCTGGTCATGAAGCTTGCGCCCATTGGGGCCTTTGGCGCCATTACCTTCACCATCGGCAAATATGGCGCGGATGCCCTGATCTCATACGGCAAGCTCATCGCCTGCCTGTACGCGACAAGCATACTGTTCGTTTTTCTGATCCTCGGCGCGGTGAGCCACTTTTGCGGCATCAACATCTGGCGGCTGATCTGCTATATGAAGGAAGAGGTGCTCATCACCCTCGGCACGACCTCCACGGAAGCGGTATTGCCCCAGACCATGGAAAAGATGGAGCGTCTGGGGATCAAGCGATCCATCGTCGGCCTGGTCCTCCCCACCGGCTACTCCTTCAACCTTGACGGCGCGGCCATCTACCTGACCATGGCGGCCTCCTTTATCGCCCAGGCCATGGACATCCATCTTGATCTGGAACATCAGGTCGGGCTGCTCCTCATCCTCCTCTTGACGTCGAAGGGCGGCGCGGGCGTCACGGGAGCCGCCCTGGTCGTGCTGGCGGCCACGCTTTCGTCCACGCACATCATCCCCGTAGCCGGGATGACGCTGGTCATCGGCATCGACAAGATCCTGAATGAGGTACGCGCGACCACCAACCTGATCGGTAACTGTGTCGCCACAGTGGTCGTTGCCCGGTGGGAAAATGCCATCGATATCGAACGGGCACGCCGCATGCTGCGCGGCGAGGAGCCGGCCGAGGGCTGAGGCCGGCGCGGGCCCCATCGTCCTTCGCCTCAAAGCGGGCAAGCGGGGAGCCGGAAGCTCCCTGTCTGCCCACTTCCGTCGCATTGCCCCAAAAGGGCAATGACGCGCATCCGCATGCCCCTATCCGCCCAAAACGTTTCACAAACGCCTTCACTGGGCGGCACGCTCGCCGTTTTCCCCATCCTCCGGCATCATGGCCCGCCGGGCGTCGCCGCTGAAGCGCAGGGCCGGCATGCCGAGCCCCTGTCCGGCGGCATGACGGGCCAGGGCATCGGCTTCCGGCCGGACATAGGGGCGGCCCTCCAGCTCATAGCATTTGGCCGGCATGCGTTCGCCGTCGCAGACAGCCGCGCCCGCCGTGCGCGGCAGGACGACCCGCTCCAGCCGCAGGACGCGCACGCCCAGACTGTGCGTATGCCGGAAGACCAGCCGCAGCGCCTCTTCCTGCGCTTCCGGCAGGCACAGTATCCGCAGTGCGCCGGAGGGCCGGTTCTTCTTGCCGGTTCCCGCGAGCCAGAGCACGTCCAGCACGGCGGGCGCGGCGGCCAACGCCTCGATGGCCTGCCCGAGCTCCTCGCCGCTCAGGTGATCAAGATGGCATTCCAGCTGGCAGACCTCTTCCCGGCCGCCGCAGACCTGCGCGCCCCCAGACGCGGGGAACACCTCCCAGACGCGCAGTCCCGCCGGGGCCGGGCGCGAGCCGTAGCCTGTCCCCAGCCGGCCAAGCCGCCCCCGCGGCCCGTCGGAAAAGTCCTCCACCAGCGCGTGCGCCAGCGCCGCCCCGGTGGGCGTCACCAGCTCGGTTTGCGCGCCGGTCGGGCGGACGGGCTTGCCCCGCATGAGACAGGCCGTGGCCGGAGCCGGCAGGGGGATACGCCCGTGCGCACAGTCGATGCTGCCGCCGAACCACGGCAGGTGAGAGGCCGTCACCCGTTCCACGCCCAGCTCTTCCAGCCCCCAGCAGACGCCGAGGATATCCACCAGCGTATCCACGGCCCCGACCTCGTGGAAGTGCACCTCCTCCACCGGGATCCGGTGAGCCTGCGCCTCGGCCCGCGCCAGAGCGTCCAGCACCGCCAGCGCCCGCTCCCGCACCCGCTCCGCCACGGTCACCCGCCGGAAGATGTCGGCGATGTCCGCCGGATGGCGCAGCGGCTGCGCCTCCTCCTGCCAGCGGACATCCACCCGGAAACCGGGACCGCCCGCCCGCTCCTCCTCGCGGCACTCCACGACGCAGGCGACGCCCGCCTGTGCCAGACGTGCCGTCAGCGGGGTGAAATCCACCCCCAGATGCGCGAGCGCCGCAAGCGTCATGTCGCCGCTGATGCCGTTTGCACAATCCCAGTACATTTCCATGGTTCTGCACCTCATGGCCGCTCCGCAGGAGCGGGAAAACGGGCGGACTTGTACAGCCGCCGCCCTTGGTGTATACTCTTGAGAAGACATTGGCGGAAACGCCCATATTCCCGCGCCGGACCGCCGTGTGCGGCGACGCCGGCGGGCAGGGAGCGACACTGGCCGGAAAGCAGGCTGCCCGCCGGCAAGGCAGCACCGTCCCACGCAGGCGGCATGCCGCCGCATCGCACGTCAACCCTCACCGTCAAGGAGGCTGCATGGCCGTCAAGCATTGGATGACCAACGACGTTATCACCGTCAAGGCCGACACTTCGCTGCTCAAGTGCCGCAACCTGATGAAGGAAAAAAATATTCGCCGTGTCCCCGTGGTGGATGACGATAACCACGTCATCGGCATCATTTCCGACCGGGACGTCAAGAGCGCCTCCCCCTCCAAGGCCACAGCGCTGGAAGTGCATGAGATGCAGTATCTCCTGGCCGAGATCAAGGCGCGCGACATTATGACGCCATCCCCCGTCACTGTCAAACCCGAGACCACGGTGGAAAATGCCGCCGTGCTCATGGTGGACAGGAAGATCGGCGGCCTGCCCGTGGTGGGGGATGACGGCCGGCTGTGCGGCATCATCACCGATCAGGACATCTTCAAGGTGCTCATCGACATCACCGGCGCGCGTCTCGGCGGGCTCTATGTGGCCCTGGAAGTGGACGACAGGCCCGGGGCCATGCGCCCTGTCTTCGATACGCTGCGCGAACAGGGGGCCCGCATCAGCTCCGTGCTGAGCCGTACTCCCGAAGGCGGCGGCAAACGTCAGGTCTTCATCCGTACCATGCCCATGAGCGGCCCCTCGCAGGAGGCCGCCACCATCGACGCCCTGCGCGGTGTGGCCAAGGTCCTTGATTTTTTGCACTGCGATCCCGTGTAGCCCCGGGGAGGGCCTTCCGGCCTTTGCCGCCCCGCACTTGCCAATGACGCAAATTTATGGCAAAGCAATTCGTGGCGGAGCAGAATACGCTTTGCCGAGCGCTGGGAAATCGGCCGTTCATCGGCTGGCGGGCTTTGGGGCATATCGCCCCTGAGCGAGAGAAATACATGTCCAAGGAGGACACGATGGCTGAAATCACGTATAAGGGTAAAACCTTTGAAGTTGACGAAGACGGCTTCCTGCTCCACTTCGACGAGTGGTGCCCGGAATGGATGGAATATGTGAAGGAATCCGAAGGGATCACGGAACTGAATCCTGATCACCAGAAGATCCTTGACTTCCTCCAGGATTACTACCGCAAAAACGGCATCGCCCCCATGGTGCGTATCCTCTCCAAGAACACCGGCTACAAGCTGAAGGAAGTGTACGAGCTCTTCCCCTCCGGCCCCGGTAAGGGCGCCTGCAAAATGGCCGGCCTGCCCAAGCCCACCGGCTGCGTGTAGTCGTCACCGGCGTTTTCAAAGGCGGAACCTCGGTTCCGCCTTTTTTTTTGCCCGACCGCACGGCGGAAGCCCGCCGGGATGGGCCCTCCGGGCGGCAGACGCTTGTCGCGCAGGCGGCCTGCCCGCCGTCCCTTGCCCCTTTACCTCGAGCCAAAAAAACGGTATCGCCCTGCCATGAAGTTCTCTCGCATCCTGAAGCGCACCGCGCTTGTCTTTCTGCTGCTGATCGTTCTTGGCGGCCTGACGGCCGCGGGCGCCGTGGCGGCCCTGTTCTACTGGGCCTCGCGCGATCTTCCCGACCTGGACAGGCTCATCAGCTACGATGCGCCGCAGGCCACCACCATCCTGGCCCGTGACGGTTCCATCCTCGGCACGCTGGCGCACGAAAAGCGCTACGACATCAAGTTGACGGATATGTCCCGCTACCTGCCCATGGCCTTTCTGGCCGCCGAGGACGACAATTTCTACACGCATCCCGGCATCGACATCGTGGCCATCATCCGCGCGGCCCTCCACAATCTGCAGCACGGGGGCACGGGACAGGGCGGCAGCACCATCACCCAGCAGATCATCAAGCAGCTCCTCCTGACCTCGGAGCGCAGCTATACCCGCAAGATGAAGGAAGCCATCCTTGCCTACCGGCTGGAAAACAGCCTCAGCAAGGACGAGATACTGCTGACCTATCTCAACTATATCTATCTGGGCCAGCACTCCTACGGGGTGGAAGCGGCGGCACGCACCTATTTCGGCAAGCATGCCGCCGATCTGACGCTGGCCGAATGCGCCGTCATCGCCGGACTGCCGCAGGCCCCCAGCAAGTACAATCCCTTCCGCCGGCCTGAATCCGCGCAGGCCCGCCAGCGCTATGTGCTGGAGCGCATGCGCACGCTGCAATGGATCAGCGAGGAGGAATACCAGAACGCCTGCAGCGAGCCCCTTGTCTACTGGAGCATGCCCGACGGGCGCGGCGGCGCTGCCGACTGGTATCTGGAAGAGGCGCGCCGCCTGCTCATCGAATTTTTTACCGAACAGAACCTGCGGGCGCTCGGCATCGATACGCCGCGCTACGGCGAGGATTACGTCTATGAGGCGGGACTGACCGTCCATACCGCCATGGACCCCGTGCAGCAGGAAGCGGCGGGCGCGGCCCTGCGCCGCGGCCTGGAAGAGCTGGACAAGCGGCAGGGCTGGCGCGGCCCGCTCACCCATCTTTCCAGCAATGACCAGCGCGAATTCCTGGACAAGAGCGACTTTACGCCGGAAAACCTGCTGGGCGGCTCCTGGGCCAGAGCGCTGGTCACCAGGGTCGAACAGCAACGGGCGGAAGTGGCCTTCGGCAAGGGCTATACGGGCGTCATCCCCATCGCCAATATGAGCTGGGCCCGCACGCCCAACCCCAAGGTGGCGGGCATGTATGCTCCGGCCATCAAGGACGCCCGGCCGGTGCTGAAGCCCGGCGACGTCATCCTGGTCTCCGCCGCCGAAGAAAAGGTGACGACGACCGATCCCAAGACCAGGAAAAAACGGACGGAGACCGTCCCCTACGATTCCGGTCGCGTGCGGCCCGGCACGCCCATCACCCTGCTGCTGCAGCAGGTCCCCGAAGTGCAGGGGGCCCTTGCCTCCATCGAACCCCAGAGCGGCGACGTGGTGGCCCTCATCGGCGGCTACCAGTTCGGCAACAGCCATTTCAACCGGGCCACGCAGGCCCGGCGGCAGCCCGGTTCCAGCTTCAAGCCCATCGTCTACTCCGCGGCGCTGGATTTCGGCTTTACCCCGACCTCCGAAGTGCTGGACGGCCCCTTTGTCTATGTAAACCCCTATACCAACGAAGTCTGGCGGCCCTCCAACTACGAACACAACTTCAAGGGCGTCATGCCCCTGCACCGGGCCCTGGCGCTCTCGCGCAACACGACCACCGTGCGGGTGGCCCATACCATCGGCATCGAGAACGTCATCATGCGGGCCAAGGCCCTTGGCCTTGAACCCAATTTCCCGGCGGAACTCGCCATCTGCCTGGGCGCGGTGGACGTGACTCCGCTCAACCTGACGCAGGCCTATGCCGCCTTTGCCAACAACGGCCTGGGCGTACGGCCGCGCATCATCACCTCCATACGCGACAGCAGGGGGCGCGAGCTCTACCGGCAGGATCCCGAGCACTGGCAGGCCATCAGCCCGCAGAACGCCTTCCAGATGGCGACCCTGCTCAAGGAAGTGGTCAACGCCGGCACCGGCGGCCGCGCCCGTGTGGAAGGACACACCAACATCGCCGGCAAGACCGGTACGACCAACGAGGAAAGGGACACCTGGTTCGTGGGCTTCACGCCCTATCTGGCTACCGGCGTCTATGTGGGCTTCGACCAGGTGCGCTCGCTGGGCCGCCTCGAACAGGGCGGACGCACGGCAGCCCCCATCTTCCGCTATTACCGGACGGCCGTGGAAGATCTCTACAAGGATCAGCCGCAGGAATTCGCCATGCCTCCGGGCATCACCATGTCCGGCGGGCTGGCCTTCCAGGGAGAGCCCGTACCGGGCATTTCGGCCCTGGACGGCAGCCCCGGCAGCGAGGGCGACGGCATGATGGATACCTCCGACGGCGGCGAGGCCCTCATGCGGCAGATGTTCTAGGGGCTGGCGACATTCTTCGTCGCCTCGTGGGGGAAGGGAAACCCTCGTTCCGCCGTCGATGCCCGCAAGGCTCCCGCGTCGCCTGACGGGCACGACCCGCGGCCGCCAGTGGGCCGCTCCCTTCCCCCCGCGCCTCCCGCCCCTTCCCCTGCGCGCGTTCAGCGAGGAAAGAGGCTGGGGCGCGAAGCGGCGGCACAGCGCCGCCCGGCCAGCAGGGAGCGGAAAAACCGCCTTTTTTTCCGTGACACGACAGGCCGTATGGTTTGAACCGCAACGCGTTTCAAACGGAAAATGCTCTATTGTACCGAGACCCCAGGTCCCATATTCCTTCAACGCCCGGCAAAGGACGGACAATGATCCCTTATGGCTCTCTTGTGGTATATGTGACCCCGACCGGCAAGCGCTACATCAAGCGGCTGGAAGAAGGCAACGACTGGCACAGCAATGACGGCGTGCTGACCGCCGCACAGGTGCACGCACTGCATTTCGGCGGCGAGGCCCGCACCTCGCTGGATGTGCCCATCCGCGTGCTGGAAGCCACGCTCTTTGACCGCCTCCAGGGCCTCAAGCGGCAGACGCAGGTCATCTATGCCAAGGATATCGCCTACATCGCCCTGCGCCTCGGGGCCGGCCCCGGACGTACCATCATCGAGGCCGGTTGCGGCTCCGGCGGCATGACCTGCGGACTTTCCTGGTTCTGCGGGCCCACGGGCCGCGTCGTCAGCCATGAGGCCCGCGAGGAGTTCGCCAGGCTTGCCCGCCGCAATCTGGACTGGGCGGGCCTTGGCGACAACGTGACCATCCATCATCGCGACATTGCCGACGGCTTTTGCGTGGATGGGGCCGATGCGCTCTTTCTCGACGTGCGCACGCCCTGGGAATATCTGGACCATGCGCTGCGGGCCGTGCGCCCCGGCGGCATGTTCGGCTTCCTCCTGCCCACGGTGGATCAGGTCAGCAAGCTTCTGCTCGGCATCGAGCGGCGCCCCTTTGCCGAGGTGGAAGTCTGCGAGATCCTTATCCGGCGCTGGAAGCCGGTCGCCGACCGCCTGCGTCCCGAAGACCGCATGACCGCGCACACGGGCTTTCTGGTCTTCTGCCGCCAGCAGGAGCGCAGCGAGGCTTTTGAGACCTTTGTCCCCCTGGGGACACGGCAGCGCAAGCAGGAAGCGGCTCGTCAGGCCCGGCTGGCCGAGGCCGGCGTGGATCCGTACGCCGACGAGGAAGCGGAGGGACGGAAATGAATCCGTGGCTGACGCTCATCGGCGCGGGGCTGCTCGAGATCGGCTGGCCGCTGGGCTTCAAGCTGGCGCAGCAGCCGGCGTGGCGTCTCCCCGGGCTGGCCTTCTCGGTGCTCAGCATGGCGCTCAGTGGCTATCTGCTCTTTCTCGCCCAGCGCCACATCCCGCTGGGCACGGCCTATGTGGTCTGGACCGGCATTGGCGCGGTGGGAACCTTTGCCCTCGGCGTGCTCTGCTTCGGCGAGCCCCTGCATCCGGGCCGCCTGCTGGGGGCGGCCCTCATCCTCGGCGGAGTGATCACGCTCAAGCTGAGCGCCTGAGACGAGCGTAACGCGTCATGCCCCCTTTTCCGCTGTCCGTCCTGCCGCCGGGCTTTTTGCCGGCGTGTGCGGGACGCAGCGACAACCCATCGGCGCCAGCGGCGCCGCAACAGGAGGAAATATGCTGACCAGTGCCCGTAATGTCTTTCCGGTCACGGTAACCGCCGTCCACGGCGGGGCCGTCAATGATGAGATCGTCCTGAGCATGGAGGGCGGCCAGGAAGTGGTGGCCTCCATCACCCAGGCCAGCACGAAACGCCTCGGCCTTGCCGCCGGCAAAAAGGCCCTGGCCCTCATCAAGGCCAGTTTTGTCATCCTGCTTGAGGAGGCGGACGACTGGCTGCTCTCCACCCGCAATCAGTTCAGCGGCACGGTCACGGCCGTGCGCCCCGGCGCCGTCAACACGGAAGTGGACATGGAACTGCCCGGCGGCCAGACGCTTTGCGCCATCGTGACGGTCGCCAGTGCCGAAAAGCTCCACCTCGCGCCCGGCTCCCGGGTGACGGCGGCCGTCAAGGCGTCCAGCGTCATCCTTGCCGTGCAGAAGTAATCCCGCGTCGTCATGCGCATGCGGGCAGGCTTGGTCACAGGCTGTCCACATGCGCCCGGAGGAAATATGCCAACCTGTCATATCCTGCATTTCAGCCCCACTGGCGGCGTGGAGCGTGCGGCCCGCCTGGTGGGCGAAGCCGTCGCGCAGACGCTGGGCATGGCGACCGCCCTCTGCGAACTGGCCGCCCCGCAGATCGCCTGGCCGGTTCTTGCCGCCGGCGACGTCCTGCTGCTGGCCGGCCCTGTCTACGGCGGGCGCATCCCCGCCCTCATGGCGCAGCGGCTCGAGGCGCTGCGCCCGCTCGCGGACGGCAGGCAGATTCCGACCATCGTCCTCGTCGTCTACGGCAACCGTGCTTTTGACGACGCCCTGCTCGAACTTGCCGACACGGCGACCGCCTGCGGCCTGCCGGTCATGGCCGGTCTGTCCGCCGTTGCCGAACACAGCATGTGCCGCAGCGTGGCGGCGGGTCGCCCGGACGCGGAAGATGCCGCGGCCCTGCGCGATCTCGGCCGGCAGGCCGCCGAGCATCTGCGCGCGGCTCCCGTGCCCGCGCCGCGCCTGCCCGGCACGCGCCCCTACCGGCAGTGGCAGGCCATGCAGGTAACGCCCACAGCGTCCGTGGCCTGTACGGCCTGCGGCCTCTGCGCCTCCCGCTGCCCCGCGCAGGCCATCGACCCGGAACGCCCGCAGACGAGCGACCGTGGACGCTGCATCCTCTGCATGCGCTGCGTCAAGATCTGCCCGGCCCATGCCCGCGCCCTGCCCGCGCCCGTCGTGGCGCTGCTGGCCGAAAAGCTGGGCCCCTGCCTGGACCGGCGCGACGAACCCGCCCTCTATCTCTGACGGTCAGGCGGGCGGGGAACGCCTCTCCGTCCGCCTGTCGAACAGGTTCAGGCTTTTGCCTGTTCCGCCGCCTTGAGCTCCGCGGCGGACGGATGCGTATAGTCCAGCACCGGGAAATCCTCACCCAGTCTGGCGCGTATGGCGTGCAGCATCATCCCCTTGTTGGGGCAGGGGAAGCCGATGGGCGTTCCCTTGGTGATGCAGGAGGTGAGCGCCACCACTTCCGCGCCCCGGTCCTTGAGCATCTGCGCCCGCGCCACCGCCCGTTTGCCGGGACAGCCGCCGCAGGAAACGAAACCCACCACCTCACACTCGCCAAAGGGTTCAAACGCCCCCTTTCCCTCCGCCGCATAGCAAAAATCCTTGGTGCCGGGGCAGAGATCTTCCGTCTGCTGACAACGGATAAGGCCCACTTTCTTTTTCATGTCCGCTCCTTGCGGCTATGGCGTGAGCCAGTGCACCCGCCACGGCGAGCCCTTCCCGCCGCCAGACGGACGCCCTGACTCGGGACGCCGTTTGCGCCGGCGACGCCCGACACGACGTCCGCCGTTGCCGAAGCATAGGCGTACTGGCCCTGCAAGGCAAGGATAACGATTGTCCCTTCCGGCACAAATGCCACATAATAACGGGCCTTCATCCAGCAGATGCTCACTGCAAATTTTTATCTTCTGAAAAATCATACCCTTTTCAGAACATTCTTTATCCCATTCTCTCATTTCTCCCCAAAATTTTTTTGTGAAAATTAACACAAACTCTTGACCTTCGCCGGCGGCAGGCCTAGGCTCGTTTTCGGCAAAAGCCATTAATCAAGGGAGGTTCCCATGTGGGACGAAAGCATGCTGTATGATACGGTAAGGGAAATCCGCACCAAAACCACCACCTATCTCGGTGTGGGCGCCATAGATAAGATCGACGACATTTTCGGCGAATTCAAGGAAGAGGGCATCTCGGTCGTTCTCTGCGTCACGGGCGGGCATTCCTACAAGCTCACCGGCGCGTGGGATAAGGTGGAAGCCGCGGCCGCCAGACACGGCCTGCGCCTTGCCCTGTACAACAAGGTGACGCCCAACCCCACCACCGACAGCGTGGACGAAGCGGCCGCCCTTGGGCGCGAGGCCGGAGCCGGGGCCGTGCTGTGCATCGGCGGCGGCAGCCCCATAGACTGCGGCAAGAGCGCCGCCATCCTGCTGGCCAATCCCGGCAAGACGGCGGAAGAACTCTACTGCTACAAATTCACGCCCCGCGCCGCACTGCCCATCGTGGCCGTCAATCTGACGCACGGCACCGGCAGCGAAGTGAACCGCTTCGCCGTGGCGACCATCACCCGCCTCAACTACAAGCCGGCCATCGCCTATGACTGCATCTATCCGCGCTACGCCATCGACGACCCGGCACTGATGAGCGGGCTTTCCCCCAATCAGACGCGCTATGTCTCCATTGACGCCGTGAACCATGTGGTGGAGGCGGCCACCACCACATGCTCCAACCCCTTTGCCGTCATGCTGGCGGCGGAGACGGTCCGGCTCGTCCATGCCAATCTGCCCCGCATCATCGCCCATCCCGATAATCTTCGGGCGCGTTACGACCTTGCCTACGCGGCCATGATGGGCGGGACGGCCTTCGATAACGGCATGCTGCATTTGACGCACGCCCTGGAGCATCCGCTCAGCGCCCTCAAACCCACCCTGGCGCACGGCCTGGGGCTGGCCATGCTGCTGCCCGCCGTCATCGAGGAATGCTATCCGGCCCGGTCGCAGGTCATGGCCCACATCCTCAAGCCCATCGTTCCCGGTCTTTCCGGCATGCCCGATGAAGCGCCCAAGGTGGCGCGCGCCGTGGAGCAGTGGCTCTTCGGACTGGGCGTGACGGAAAAGCTCACGTCCGTGGGCTTCAGTGAAGCGGATGTGGAACCGCTCTGCGATCTGGTGGAAAAGACGCCCTCGCTGGGCCTGCTCGTTTCGCTCGCGCCAGTGGAAGGCAACCGGGAACGTATCGCCCGCATCTACCGTAACTCGCTGGCGCCCATGCGCTGACCGCCATTCATGGCGTGCCCACCGCTCCCGCCCTTTCCCACCGGTACGGCGGAGGGACAGGAGCGGCAGGCAAAACATCTCGCTCCGCGCAAGGCCTGGCCGTTCCCGGCGGCATCGCTGCCGCCGGGAGGCCGGTCCCCGCCGGAGCAAGCCCGAGCGGGAACGGCCCGTCGGCATGATCGGGCATTCCCTTCCCGCCTCCTGCACCCGCCAGAGAGAACAGGGTCTGTCGCCCTGTGCTCTGTCCTCCGGTCCGGCATGTCTCCTCCGTGCCGGTAGGCCCCGTCCGCCATACCCGGACGGGGCCTTGTCGTCTCCCGGGAGCATGGACGGGGACACGACGGCGGCCCTCCCGCTCCTCGGGAGACGCCTGCTCCGGCGCGTGGCAGCAAAGAAGGGCTGCCCATGCCGACGCCCGCCCTGATCCCGCCGCCGCGGGCGGGCTGCCGCCGTCAGACCGGCGACGCCACGGCAGCGGAACGAAAACGAACCGAAAACAGGGACGAAGACGCTGCCGCCACTGATCCCGGAGCCTCAGTCCGCCTCCCCGGCATCGATGCGATCATCGATGTACGCGACCTTCTTTCCCCGGATGCGTTCGATATCGTCGGGCGGCACAGCCCGATCCTCACGGCGGGAATGCTCCTTGTTGCGTTGCATCTCCCGCGCGGCGGACGATACGATTTCCTGCAGGTTCATCTTGATGATCATCGACGTCTTGCCGATGGAAAAGAGGACGGGCAGCCCCTGGTCGCCGCGTTGCGCCTGCGCCTTTTTCAGATTCTTTATGCACTCCGCCGCCAGCGCCGAGGTGCAGTTCGGCAAAACGCCGAGAAACTCGTCGTCCCCCATCCTGATGGTGAATTGGGGCATCTGGATGACCTTGTCGATGATCTCAACGGTCGTCAGGAGCATCTTGTCGCCCTGTTCATGTCCAGGGGTGTCGTTGACCATCTTCAGCCCGCAGACATCGATATACAAAAAGCTTATGGGTCAGACGTCGCTGCTCGGGACCTCATACCGCTTTTTCGTGAAGAAATCCCTGCTGCAGGTGTTCGTCAACGGATCGAGCATGCCCTTTTGCAAGGAGTTCTCGTACGTTCGACGTATTATTTCCACGCTCTGGTTCGTTCCGCGAATGGATATGGCGTGACCGAGATGGTTGCGCTGGGAGACGAAGCCCTTGCCGATGCTCCAGATATAGTGTCCGCTCTTGTGTCTGAGCCTGATCGAACATTCGAAGCTGTCGCCGAATTCGGGATAGATGGCCAGATGCCGTTGGAAGTCCACGGCCTCAAGGTCTTCAGGATGGACGATGCTCACCCATTCCTCGAAGGTCCGGGGAAAGGCTGCCCCGGCCGCGTGTCCCATGTGCGTGGCGGGCACGCGGGTTCGCTGCATGGCGGCCCGCATGCCGACATCCGCCGTTCCACCGGCAAAATGCTCCCCCGGACAACGAACATCCCCCACTCGGCCGGCGCGCGCACGCGGTCCGGTCCTAATGCCCGGTAATGGCGTACTTCTTGAGCTTGTATTGCAGGAGGCTCTTGGAAATGCCCAGGAGTTCGGCGGCCTTGACCTGCACGAGATCCGCCCGCACCAGAGCCCGCCGGATGAGGGCGGCCTCGATTTTTTCCAGCGTGTCCGCCAGGTCGAGCTGTACCGGCAGCAAGTCCACGGCGCTTTTGAACTGGGCGTCCTCGTCGCGGATCTCGGCGGGCAGATTGTCCACCTCGATGACCGAGCCGGGCACGAGCACGATGCAGCTTTCCACCACATTCTCCAGCTGACGGATATTGCCGGGCCACTCGTAGCCGGTCAGATAGTTCAGCGCTTCCGTGCTGAAGGTCTTGGGCGGCATGTTGTTGTCCGCCGCCACTTTTTCCACAAAATGCGCCACCAGCAGCGGGATGTCCTCCCGGCGCTCACGCAGTGGCGGAAGAGGGATCTGCACCACGTTGAGGCGGTAGTACAGGTCATCGCGGAAGGTCCCGGCCTCCACCATGCCCGCCAGATCCTTGTTGGTGGCGGCCACCACGCGGATGTCCACCTCCACCTCCTCGCTGCCGCCCACCCGTTCAAAGCGCCGCTCCTGCAGCACCCGCAACAGCTTGACCTGGAGCTCGGGCGTGAGCTCGGCGATCTCGTCCAGGAAGAGCGTGCCGCCGTCCGCCTGCTCGAAGCGGCCGCGCCGCATGGCCACGGCCCCGGTGAAAGAGCCCTTTTCGTGCCCGAAAAGCTCGCTTTCCAGCACGCCGGGATTGAGCGCCATGCAGTTGACGGACACGAAGGGCTTTTCCTTGCGCGGGCTGGAATAATGGATGGCGCGGGCCACCAGCTCCTTGCCCGTGCCGGACTCGCCGGTGATGAGCACCGTGGAGCGGCTGGGGGCCGCCCTGTCCACCATGGCCAGCACGTCCCGTATGGCCCGGCTGCGCCCCACGATCTTGTGGACGCCGTAGCGATCTTCCATCGCTTCCTGCAAGAGACGGTATTGGCGGTGGGCCCGGGCCAGTTCCGTGGCGTTGTGCAGGGAAAGCAGCAGTTCGTCATTGGAAAAGGGCTTGGTGATATAGTCGAACGCGCCGTACTTCATAACCTCCACGGCGCTTTCGATGGAACCGAAAGCCGTCATAATCAGCACGGGGATGTAGGGCCAGCTCTTCTTGACCCGTTGCAGCACTTCGCGGCCGGTGACGCGCGGCATCTTCATGTCCGTCACCACCACATCCACCTCGCTTTCCTCCAGAAAGGCCAGCGCGGTCTCCGGGTCGCTGATGGCCGTTACGACGTAGCCCTCATCTTCCAGCAGGGTCTGGAGCACCAGCAGATAATTTTTTTCGTCGTCGATGATCAGGATATGCGATTTTTCGCTCATGCGTTCTCCTTGCCTGTCGCTTCCGCCGCCTGGCCGGCAGGGCACTGCGCTGCCGGCAGGGTGACGGTGACCACCGCGCCGCCCTCGGTCCCGTTGGCCAGATGGAGCTGGCCGCCGTGGCTGGCAATGATGGACTGCACGATGGGCAGCCCGAGCCCCGTCCCGCCATCCTTGGTGGTAAAGAAGGGATCCAGCAGGTTGGGCAAAATGGCTTCATCGATGCCGGGGCCGCTGTCGTAAAACTCCAGGCGGATCTTCTCCGGCGTCCGCCGGGCGCTTACCCGCATGACGCCGGGCCCGTCCATGGCCTGCTGGCCGTTGGTCAGGATATTGTAGAAGGCCCGGTAGAGCAGGTCCTTGTCGCCCAGTATGTACAGGCCGGGCGGCATGTCCCGCTCAAGGCGCACGCCGCAGCGGTTCCACTCCCCTTCCAGGAAGGCCAGCGCCTGGTCCAGCACCAGGTTGACGTCCACCAGGTCCTGACGGGGCTGCCTGGGCCGGGCATAGTCCAGAAAGTCGTTGACGGTCTGAGAAAGGCGTACGGACTCGTCGTAAATGGCGTCAAGGATGCGCCGGGTCCCCGCATCGGCCTTGTCCGTCCGGCGTTGCAAAAGTTCGGCGCTGGAGCGGATGATGCCCAGCGGATTACGGATCTCGTGGGCGATGCTGGCGATGACCCGCCCCATGCTGGCCAGCTTTTCATTGCTGTGCAACTCGTTCTCCAGCTGGCGGTTCCGGTTCATGCGCTCGGCCAGCACCCGCTCGGAACGGTGGATGAGCATGAGCAGCAGGGCAAAGAGGATGACCGAGGACAAGAGACACATGACCACGATGATGCCCTGGAAGGCCAGCACCTGCTCATAATCGTCGGTGATGTCCTGGGTCAGCTCCAGCGCGCCCATGAGCGGGGGATCGCCGCCGGCCTCCAGCGCCTCCCCCCGCAGGGGGCACAGCAGCCGCAGGACGAAGGTCCCGCGCTTGAGCGGGATGTTGAACGGGGCCTGCCAGTCGGGGATGGCGGAGATGATCTCCACCTGGGCCGGACCGCCGCGCAGGACCTCTTCCAGCCCTTCCGGGGCCAGCCCCGTACGGCCGAGATCTGCCTTGTTGGTGGAAAAGGCCACCAGACGGGAGAAGTCATAGATGCGCAGCCTCTCCACCGGCAGGCCGTGGATGACCGACCCGACCACCTCATTGAGGTGCTCGTACTGCGAGGGCTGGCGGAGGGCAATGCGCCCGTGGGCGAGGATGGTCGGCAGGGCGAAGCGGCGGAATATCTGGTGATTGAGGTTGTCCGCCAGCAGACGGGCGAAGTCTTCCTGCTTGGTGAGCAGCGTCTGGCGCGCCGAATTGGATATGAAGAAGGACAGCCCCAGGCTTGTCAGCAGGATGACCGCCAGCGACAGCCAGGAAAGCGTGCGCGCATAGCTGAGCGGCAGATCCGTTGCCGGCGTGCCGGATGTCGCCGGCTCCGTGGGCCGGGACAGGCCCAGCCATTCCCGTAGATTCCGCATACGCTCCCGCTCCGCCGCGTTCAGAAGGTCTGACGCTCGCCCTGCTGCGCCAGGAAGGCCCGCATGGCCTCCGCCTCCTCGGTCAGGCCCGGCGCGCCGAGGCGGGCGTTGGCCAGGCGCTTGCCCAGTTCCACCGCGGGCTGATCCAGCGGATCGATGCCGTTGAGCCAGCCCGTCAGCAGGGTCGTCCCTTCCAGCAGGGCCATCAGGTTGCCGGCGGCCCGCGGCGTGGCGCTCTCCATCGCCATGTGCACCAGCGGCAGGCCGCTGTGACACAACGCCATGCGCGTCCCCAGCGCCTCGGCATCCAGCAGACAGCCGAACGGCCTCTCCGCCAGCCATTGCCAGCGTTCCGGTATGTCCTTCGCAAAATGCGGCCCCCTGCCGTCCGCCTGGCGTGCGTCCACATCCGGCCCGGTCAGGAAGAGACAGGCCTTGTTGCGCGGCCCGTCAAGGAACATCTGGTTGATGGAATGCTGATCCGTCACGCCGGTAGCCGGCAGCGGCTGGCTGCCCGTGCCCCCCTTGCCGAGGCTTTCGGCCCAGAGCTGGGCGAACCAGGCCCCGAAGGCCGCCCACTGCGGCAGGTAGCAGAAAAAAATAAGCTGATCGTAGCCGCAGGCCTCCAGCTCGTGCGCCCAGCCCGCCAGACGAAAGGCCGGATGGGCCTCCAGCGTCCCGGCATGGGCCGCCCGGACGAGACTTTCGCCCGTTTCCGCCGCGCCGTCCAGCAGGGCCCGCCAGTCGATGCCCAAAAAGGCGGCCGGCACGAGCCCCACGGCCGAGAGAGCGGAATAGCGCCCCCCCAGATGATCCGGCACTTCCAGAGAGGGGATCGCTAAGCGGTCGGCCTCCTCGCGCAGAAAGCCCTGACGGCCGTCCGTGACAAGCAGCATGTGGTTCCGCCAGCCGTCGCCCAGCGCGGCCCGCAGCCAGTCCCGCACCAGCAGGTACTGGGCCACGGTCTCGATGGTGCCGCCGGATTTGCTCACGCACGCTACGACGGTATCGTCGGGAGGGAGCCGGTCGAGCCAGCGCGCAAGGGTGGCCTCGCAGACGTTGTCGGCTATCCAGAGGCAGGGACCGTCGTGCCCCGGCTCGTCCTGCTGCGGCGCAAAGGCGCGCTGCAGGGCGCGCGCGCCCAGAGCCGATCCGCCGATGCCCAGCAGGAGCATGTGACGCCTGGCCTTCAGACGGGGCAGCAGCGGCGGCAACTCCCGCTCCAGCCGCTGCCGGAACGGCAGGTCAAGGAAGGGGAGCCGTCCCTGTGCCGCCTCACCGGCGAGCCGGGAGGCAAGGGCCCGCGCCCGTGCACGCGGCCGTTGCAGGGCCGCAGCCGTCAGCCGGCCGGTTGCCGCATGAGTCCAGTCCAGATGATGTGCCATGTGCGTATCTCCTGCTGTGCACGGCGTTACGCATGCGCGCCGCGTGCCAGGCCGTCTCCCGGCAGGTGGCGTCAGTCGAAAAGGCTCAGGGGCCTGGGAGCGAAAAAGCGCTGCCGGACCTCGCGGTACGTCTGCGGGCGGACGCCGAAGCGCCAGCGCCACAGGGGACAGGCCTCACGGGCGGCGCACTGACGCACCTCCCGCCGGCCGCCCGCACAGGCCAGACATTGCCGCCTGATCTCGCGCAGGGCGCGCCTCGGCGCGTCCGGGCCGCGCCACAGTTCCTGCGTGCCGGGCTGGGCCGCGGCCATGCGCCATGCCCAGAGGGGACAGGCCGTATCGGCGCACTCCCGCACACCCCTGGGCGAATCTCCCTGACACTCAAGACAGAAACGTCTGATGGACGCGATGCTGCCGCCGCCTGCCATACCTGCCTCTCTTCCTTCCCTGCCCGCGAGACGGCGGACAAGGGGCGGCTCCGCACCGGAGGCATGCCCCGTCCCGCCGTCTGGAACGACCGGGCCCCGCCGTCAGGACAAACGCCCTAGGCCCCCTGCCCGGCCGCGCCGCAGCACTTCTTGTACTTCTTGCCGCTGCCGCAGGGACAGGGATCATTGCGCCCGACCTTGGGCTCCACCCGCCGGTAGGCCTGCGGACGGCGCGCCTCGCCATCCATATAATACAGCCTGCCGTCCTTGCGGGCAAAGAAGCTGCGCTCCCCGATCTGGCGGGTCACGCCTTCCAGCTCATAGTAGGCGTAGAATTCCGCCACATCGTACAGCTCGCCGCCAGGACCGGCAGGAACCTGCTCCCGGCAGGGGCCCATATCCAGCCGCAGCCAGTGCACGCCGCGCGTCTGCTCCTCGAGTTTTTCGACCGAGAGATCCTGGCGGTGATCCGGGTGGGTCGTCTCCACCACATAGGGAAAGTTGCCGAGCGCGTACGCCGTATAGCGGGAACGCACGAGGCTTTCGGCCGTATCGGCCTGCGCCGTGCCGTCAAGGAAGGGACCGCAACAGGCGCTCAGTTCTCGGCCGCTGCCGCAGGGACAAGGTTGGGACATGCCGGTATCCTTTGCTGAGGTAAGGCGAACACGTCACGATGCGGCCCGCTGCCGGATCGTGCCGCCCCTTCGCCGAAAACGAAAGCCGCGGCGTTTCTCCGGCGCTCGTCGCGCCGCGCCGGACTCGCCTCTGCCGTGGGAAGTCCCGCCAGGCACGCGGCGGGATGGCTTCCGCAGAATCTCCCCGTAGTCTATAATAGCCCAGAGCGCGCCGTCCCGCAAGCGCTCCGCCGCTCGCCGCCGGGCGGGCCTTTCGCCGGACTTTACCTTGTCCACGGCCGGTGCTAAGGTGCATCTTCCCCTTCGCACCCCAACATGCGGGCGCAGCTCCGCCCCGCACAGCCGCCCGCCCCTGCACGGGGCCCGACGGTCGACAGAGGTAGTCATGCCCTTTCGCCCGAACCGCCCTCGCGACTTCTCAGGCCAGCAGCCCCAGGAAAAACTGCTCAGCCGGGACTTTATCCTGCTGTTCTGCATGTCCATGTGCTGCAACAGCTATCTTGCCGTCTTCTACTGCTTCGAGCAATGGCTGGAAGGCCTTGCCGTCAGCCCCAACTGGCGCGGCATCCTGCTGGCCAGTCTGGCGGCCATGGTGCTGCTGTTCCGGCCGGTGGCCAGCGTGGTTTTTCTCAAGCGTAACAAGCTGCCCCCGCTGCTCTGCACCATCATCCTTTCAAGCTGCGTCATGCTGGCCTATCCGCTGGTTCCCAGGGAACATGTGGTCGGCATGGTCTGGACGCTGCGCATCGTGCAGGGCATTTCCCTGGCCGTCTATTCCTGCTGCGTGGTGGCCGTCATGGTGAGCTGCATCCCCAGGGGGCAGAGTGCCCGGGGCTTCGCCCTCTTTTCCCTGACCACGCTTTTGCCGTATTCCATCATCCCCGCCGTGGGCGAACGCATCCTCCCTCTGCTGGGCGGCGAACCCTATCTCTTTGCCGCCACGGCCATGCTGGGCATCCCCGCACTCTGCATGCTGCTGCCGCTGGCCCCCAAGCTGCGGGCCTCGGAGATCCCCCCCGCGGAGGCCGAACAGCTCACGGCCCGCAAGCTCATCCATGCGGCCAGCCACTCGGGACTGGCGTTCATCTACCTCGGCTGCCTCACCTTCAGCATCATGGTGAGCCTGGCCATCTACTTCATCAAGGGATTGTGCGTGGAGACGGGCGCGCGCCCGGAATGGTTCTTCCTGACCTATACCATCACCATGATTCTCATCCGTCTGTTCGGCGGGCATCTGCTGGACACCCTGCCCCGCTACCGGGTCGTGCCCATCTGTGCGCTGACGCTCGTCTGCTGCCTGCTGGGCCTGGCCTGGGCCCCGCGCAGTCTGTTCATCCCCTGCGCCTGCTTCTACGGCATCAGCCTGGGCCTGCTCTATCCCCTGCTGGCGGCCACCGTCTATGACCGCTCCACCCCGGAGACCCGCTCCATCAATTCCAACGTCATGATGCTGACCTTCGACGCCAGCGGCATGATCGGCCCCCTGCTGGGCGGGGCGGTCGTCAACGCGGGCTGGGGCTACCGGGGCGTGTTCAGTACGGCGGCGGTGCTCATCGCCGCCTGCGGCGCCAGCATGATCCTCGACAGGCTGCGCCTGGCCTGGTGGGAACACAAGGACAAGCGTACGCGCCTGCGTGCCTGGGAACGCTAGAACCGGGATGATCATCCCCCTGGCCGCACGGCGTCCCTGCCGGGAGACGCCCGGCCGCCGGCAGGCCCATACGGACGATCCCGCGTTTTCCGGCGTCCTGCCGCCGGCATCCGCCCTATCCGGCTCCTGACGTGCCCTAGCCGTCCCCCGGCCGTCCCCTGACTGGCAGCCTTTTGACGGCTGCCCCTTTGGCTGCGCGCCCGCGGGCCGCCGGGAGGCCCTTTCACGGCGAAACGAGGCCGTCACGGGCTGTCATCCTTTTGGCGGAACCAGCCACGACACCTGTAACTACTTTGTTTTCTATGAATTATCACAAATGGCCCTCATATTGCATATGGCATGACATCACACTGGCATACAGCAGGTAGCCGAGGGAGGTGTCCATGTTTTTTCTGCTTGGTGGCAATAGTGAGAAGAAGGCCCGCAAGGCTGAACGAAAGCAGCATCGCAAAATGGGCGAAATGACGGATCGGGCGCGCGAGATCTTCATGGCTGGACGCTTTCCCGTGGTGACGACGGACGATGTGGAAGGTCGCCGCATCGCCAAGGTGCTCGGTCTTGTCTGCTGCCGGGGATTCGATTCGGAAGAAGCCTTTTTCGGCATGGCGTGCCGGGCCATGAACAAGGGGGCGCAGGCTATCGTCGGTTATAGCGAGAACGTGGCCTTCCATCCTGACGGCAGCAAATATTTCTCCTGCTACGGCACGGCGGTCATGTTCGAGTACGATCCCAATGACCGGGACGGCCTGCCGCTCATGCTGCAACAGCGCTTCCGCACCTTGCAAGAAGAAGGGCGCATGGGCGAAGCCATCATCTGACATGCCGAAAATGCAGACATGCTGTCCGAAACATCGGGTGTTCGGACAGCATGATCCCGGTACGCGAGAATGCCGGAGCACGGACGCACATGCTGTCTGTTCTTTTTCCCTTGCCAAAAAAAAAATTTTTGGTTAGGTTTTTCTCATGGAGTGATAACGCCGCTCCCAAGTCTTGATGTGGGCTCCGATTGGCGGAGCTGGGTTTCCCTCCCATCACACGGCCCAACACATCGGAAAACCCCGCTTCAGCGGGGTTTTTTCCGTTTGGGGCCTTCCCCCGTACATCTTTTCCGCCGCCCTTTTCCCGCCCCGCACGTCTGCCGTGGCATCTTCGATACACCGTCCGACGTGAAGCGGCGCGACACACGGCAGCTTCATCACGACGCCGCGCGTCGCCGCCGGGGCCCCCTGCACGACCAGAGGGAGGCGACGACAGGCCGCCCGCCGGCAGTACAGAACAAAAAGACCGCGACGGTCTCCGCTAAGGCCAGCGAACGTCAGTCCGCCGTGAAAGACGCCTCCGGGGCCTCCGACGATCCCGAGGCGTTCTGGACAGGCAGGGCTTCCGGGTAGACCACGCGTGCCAGAGCCAGCCCCTGAGGCGGCGCCGTGGGCGTGGGCAGCGCCTGCCTGTCGCCGGCGGCCAGCAGGCCGGGGATGGCCTCGGGCGCAAGTCTGCCCGTCCCGCAGGCCACCAGCAGACCGGCGATGTTCCTGACCATCTGTTTAAGAAAACCGTTGGCCGTGATGCGCAGGCGCAGACGCGGCAGATGCGGCGGCAGGAACTCTTCGGCGGGGCATTCCGTCAGCTCCGCATCAAGGATGCGCCGCACGGTTCCTTCCACGGGCGTGCCGGCATTTTGCAGGCTGGCAAAATCATGTTCGCCGAGCAGATGGTGCAGGGCCTCGCGCATGGGCGGCAGGGCCAGGGGCCCGCAGGCCCAGACATAGGGGGCAAGGCGCGGCGGCACGAAGGCCCTGTCCTGCCAGAAATCGTAGACATAGGTCTTGTGCAGGGCATCCAGCCGGGCATGGAAGCGCGGATGCGCCGCCTCTGCCGCCAGCACGCGGATATCCGGCGGCAAAAGACAATTGAGGGCATGCCGCCACGGCAGCCCGGCCCGGCTGTCCGGCACGTCCGCATGCGCCACCTGCCCGTGGGCATGGACGCCCGCATCCGTCCTGCCAGAGCCGAACAGCCGCACCGGACAGGCGCAGAGGCGGCCAAGGGCCTTCTCACCTTCTCCCTGAATGGTGAGCGGGGCCTTGGCCGCCTCCTGGATCTGCCATCCGCTGTAGCGACTGCCGTCATACGCCAGCAGAAGCCGCAGGCGCATCGTTAGGGCGTCCTCATGCGCGTGATAATCTCGGTGAACTTGGCCGTCTTTTCAGGGTTGGTGTAGGTCAGGATCTCGCCGGACTGCTTGGGGGCCATGCCGGAAAGGATGCGCACGGCCACGCGCTCATCCATGTTTTCCAGCGCCTTGGCGGCCACGCGGGGCTTCATGTTGGCGTACATCTGGATAAGGGAGCGGACTTTCTGATCCTCAAGGGTACGGGCATCCCGTATCAGCTCCTGCATGCGCTTTTCGGCGCCCTCAAGCTCCTTGAGACGCTGATCCATCTGCTGACGGAGCACCAGCATATCCTGTTCCTGGCGGGCCAGATCCTGGGCTTTTTCATTGGGGTCATCCGGCAGGGTCATGGGCTGGATGGCCGGCGCCGGGGCCCTGGCGATATCCGACGTGCGCTCGGGCAGCTCCGGCAGGTTGCCTGCGCCGGGCTGCCGGGCGGCTCTGCCGGAGGCGATGTCCTCACCCCGGGGGATATTGGACGGGATGGCCGGCGCGCCCGGCATGACGGTGGCATTCTGCTGGGCGGCGGGAGCAAAGGAGGTGTTGCCCACACGATCCGCCACCGCGGGCACGGGCATATCCTGCGCCGCCGCATGCGCGGCCTTGACGCTGCCAAGGTGGGGGATGGGCAGATTGCTCAGCCCCAGCATGTCCATGATGCCTTCTTCACGCGGGCGGGCGTTCCGGGCGAGGCCGGCTTCCAGCAGGGGCGGTTCGGCAAGCTTCGGCGCGCGGACAAAGGGGCCGTCCGCGGCGGGCGCGCCGGCGTCCGCACTGGCCGCCGATCCCCCGGGCATGACCACGCTGTCGTCCAGACCGGAGGCTATGGTCGCCGGACGCGGCGCGGGCCGGGCTTCCGCCGCCAGCCGGGCGGCTTCCGCCCCTTGCGGTTCCCTGCCCTTTTCCGGAGCGCCTTCGGCGGTTTCCTCCGCTTTGCTCCTGGCCGACGCCAGCGCCTTCGGCACGGCATCCTCCGACGCCACGGCCGTATCCGTCGCCTCAAGGGAAGCGGTCATCGCTTTCACGTCGGCATCATCCTCCAGACGGACATCTTCCCTGGCGATGTCCCTGACGTCCCTGTGGACCCTGCTCCAGTCCACATCCAGCAGCAGCGCGCCGAAGAGGCAGAGCTTGAAGACGCACAAAAGCGCCAGCAGGCGGTACAGCTTAAAAAGTCGGAGCCTTGTAACGGAGTGTGGCGATTTCGTCATTGAAGCGCTGCTCCTTCATACGCTCATCGTGCATATAATGTTGTTTCTGGCGTTCCTTGAGCTTGTCGAGGATCTTGCGATCCATAGCCCGTTGCGCCAGAATCCGGCGCGATTCTTCCACCATGGTTTCCGCCGCGCGAAGCTGCACCGCCGTAGCGGCCATGTCAGCCTTGAGCCCTCTGACAAAATGCTCCAACAGCCAGCGCTCCCCGGCCCCGCTCGGCGGCCGGGTGTACAGACGCTCTTCCTGCTCCATCAGATCCTTACGGATGATCTCCAGCCGGGAACGCAGCTCGTTACGCTGCTGTTCGGCCCTGGCCAGCCTGACCTTGGCCTCTTCTTCCAGTTGCTCGCGGTAGTCGAGCACCTTTTGCATGCTGAAATGAAAGGGCATGGGCGCCTTCTTTTTGACGGTATCAAAGCACGTCCATACCCTTTGCAAAATGCGTGCAAAAACACCTCTCCCGCGCCGCGCCTCCCCGCGCGGCACTGCCGCCGGAAGCCTGACGCGACGGCCTCCGCTTCCGTCAGCCCGCGAACGGGGCCGCGTGATTGACCGGCCCGCACCCCTTGCCGGGCGCATAGCTCTTGCGCAGCGCCAGATTGAGATACTCTTGCGCGTGCTTCACGGCTACCGGCAGCGGTTCGCCCTTGCCCAGCCCCGTCGCGATGGCGGCCGACAGGGTGCAGCCGGTCCCGTGATTGTTTTCGGTCTCCACCCTGGGTTGCGGCAGCGTTTTGGGCGCTTCGCCCCTGACGAGCAGGCAGTCCGTCACCACGACGGAGCTTTCCATGTGACCGCCCTTGACGAGGACCGCCTTCGCTCCCATGCCGATGAGTCGTTCCGCGGCGGCAAAGGCGTCTTCGATGGAGCGGATGCTCAGGCCGGTCAGGGCCTCGGCTTCGGGCCGGTTGGGCGTGAGCAGGCTGCTCAGGGGGATCATTTCTTCCTTCAGGGCGGCAATGGCGTCTTCCTGCAGGAGTGGGCTGCCGCTCTGACTGATGGAAACGGGGTCCACCACCAGCGGGAAGGCGACCTTGCGCAGCTCCGCCGCCAGAGCACGGATGATGCCCGCCGAAAAAAGCATGCCCGTCTTGGCCGCCGCGACGGGAAAGCCCTCGAGCACGGTACGCAGCTGGAGCACGGCGAATTCCGGCTCCGGCGCATGGATGCCCCGCACGCCCAGTCCGTTCTGGGCCGTCAGTGCGGTGATGACGCTCATGCCGTAGCCGCCGAGGGCCATGATGGTCTTGAGGTCGGCCTGGATGCCGGCCCCGCCGCCGGAGTCCGATCCGGCGATGGTGAGGATGTTCGGAGGCTGCAACATGAGAAAGCTCCTTGTCTTCGGTACGCTGTCAAAAGTCCTGAGCTCCCCTGCCGCCAACACGACAAAGGGCGGGCCAACTATAGCCCGCCCGTTGTCGATGCGCAATCCCGCCGCCGGCGGAAACTAGACGCTGTCGATATCCGGCGCGCCCTCAATGGGCTTGCGCCCCAGCACGAGGAAGGCCGCCAGCGTCACCACCGCGCAGATGATGCCGATGGTGTCGGAGATGCCGATGGTCATGCCGAAGCCCATGTTCGGCTCGAAGCAGATGTAGGAGATGCAGACCGAGGTCATAAAGACCGCGGGCACGGTGCAGATCCAGTGCAGAAGGTGCTTGCGGTAGAGGTAGCCCGCCGCCGCCCAGAGCACGATGGCCGCCAGCGCCTGGTTGGCGAAACCGAAGTAGCGCCAGATGATGTTGAAGTCCACGTTGGCCAGGATGATGCCGATGACGAAGATGGGCACGGCGATGATCAGACGCGAAGCGATGGAACGCTGCGAGAAGTTGAACACTTCCGCAATGGTCAGACGCGCGGCGCGGAAAGCCGTGTCGCCGGAGGTCACGGGCAGGGCCACCACGCCGAGGATGGCCAGCACGCCGCCAAAGGAACCCATGAGGGCAAGGGAGGTCTCGGTCACCACGTTGCCGGGACCACCGGCCTTGATGGCGGCATTGAGCAGATCGGGACTCTGGTAGAAGGTCATGCCCACCGTGGCCCAGACAAGGCCGATGAGCCCTTCGGCCACCATGCCGCCGTAGAAGACGGCCCGGCCCTGCCGTTCGTTGGCGAGGCAGCGCGCCATAAGCGGCGACTGCGTGGCATGGAAGCCGGAAAGCGCGCCGCAGGCGATGGTGATGAAGACCAGCGGATAGATCGGCAGGCCGTCAGGATTGGGGTTGCGCCATTCCAGCCAGCTGTAGAATTCCTTGCCGGAGACGAACATGCCCACGGTCATGCCCACGGCCATGATAATGAGCACCGCCCCGAAAATGGGGTAGAGACGCCCGATGATCTTGTCGATGGGCAGGATGGTGGCCAGGAAGTAGTACACGAAGATCACCGCGATCCAGAAAGTGAGATTGAGGGATTCCGGCGTCAGCTTGGCCAGCAGGCCGGCCGGAGCCGCCACGAAGACCACCCCCACCAGCAGGAGCAGCACCACGGAAAAGACGCGCATGATGTTCTTGGCGATGTTGCCGAGGTTGTACCCCACGATGGTGGGCACGTTGGCCCCGCCGTAGCGCAGCGACAGCATGCCGGAAAAATAGTCATGCACGGCGCCGGCAAAAATGGTGCCGATAACGATCCAGATCAGCGCGGACGGCCCGTAGAGCGCCCCCAGGATGGGCCCGAACACCGGCCCCACGCCCGCAATGTTCAACAACTGGATGAGCCAGACTTTCCACATGGGCATTTCCACATAGTCCACGCCGTCGGCCATGGTCTGGGCCGGCGTGGGGCGTTTGGGATCGGCCCCGAAGATCTTGGTGACCAGCGTCCCGTAGATGGCGTATCCGAGAAGGAGCGCCACCACGGCAAGAATAAAGTACAAATATGTAGGCATACGAGCCTCCTGGAACAGTATTTTGCCGCAACACGTCGAAAAATCGCCGTTTGCGGCCTATCGAGAACGTTTCTCCCGTAGCATGCCCCCCCGCCTCCGTCAAGACGAGGGCTGTGCAATCATCCTCCGCTTGCCGCGCCGTCCGCCCGCCCCCCGGAAAAGCCCTTCACAGCGCCGGGGAGCAGTGCTAGGGTGCATGACGCCTGCCCGTGGCTGCCCGTCCCGCGAAAAGCGCCGGCCCCTCGCCCTCCCGGCGGCGGGAACAGGGCTTTCCCTGGTGGTCGGGCCTGCTGCCGCGCGTATGGCAACTGCCA
Source organism: uncultured Desulfovibrio sp. (assembly GCF_944324935.1). Lineage (GTDB taxonomy): Bacteria > Desulfobacterota > Desulfovibrionia > Desulfovibrionales > Desulfovibrionaceae > Desulfovibrio. The sequence goes on along the minus strand of NZ_CALUYG010000013.1, from coordinate 7,397 downwards.
CCGGACAACCCCCTTTCCGCTTTCTTCACAGCAAGGATCTCCCCATGAAAACGGAACGCCGAACGCCCCCCGCAACCGACATCAGCGAACTGCCCAGGCCCAGGCCCGGCCGCGGCGGTTTCCGCCTGGGCCTCCTGGCCGTGCTGGCGCTGCTCGTCGTGTCGGCCGCCGCCTACTGGCTGACGCGCGATGACCAAACGCGGGAGGCACTGCGGCAGCAGGCCGCCACCGCCATCGACAAAGCCACCGAAGGCACGCCCCTTGCCGGGGTCAGCACCCTGCTGACGCCGCCTCCGCCTCCGCCCCCGCCCTCCGTGCTCAATCCGCCCACGGCGCCGGGCACGCTCTCCGGTCCCACGGTGCAGGGCAGCGTCGGCACGCCCGTGGACACCTCCATGATGCCGGGCGCGCCGCAGGACGGCGGCCCCCAGGTCGTCGCCCCCAAGGTGGTGGAGGACACCCGGGTCCGCTTCGGCTTTGTGGACGATCTGGCGGCCTATCTTGTGGAGAACTATACCCCCGGTGCGCGCGGAGGCAGCCTGTCCATCAGTCCGCAAAGCCTCAACAGCCGCTACGGCGTCAACCTGACGGGGCTGGACGGCGGCGCGCAGGGCGGACGGGAAGGCGTGCTGCGCTATGCCTTCCATCCCACCATGCTGCATGGGCTCTATAATCTGTATGTGGACCGCTTCCTGGAAGCGGTCGCCCTGGAAAGCCAGCAGCCGCATAAGGGAAGGACGCTGACCCAGGCCCAGGCCCGCCAGATGTATATGGTTTTCGCCGGCCGGCTGGTCACCACGGCCACGGCGCTTGACGCCGTGCTGAAAGTCCCCGATCTGCGCGGCCGGCTGGCGGCCCTGCAGGAAAAGGCCGATGCCGTACGCGATGTCGGCGGCCAGATGACCGACGCCGTGTACGAACTCGACAACCAGCGCCAGCAGGGCGCATCGGAAGCCGAACTTGCGGCCGCCCAGCTGGCGGTGGACAGCCTCGGCACCCGCTACCGCCATGCGGTGGACGAACAGGACGCCGTGCGCCGCGATCTTGTCAATGCCGTCAGGACGCAGGGCGCGCAGGGCATGGACGAAGATACACTCCTGTTCATGGCACGCTGGGTGGACAGACGCCTGCAGCAGGATCCTGAAGCCCGGGCCGCCGTCCAGGCCGGCATAGGCATTTTGCGCGATCTGGGCCGGCGTTTCGCCCAGGGAGGAGCCAGCGGCGTACTGGTGCAGCCCCGCTCGGCGGCTTCCCCCCAGCCCGCCCAGCCTGCACAGGCGTCTGACGGCACGACGCCTGCCGCAGCCAATCCCCCGCAGGCCGTCCCGGGCGTCCCGGCCCCGTCCGCCGCTACGCAGACGCCCGCCCGTCCGGCGCGGCGCGCCCCGCTGGGCTCGCCGGATTACCGGCCCCCGCAGCCCCAGGCCCCCGCCCCTGCCGCCACGCCGCCCCTGCCGCCATCGGAAGAAGCCGTCACCCCCCCGATGCGTGTCCCGCCCGCCGTCTCGTCCCCGGACGGACAGCCGAGGTGAATGCCATGCGCCGCCGTTTTGCCCCTTGCCCGCCCCCGCTGCCGTGCCTCCTGCTGCCCGCGCTGCTGGTCTGCCTCCTGCTGCTGCCCCGCACGACGCCCGCCGCCGACACCCCGCGGGACTGTCTGGAAGCCATAGCCCAGGCCGTCGCCGACGCCGACATGGCGGCTTTTGAACAGCATGCGGACGTGGACGGCATCCTGCAAACCGTTGTGGACAAACTGTTTGTGGAGGCGCGCCGGCCCGAAAATGCCGACAGGCTCCCCCCCATGCTGCACCTCATGTTTTCCGGCGCGGCTCTGGCCGACGGCGGCGGACGCGTGCGTAAGATGCTGCGCGGCGAGGCCCGGGCCTTCATCCGCAACGGCATCGTGTCAGGAGCCTTTGCCGGACGCGCCCCGGCCCGGGATTATCAGTCCGAAGGCCTCATCGCCCCGCTCTTCGCCGATGCCTCCCTGGGCCGTAAGGAGATCCACGGCATCGGCAAGGCCCGCGCCCGCAACGACGGCGGCTGGATTCTGCCGTTCCGCGTCTTCGATGCGGGCAACGGCAATGATTATCCCGTGGTCGGTCGCTTCGCCCGCCGCGACGGCCGCGTGATGCTGGTCGGCATCGACAACCTCGACGAGCTCTTCGCCCGCATCGCCGCCGAGGCCGCCGCGCTTGAAGAATAGAGAGGGAAGGACATCTTCCCTCCCCGCGCATCCCCTGACCGGCGGTTCCCCGGCAGCATGAAAAAGAAAGCGTTTCCTCACATCAGGGAAACGCTTTTGCGCTGTCCGCCTGCCGCCGAGCGGCCCGCTCCCTTTCATCCTCACAAGCAAAGCGCGCCGGGGAAGGGTTGGGGGGTGTGGGGGGAAGGGGAACCCCGCCCGCGCGAGGCGGGGGGTTCCCCTTCCCCCCACAAAACAATCCTCCTTGTCAGCGCACGCTGTCCACGAAGTCGTTGTAGGCTTTTTCGCTATCGTTGTAGGCGGCGTTGAGCTGTTTGCGGACTTCGGGGTGGAAGCCTTGCGCCTCGCCCAGGGCCACGGCGGCGGGGAAGCGTTGCGCCGTACGCAGGAAGGCTCGCCAGAGCCGTTCCGGCTCGCCCGCCACGCTGAAGGGCAGGAAGGCCGCTTCCGCCAGTATGCCTTCCAGCTCGCGTCGCCAGGCGGCGATGGTCTGCTTGTCGGCCTCCCGCTCGCCCAGCAGGGCACGGGCTTCCTTCATGCGGCGGAAAAGGATGCGTACCGCCAGTATCTGCGACCGCAGGGGATGCCCCTGCAGGGTGACGGCTTCCGCGGCGAGGGCGACGCTCTCCACCTCGCCGCGCAGCACGCGGCGGGCGTCTTCGTAGGCTTCCCACTGCTGCCGGATGGCTTTCAGGTAGGTCCGCCCCTGCTTGCCGTCATCCACGATGCTTTCGTCCAGCGCATATTTCACGAGCTTTTCGTACTGCTCGCGCTCGGCGTCAACGGCGGCATCCATCTCCCGCAGCGCCTGGCGGATGGCTTCGGCCGACTCTTTCGGCCATGCGGCGGGCGGCAGCAGCGTCTTGTCGCGGGCAAAGCGCGGCGGACGCCTGGCAAGCTTGGGCAGGGCCGCTTCCCGGAGGTAGAAATCCGCCCCAAGATAGAGCCAAAGCGCGTAACCGGCATCCTTGCCGAGCTGCCAGTCCATAACGCCGTTGGCGTAAGCCAGCTGGGCGTTGGCCGCCCGCAGGGCCTCTTCCGTCGCCGGGGCATCCTGCCGTATCTCTTTGAGGGAGGCGGGCAGATAGCTCTTAGGCGCGGTTGCGGACGGGCTCTTTTTTTCCGTGGACGGGGCAGCCGGCGAGTCCTGCGCGGCGGAGGGCGTACCTCCCGCCGTTTTTTCCCGCGGGGTTCCGTCATCGCCGCAGGCGCTCAGCAGCAGCGCCGCGCAGAGGCAGACAGCGGGCAGCAGACCGCGCCGCATGTATCCTGTCCGCCGCATGTTACGCATGCTCCGCGATCCAGGCGGAGAGGCCCGTGGCGTCCATGCCCCACGGGAAGTCGCCGCCGCGCAGTTCCGCGCCTATACCGTAGAACAGGGTGCCGACCTCTTCCGCGGCATTGCGGTCGGTGACGGCATCGCCCACCATGAGCACATCCGCCGGATCAACTCCCGCCGCGCTGACGATGCGGGCCAGCAGTGCGGCCTTGGCCGGCGGCGAGCCGAAGATGCCGCGAAACTTGCCGGACACCCCCCGCTCTTCGAGGACGAGGCGGACCTCTTCCTGCGGCGCGCCGGAGCAGACGTAGAGCGGCAGACGCTCCCACCAGTCTTCCAGCACCCCGGCAATGCCGGGGATGAGCGCGCAGCGGCGCACTTCGTCCAGCGCATAGGCGGCAAAGCGCTCGCCCCACTCCTTCGATTCCTCCGGCGTGATCTCCCGGCCCAGCACTTCATGGAAGAACCACTCGAACTTCCGGTAGCGGCTCACGCCGCCGTGGACCGTATGGTACATGACGAAACGATCCCGCGCCTCTTCCCCGAAGGGCTCGGCAAGGCGGGCAAAGGCACGGGTCTTGACCGGCACGCTGTCCAGGATGACGCCGTCACAGTCAAAAACGATGGCTTGCAGGGGCATAGATTCTCCACAGGCAAAATATCCCCCTGCCGGGCGGCGGAGGGGCAGACGCGGGAAAGAGAACCGCTCCGCGCGGCAGCGGGATTAGCGCAATTTCTGTTTGAAGCGCTCTGCGTTTCAAACCATGCGGCCTGTCGTTTCGCGGAAAAGGGGCGGTTTTTCCGCTCACTTCGGGCCGGACGGCGCTGTGCCGCCGCCTCGCGTTTTGCCTTTTTCAAAGGTAAAATGCTCTATTCTTGAGGGGAGGCCAGCCGTTCCGCATCCAGAAAGCGGATGAGGCGCGCGGGGTTCCCCGCCACCACGGCATTGTCCGGCACATCCTTGGTCACCACCGATCCGGCCCCGACCACGGCATTCTCCCCGATGGTCACGCCCGGCAGGATGGTGGCATTGGCCCCGATCCAGACGTTTCGCTTGATGCGCACCGGCTTGCAGGTGATGACCGCCCGCTCGTACATATCATGATTGTTGGTCAGCACCGTGCAGTTCAGGGCGATCATCACGCCGTCCTCGATGGTAAGGCCCCCGGCGGACATGCAGTGGAAGCCGTTCATGATGGTCACGTTCCGCCCGATGCGCACCGTGTCGCCCAAGATGGTGAACACCGGCGGATGGATGACCGTCCCCTCGCCCAGCGTATGCTGGAAAAGCTCGTCGATGAGTTTCCGGCATTCCGGGCTGGTGGGCGGCGTATGATTGATTTTGAAGCAGAGTTCAGCGCAGCGCCGCACCTCGGCCACCCGTTCCGGCGGCATGTTGCGTGTATCCAGACGCACTTCTTCCATGGATCTTCCTCTTGTCGGACAGGTTGGAATATGTCGGACTACCGTCAATACATGTCGTCGTCCATCTCGCCGACCTGATTGAGACAGTCGTCCTTGCCGCGCTTGCCGATGGGCCGGGCAGGCACGCCGGCCACGATGTCGTACGGCTGCACGTCGCGGGTCACCACCGCGCCCGCGCCCACCACCGCGCCGCGCCCGATGCGCACATTGGGCGTCACCGTGCAGTTGGCGGCGATCCAGACGTCATCCTCAATAACGACGACACCCGGCTCGTGCCCCTGTTCCATGATGGGGACATCCTGCCGGGTGAAGCAATGGTTGGCCGAACGGATGACGGTGCCTGGCCCTATGGCCGTCTTGACGCCGATGAAGATGCTCCCGCCGTCGGCGCACAGGTGGACGCCTGGCGAGAGGGAGACGTGATCGGCCAGCTCCAGCTTGCCGTTGCCCGCCGTCAGGATGCAGTTGCGGCCGACACGCACCTGATTGCCCAGCCGCATATTGTGACAGCCGACCATGCCGATGCCCGTATTGAAGCGCACCGACCCGCAGCGGGCGAACATCCAGCGCCACATGATGAGGCGCACCAGACGGCCCAGGGGCGTGGGTATCCACCCGAAGGCGAACACCCACAGCTCCTCAAGGGCCAGCAAAAGGCGTTGATGGCCCTTCATCTATTTGCCGTACTCCTGCATCAGGGTGTCGCCTTCCATGAGCCGGGTGACGCGGGCCAGGTCTTCCGGCGTGTCCACGCTGAAGGTGCGCTTGTCCGTCGGCACCATGCGTACCTTTTCGCCGTGCTCCAGGATGCGCATCATGTCCACGGACTCATAGATCTCCAGCGGCATTTCCGCCATTTCGTTGAAGCGGATGAGGTAATCCCGGCGGAAGGGGATGATGCAGACCTGTTTACGCATGGGAACCTTGTCCGAGCCCTTCTTGCGGGACGGGATGGGCTCGCGGGAGAAGTAGAGCGCGTCATTGTGGCAGTCCACGACCACTTTGACCTCGTTGGGATCCTCGAACTCCTCCACCGTCTCCATCTCGGCCATGAGGTTGACCACGTTGATGGACGGGTCGTCCAGCATGGGCTGGACGGCGGCGTCGATCATGTCCGGTGTGATCATGGGTTCGTCGCCCTGCACCATGACCACGATGTCCACCTTTTTGCCGGTCTGCGCTTCGATCCTGAGCAGGGCCTCGGCCGTCCGCGTGGAGCAGCGGACGTGATGATCGCCGGTCATAACGCATTTGAGCCCGGCGTCGCGGCAGTAATTCTCGATGATCTCGTCACAGGTCGCCACATAGGTGTCGGAAAGGATGCCGCTCATGGCCGTACGAAAGGCCACATGCCCCACCATGGGCGTGCCGTGGATGAGGGCCAGCGGCTTGCCGGGATAGCGGCTCGATCCCATACGGGCGGGAATGATGGCGATGATGTTCATGTCTGCTCCTTTGCCCGTGCGGGCTAGTCGTCGGTGGCGACCAGATAGCCGCCTTCGCTTTGCAATTCGGGATGCGCGTCGCGGTGCACGGCCTCCATCACACGCAGGATGCCCTGTCCCAGGTCCACGGTCAGCGGCGGCACCAGCTTCCGACCCACCTTGGGCATGAAGGCGTACGGCGTGATCTGGTAATGTCCGCTGTTGGGGTCGTTCTGGTAATTGATGGTCAGCTCCCTACCGAGCATCTCGCCGATCATCTTGAACAGATCGCCCACGCGCATGGGCTGGTTGCCCGAGATGATGATGTTCTGATTGGCGAACTCCGGTTCCAGCACCATCACGGTGGCCGTGGAGGCGTCGTCCACATGCACATATTCGCGCAGGGCCGTGGGCGCGCCGTAATAGGTGATGCTGCCCGTGGTCAGGGCCTCCTGCACGAAGCGGTGGATGGCGTTGCGGGCATCGGCGCGCGGCCCGTACAGGGAGCCGTAGCGCAGGATGGTATATGGCAGGCCGTGCATGGCCTGATAATTTTCAATGTAGATCTCGCACGCCTGCTTGCTGCACCGGTAAAAGCCGCCCGACTTGCCATAGACATAGAGCGAACTGGCGAAGACATAGCGCCGCACCCCGGCCTTGCGGCAGGCCTCCAGCGCCATAACATTGCCCAGCACATTGAGCCGGGCCGTGTCCACAGGGCGGCGGTTGGCCTCCCCTATGTCCGCTATGCCGGCGTAGTTGAACACCACGTCCGCCCCGGAGACCGCCTGATCCACCAGCGCCTCATCCAGGATGCTGCCGGTCAGCATGTGCTGATCGGGACGCAGCCAGGGCGAGGGGTGCACATCAACGATGGTGACCTCGTGCCCGGCTTCGGAAAGTTTGTCGCAAATGTGCGACCCCAGGAAACCGGAGCCGCCGAATACGGTTATCTTCATGCTGTTCTCCCGCTGGCTGTCTACGGACTAGGGCCTGTTAACACTATTTAAGAGACTCAACGATTAAGGCAAACATGATGAATCCCAGAAACAAGGCATCCAGT
>NZ_CALUYG010000012.1 GCF_944324935.1 uncultured Desulfovibrio sp. | reverse complement strand
TGAGCGGCCTTCCCTTCTCGTATTGTCGGGAATCCTTGCTGATCCAGCGATACATGCTTTTGAAGGAAATGTGCCGTGCCGGATCTTCGGGAAAGTCCTGTCGCAGGCGGCCCGCAATTTGCTCCGGGGACCAGTCATTCCTCAATCCCTCCCGCACAGAGGCGGTAAGAAAAGCCGTCCGCTTTCCCGCGTTCTTATCGTTTGAGGCACGCCAGTCGGCCCGCCTTTGAGCGGCCTGTGCATCATATCTGCCGTTTTTCTTGGCGTTTCGCCGGACTTCCCTTGAAATGGCCGCTGGGCTGTAGCCGAGAAGCCCGGCAATGCTCCTGAGGGATTTTTCCCCCAGAAGCCGCTCTATGATTTCTCTGTGAGTTTTGGTAAGGTGTTTTTGCCCCATGACAGTTCCTCGTTGTTGAGGTGTTTGTTCACAAAACAACTGTCATGGGGCTTTCTTTTTTTGGCAGGCCCTCTGTTACCTTTCAATTGACAATCTGCCCAAAAAGCGCCCCTCCTCCCCCGCATAAACATCCCTCCCCCCACTACTCCTGAGGAGGGAAAACGAGATTGCGCACCTGGCCGGACGTGCCGGCGGGCGGCATTTCCTTGCCGTCGTAGCGGATGCGGACGCCGCCGGCGTTGCCGAGCTTGAGTTCGAGGCGGGTGCTGAAGGTCAGGGCGAAGGTATCGCCCTTGTTGAGTGAGAACTGGCGGACGTCCGTCTTGTCGGCGCTGGAGTGTATCCAGCATTCTTCGGTGGCGATGATGATGACCTTGTGCTGTCCGGGCTGTACATCATTGCCGCCGTCGGCCGTTTCCTTCTTTTCAGGCGCAGCGGCTGTCGTGGTGGGCGCGGAAGGGGTCGGGGCGGCCGCTTGCGCCTGTGCGGCCGGGGCCGGCGTGGCGGCCGGCGCTTCCATCCGTGCGGCGGGCACGGGCGTTGAGGGGGCCGACGCGGCGGATGTCGGGGCGGCGGCTTGCGGCGTTTCGTCCGTCTTCTTTTTCTCGCCGGCGGCCGGAGGCGGCGTCCTGACTTCTTCCGGCAGGCCGGAGGGTTTTGCCACCTGGGGGGTATCGGAGCGTGTGCCGCTCAGCATATCCATTCCTTTCTGGGCAAGACCGCTGCTCCAGAGGAAGTAGCCGCCTCCCATGAGGACAAGCAGCACCACGATCAGGGAAAACGCCCTGCCGATGGCGGCCCCGTGGCTTTCTTCGGCGGGGGTATACACGGCCTGGGAGGCCACGATGTTTTCCTGGGGCGCGAGGCAGTGCAGCACTTCTTCTATCTCGGTCTGCGAGAACCCGAGAAAGCTCGCGTAGGAGCGGATAAAGCCGCGTGTATAGGCGACATGCGGCAGGGATGCCAAGTCCGCCTCTTCCAGGGCCCGCAGTTGTCGTGCGCCGATCTTGAGGGTATTGGCCACATCTTCGATGCCGAGGCCGCGCCGCTCGCGTTCCGCTTTGAGGGCCGCGCCCAGTTCTTCCAGATTCATGTTCGCTCCCCTCCGCCGGTCACAGCCTGATGTCGATGACGGCGCGGCTGCGCAGCTGACCGATGTAGTCTTCAAAGCGTTCCATGGCCTTGGGCTGCCGGAGGATGGCGTCGATCTGAGGGGTAGCCTCTTCCAGCGTCAGCGGCTTGTCCGGGCCGGTGACCCCGGGGCGAAACAGCATGACTTGCGCCTTGATGTTCTTCTGGATGACGAAGGGCGGCGTGACGTCGCCGGGCCGCATGCCGTTCAGGCGCTCCGACCATTCGGGATTGAGTTTGTCCCACTCCACCGGGCCCATATCGCCGCCCTTGTCCTTGTTGGGGCCCACGGAATACTTGCGGACCGCCTCGGCGAAGCTCAGCTTGCCGGACTTGATCTGCGCGGCGATGCTGCCGGCATTGGTATTGGGATGGTAGACGATCAGCCCCATATGCAGGCCGTCGCGCAGGAAGAGTTCATCCTTGTGCTTGTTGTAGTACGCCTTGATCTCCTCCGGCGTCACCACCACCTTGCGGCCGACCTGCATGCCCATGATCTTTTGCCGCATGATGTTGCTTTTGAAGGTCTCGCGCAGCTCGGCGAGGGTAAGGCCCTGCCGCTTGAGCTGGGCTTCGAACTGGTCGCGGGTCAGGCGGCGTTCCTTCATGATATTGATGAGTTCCTGATCCACCTCGCTGTCCGAGACCGTCACTTCGAGGCGTTTGGCTTCCTGCTCCACCAGCATGTTGATGATGAGGTTGTCCAGTGCCTTGCGCAGCACCTCATTGACCTGCTTGCTCTGCTTGGGATCATTGGGATTGAGCCGGGCGCGCGCCAGATCCGGCAGGGCGGCCTTCTGCAGATCGAGCATGGTGATGATCTTGCCGTTGACCACGGCCGCAACGGTATTGAGCTGGGCAGCATGAGCGCCGGTCGCCATGACCAGCAGGCACAACAGAAACAGAAGCATTTTTTTCACGACGGTTCTCCCACACAGTATAGGCTGAATCTTCTGCCAATAGCCGCAATCCGCCCAAAAGGCAATGGGCTGGTCTCTTTTTCCAGCGGGCAGCCGGATCAGGGGGTCGGCTCCCGTTTTTCCGCCGTTTTTTCAGAGGGCTGTCCGCCTGTCGCTGGCGCGGCAGACGCATCGGGCCGCTCAGAAGCCTCGGGGGCGGCCGGCGTGGCGGTCTTTTCCTGCGGGGCGGGGGCGCTTTCGGCCGCCGTCCCTTTCGTGCTCGCCTCCCGCTCACGGGACCGGCGCGCCATATCTTCCAGTACCGGGCGCAGGGCCGCCGCCACGCGTATATCGGCATGCGCCAGCCGCCGTTCGAGCCAGGCGGCAAAGGCGGCCCGCAGTTTCTGTTCGCGCAAGGCCGCCTCGATGAACGGATAGACGGCGGCGGCCGGCTGCAGGCCGCCCTTGTGCCGGATCACCACGCCGAAGGCGCGAAAGCTGCCGTCCACCTCACGGATATTGCCGCATTTGCCTTCCGCGATGGCGGCCACTTCCTTGCGTTCCGGCAGCGGCAGTTCGGCTTCCTCCATATCCAGGCACTGCACGCGCAGCCCGTCGGGCACGTTGTCGCGCCCTGTGGGGAAGCGGCGGCAGTACGCCTCCATCCGGGGCTTGTCTTCACCGGAAAGGAAACAGAGCATCATGTGATCCGGCACGCGAAAACGGTCGGCATGGGCGGCGTGATAGGCGCGCACCTCTTCCACGCTGATGCGGATGGACGGCAGGAGCACCTGACGTTCAAAGGCCTGCATGGTCAGATGCACCCGCAGCAGACGCCGCCAGACGTCATAATCGAGGGCTTCCCGTTCCAGATAGGCGTTGAGGTCTTCCCCCTCGTAATCTTCCCGGATGATCTGCTCCTCGCGGCGGACGCTCTCCTCGCTCACGGACTGTCCTCGTTCGGCCAGTTCCTCCTCGGCCAGACAGGCGATGATGAGCGTACCCAGGGCTTCGCCATACTGATTTTTGACGATGTCCGGCGCTCCGGCTTCCAGGGGGCCCATATCCACGGAACGACTGTCCATGAGGGCCTGTACGAGCTGCAGGGTGATGGTCCTGCCGTTGACGCTGGCCACGGCCCCGTCCGGCAAGCTGCCTTCCATGCAGGAGGCCGTCAGCAGGCAGCTCACAAGCAGCAGCCAGCGCAGGATCGCCGGCGGACGCTGCCGGCCGCCGCGGGAAACGGGGGAAGGATGGCGTTGCGGCATGGCTTCCTCTCTGCGGCGAGTATCTGTCAGCATAAGTTTTTCCATAGAGTTCCCGGGGACGCGCACGACAGACCACGCCTGCGCACGATGCTCTTTGCTGGACGCCTGCCGCCTGCCCCGCCCCCTTCCGAGAAAAGCGCGCCGGGGAAGGAATGGGGCTTTGGGGGAAGGGTGACGCGAACGCCTTTTCTCGCTTCACTTCGCGAAAGGACTGAGCCCTCCCGCACCGCGGCGACCGAATGGCGGCCGCAGAGACCGTGCCCGTTGGGCGACGCAGGAACCTTACGGGCATCGACGGCAGCGCGCGACCGAATGGCGGCCCGCAGGGCCGTGCCCGTCAGACGACGCAGGAGCCTTACGGGCATCGACAGCAGCGCGCGGGGTCTCCCTTATCCCCAATAACCAGCAGGATCAACATGCTCTAACGGGGCAGACGGGCGGTCTCAAGCCTGCTGCGGATGGCGCTCAGTCCCTCGCCCACGCTCATGCCCTGCGGCAGGGGGCAGAAGAGCCCGGCCGGGGGCAGCAGGCGCGCGCCGGGCGTCTCGGCGGCGAGGGCCACCAGTTTTTCCGGGGAGACGGCATCCTGCCCGTCGGCCCAGACGAGCTTGACATGATCCTGCGTGATGTCGGCCCGCTGCACCTGCACTTCGCCGAGGAACTGCTTGAAGTCCAGCACGGCCAGAAAATTCTCCAGTTCCACGGGGAAGGCGCCGAAACGATCGCGCAGCGAGAGCGCCACTTCTTCGCGGGCCGCCCCGCCCACGGCGGAGGAAAGCGCCTTGTAGCAGCGCAGCCGCTCGCGACCGTCCGCAATATAGCTTTGCGGGATATGGGCAGGCAAGCCGATGTTGAGCTCTGTTTCCGCCACGATGGCCGCGGGCGTGCCCTTGAGGCGGGAGACGGCCTCCTCCAGCATCTCCAGATAGAGATCGAGGCCCACACGGCTCATGTGACCGGACTGCACCTCGCCCAGGATGTTGCCCGCGCCGCGCAGGCGCAGATCTTCCATAGCCACCTGGAAGCCCGCGCCCAGATAGTCCATATCCATGATGATGCGCAGGCGTTCTTCGGCCACGTCGGACAGGCGTTCGGCATCCGGCACGACGAAGAAGGCGTAGGCCTGCCGGTCGCTGCGGCCCACGCGGCCGCGCAGCTGGTAGAGCTGGCCGAGCCCGAACATCTGCGCCTGATCCACCACCAGCGTATTGGCACGGGGGAAGTCGAGACCGGACTCCACGATGGAGGTGCAGACCAGCACATCCAGCTCGCCGTGCCAGAACTTGTGCATGTTCTCTTCCAGCTCCACCTCGCCCATCTGGCCATGCGCCATGCCCACACGGGCCTGGGGCACGAGGCTCCGCACATAGTCGGCCACGCGCGGCAGGCCCTGCACCCGGTTGTAGACCCAGAATACCTGCCCCTCCCGGGCGATCTCCCGCTCCAGCACCTGCCTCAGGACGTTCTCGTCCCGCCGCAGAACGGCCGTGGCCACGGGCTTGCGCTCCTGCGGCGCGGTCTCGATGACCGAGAGATCCCGGATGCCGGACATGGACAATTGCAGGGTGCGGGGGATGGGCGTGGCCGTGAGGGTCAGCACGTCCACGTTTTTTTTGAGCGCCTTGAGCTTTTCCTTGTGACGCACGCCGAAACGCTGCTCCTCATCCAGAATGAGCAAGGCCAGATGCGGCAGGCTGACGTCCGCCGACAGCAGCCGGTGCGTGCCGATGAGGATGTCTATTTGCCCTGCCGCGGCCGCGGCCAGCGTTTCCTTTTGCCGGGCGCGCGGCACGAAACGGCTCAGCAGCCCCACATTGACCGGGAAGCCGGCCAGACGCGCCCGGAAAGTCTGGAAATGCTGTTCGGCCAGTACGGTCGTCGGGCAGAGCAGCGCCACCTGACGCCCTTCGGAGGCCGCGCGAAAGGCGGCCCGCAGGGCCACTTCCGTCTTTCCGAAGCCCACATCCCCGCAGACGAGACGGTCCATGGGTTCGGGCTTGTCCATATCGTCCAGCACATCCTGGATGGCGCGGGCCTGATCGGGCGTCTCCTCAAAGCCGAAGGTGGCCTCGAACTCGCGGTAGAGCTCGCCCGGCGGGTCATAGCGAAAGCCCTTGGCCACCTTGCGATAAGCGTACATCTCCACGAGATCGGCGGCGATCTTCTCAATGGCCTTGCGGGCCTTTTCCCGCCCGCTGGCCCAGGAGGGACCGCCCAGCCTGTCCAGCGCGGGCTCCGCGCCGTCGCCGCCCTTGAAGCGCTGCACAAGGCCCAGACGGTCCACCGGCACATAGAGGCGGTCGTTGCCGGAGTATTCCAGCAACAGGAAATCATTGCCCGTGCCGCTGTGGTCGATATGCTCCAGCCCGGCGAAGCGGCCGATGCCGTAATCCCTGTGCACCAGCAGCGCGCCGGGCTTCAGGTCGTCGAAGCTGTCCATGCCCCGGAAGGCGCGGGAGGCCACGCGCGGCGTCTTTTCCGCCCGGGGGTAGAGGATGTCCTCGCCGAGCAGCAGACTGTCGTCCCAGGCAAGCTCCACGCCGCCGCGAAAGCCCGAAACGAGCGCAAACAGCCCGTGCTGTTCCGGGGCATAGCGCAGGGCCGGCACGATGCCGTCCTGTTCGGCCAGCTTCAGGAACTTGTTGCGGCTGCGCCCGGAGGCAAAGCTCAGGATGACCTGCCGCTTTTCGGCCTGCCACTGCCGCAGGCCCGTGGCAAGCTGCTGCCACGGTCTGTCCGCCGCGCCGGGCAGGGGGAAGAGGTCGGCAAAGCCGTGCAGACGGCGTTCCGGCAGGGCCGCGCCCTGCTCTTCGATCCCCATGACCAGCGGTTCGGCAAAGATGGCGACCCTGTCCTGCCACGGGGCCTTTTGCGGGTCGGGACGCAGGCAGAGCGACGCCGGCTGGGCCAGATCGCCGCCCTCCTCTTCCAGCAGCCGGTGCAGGCGCAGCGCGCCCTCGCGAAGGGCATCCTCGGCGTCCGCCCTGCCGGGCAGGAGCCAGAGCGCGTCCGCGGGCAGCCAGTCTTCCAGCAACGAGGCATCGTCATGCAGCAGCCCGGGGAACAGGCCGACCCCGCCGCCGTGCAGCGCCTTCTTGAGGCAGTAATGCTGGTTTTCGCTCAGCCGCCCCTGGGCGAACAGGCCGTCCAGGCGCTCTTTCCAGCGCAGCATATCGGCCGGGGCGCAGGCGAAGGGCAGCGCCGGCAGCAGACTGAATTCCTCCAGATTCTGGAGCGAGCGCTGGCTTTCCGGGTCAAAGAGGCGGATCTCCTCGATGACGTCGCCGAAAAATTCCAGCCGCAGCGGCCGGGCATAACCGGGAGGGAAGATGTCCAGGATGTCCCCGCGCCGGGCCATGTCGCCGGGGCGGTTGACCAGCGGCACGCGCTCATATCCCCACTCCACGGCCTGCTCCAGCAGGAGCTCCGGGGGAAAGTCCTGCCCGCGCGCAAGATCAAGGCCGGTCTGTGCGAAAAAATCTCGTGGCGGATGCCGCAGCAGCAGACTTTCCGGCCCGGCCACCACGCAATGCGGCCCCGCGCCCGCCAGCCCGCGAAAGGCGGCCATGCCCGCGGCCCAGACGTCCCTCCCCTGCCGTATGCCCGCCGTATCCGGCAGCGCAAGACAGGGGGAGGCCCATGCCGGCCGGGTGAGCGGGGGATCATCCACGGAGAGTTCGGGGATGAAGAGCGATACGAGCGCACGGGCATTGTGCAGCTCGTCACGGTCACGCACGAGCAGGCAGGCGCTGCGTCCCGCCGCCAGCGCTTCGGCCGCCAGACGGCAGCGCGTGGCCAGTCCGCTGCGTTCCAGACGCCATTCCCCTGCCGGGGCCTCAAGATAGGGAAGGAGTTTTTCCGCGGTCATGTAAAGATGCTACCCGGGCCCTCGGGCCTGTATGTGTCCCTGACGGCCCTGCCGGGAAAGCGCCCGCCGCCGGAAAGACGGGGCGACATCTCCGCAGGCATGAATGACGGCGGAAACGGAAAAGACCGTCTCCGCCGCCCGTATGTTCACGAGTTCCGCCCTTGGGGGGCAAGAATATGCCCGGCGTGAACTCCTCTCACTGCGACGAAAGCGAAAAATGCCGGAACCGGACTCGGGTCCCGCCTTCCGGCGTCACGGCCGCCGCATGGGCTTCCTGCCGTGGGCAGGGCCGGTCATCAGTGCGTTCCGCAGGACGTGCAGGACCCGCAACCTCCCGAATCGCCGGCAGATGCCGGCGGCACTTCGGGATCAAGGGTGAAGCCCATGTAGCTTATGCCGATGCTCACGCCCTTGACCTGATCCAGCAGTTCCTTGTCGATGCAGAAGCGGAAACCGGCTTCCTCGATGACGTCGTCAGAATCGAGAGGCTCGTCCAGAGCCAGCGCAAGGCGCGGGCCGCTTCAGCCTCCCGGGGCCAGAAAGATGCGGATGGTCTTCTTTTCCTTCCCGTCAAAGTACGCTTCAAGCTCTTTGCGGGCGTCTTCGGATACGGTCAGCATATATGCTCCCTCAGTATGTTAATGTGAGCCGCAGCCGCCGCAGCAACCGCCGCAGGCGCTGCCGCCCGTGTTGGGCAGAGGATTCTTGGGGGTCAGCTCGAAGCCCAGCGGCGAGGCATCGATGGTGATGGCCTCCACCTGATCCAGCAGATCCTTACGGATGCAGAAACTGAAGCCCCCGGCTTCCATCGACTGATCGTCATCGCCGGGCGCATCCAGCGCCAGCGCCAGCCGCGGCCCGGAGCATCCGCCCGGGGCAAGGTACACGCGAATGGGTTCGCGGTCACGGTCGGCAAAAAAGGCTTCCAGTTCCCTGATGGCCTGTTCGGTCAACGTGAGCATGGCTCCTCCGATGATGTTTTTTGGGGTTGTTGAGAAGTAAGTCCAGTCCGGGCCCTTGTCAATGCGGCCCTGCCGCCGTCTTTTCAAGTCCGGGAAAAAAGGCTAGAACCCCTTGCAGCGCGGCGGACGATGCGCCGCCGCGCCGGACGCGTCCCGCCCAAGCGGCCGCGCCTCCGCATGCCCGGGACGGCAGGTCGGGCCCGCGTTGCCGCAGCCGTCCCTTCCCCTTTTTTTGAGGAGGCCCCATGAATGCCCATGTCATCCTGAACAGGGAAGAGATCTCCCGCATCCTCGACCGGCTGGCCAGCCAGATCTACGAGCGGCACGGCCGGTGCGAAAGCCTCCAGCTCGTGGGCATCCAGCGCCGCGGGGTGGATCTGGCCCGCCGCCTGGCCGACCTGCTTTCCCGCCGGGTGGGACATCCGCTGCCCCTGGGCTCCCTGGACATCAATCTCTATCGTGACGACTGGACGAGCCTGGAAGGCAAACCGCAGATCGGCCAGTCCAGCATCCCCGCCCCCGTGAACGCGGCGAACATCCTTCTCGTAGACGACGTGCTCTTTACCGGGCGCACCATCCGGGCCGCGCTGGAGGCGCTCCAGGATTACGGCCGGCCGCGCAGCGTGGAACTGCTCGTGCTGGTGGACCGCGGCCACCGCGAACTGCCCATTGAGGCCACCTATGTGGGCCGCAGCGTGGCCACGCGCCGCGAGGAGCGTATCGACGTGCTCCTTGAGGAACGGGACGGACTGGACGAGGTGCGCCTCTCCCGGGCAGATGAGGCCGGGGCATAGAGCGTCTTGCCTTTAAAAACAGCCGGACGCGAGGCGGCACAGCGCCGCCCGCCCCAAAGTGAGCGGAAAAACCGCGTTTTTTCCGGGAAGGACGGGGCGTTTGGAAACGCGCAGCGTTTCAAAAGGAAAATGCCCCAGGCCGCCCTCCCGGCGTCCTCCACACTGTTGTTTTTCGTCGATACGAAGGAAAGGACATGACCGTATATCTCAGCCGGACAAGCCCGGCGGACATGGCCACAGCATGCGACAATCCGCACATGGGCGGCACGATGCTCACCCCCTGGCCCGAAGACCCCGGACAGCAGGGATCCGGTGCGGACGGCTCCGCCGCGAAAAGAGGCAAGTTTCCCAAACTCTTCGGCTGCCTTGCCGTTCTGGCGCTGGCCTCGCTTGGCTGGGCGGGCTGGAAGGCGCTTTCCGCCAAGCAGGCGCGGGAGGAGGCGGAACTGGCAAAAGCAGCGGAATACTCCAGCGATGAAAACAGCAGCGGCGGGTCTTCCAGCTTCTTGCCGTTCTTCTTCGGCTCGTCGAAAGGCGCGGTCTCGTCCGGTGCGCAGCGGGCCAACATCACGGCGCGCGGCGGCAGCTTCAGCGGCATGAGCTCGGGAAGCTGAGCATGGATCTGTTCCGTTTTCCTCCGTTCCCGGACAGTCTGTACGACGCCCTCGGCTACCCGAAGGAGGGAAAGTGTTCGGACATCCTCATCATCTCACAGGAGGAGGCCGACGCCTATTACGCGGCGGCTGAGCGCTGCTTTCGGGACGTGGACAGCGCGGCGGAATACTTCATCGCCTCACGGCGTCTGGACGAACTGGGCATACCGGATTATGCCGTGCCGGTCATCGAGCGCACTTACCGCGAGTACATCCGGCATCCGCACATGCTGGGCCGCTTCGACTTTGCGGGCGGGCTTGCCGGTCTGCCCATCAAGCTGCTGGAATTCAACGCCGATACGCCCTTCTCCATCTTTGAGGTCTCCTCCCTGCAGTACGCGCTTGCGAGATACCACGAGCTTGACCCGGACCATTTCCAGTACAACAGCCTGTTCGAGCAGTTGCGGGATTTCTTTGCCGAACTGCTCCCCGCCCATGCCGGACGGGGCGTCCTGTTCACCAACGCCGCCGACGGCGAGGATGATCTGAACACCTTCATCATCAAGGACGCCGCGAAACACGCCGGGCTGACGGGGACCTGCCTGCACTGGACGGACGTCTGCATCGACAGGGATCACGGCCTGTGCTCCGTGGACAAAAGCGGCGCCTATATCGACAAGATATTTCATCTTATGATCAAGATGGTCCCCTGGGATCTGCTCTTTCTTGAGGACGAGCGGATGGCTCGCGAGCTTTTGCGCAGCATGGAGCGGGATCCCGGCCTTGTGGTCTGCAATCCCCCGTACGCGGCCGTTTATCAGAGCAAGGCCCTGCTGGCCCATGTGCAGCGCCTTTTTCCCGAAAATCCCCACTTTCTGCCCGCCGCCAGCTCCCCCCTGCCGGATGTGGCCCAGGTGGCCAAACCCATCTGGGGCCGCGAGGGCCGCAACATCACCATCTGGGAAAATGGCCAGGCGGTCACCCGCACCGACGGCTTTTATGCCCGACAGCCCCTCATCTATCAGCAAAAGGCGGAACTGGTCTGCGACGGCACGCACTACTATCAGGCGGGCGTGTTCATTTCCGCCGAAGTCCCCTGCGGGCTGGGCTTCCGTCGCGGCCCCAGCCCGATCATCACCACCGACGACGCCATGATCGGACATATCGTCGATCACGGCGACATCCGTACCCGCCCGACGCTGCGCCCCTATCTCCTCTCCTTGCCATGAAGCCCGCCGGGGCCGCACCGTCACACGGACACGTCGGGCGGACGCTTTTTTCCATCGCCCTGCCTTGACCTTTTCCACGGGCTTGCCTAAGCTTTTTCAGCCGCTCTTCCACCGAGAGAGGAAGGGCGGACATTCTCGGAGGAAGCAGCGCCATGCCGTCGTATCGCAACTGACGTCTATCCGGTCGCTCCACGGTGTGGAGCGCCTGCGGACGGAAGCGTCGGCCGGCGGCTGCAAAGAGGCTCCCTCCTTCCCGCTCCTGACCGGTTTTCCGTCCCTGCCGTCGCGGTTGCGACCCGCGCGCCACGTCCCGCGCTGCCTTGTGTCATCCGCATCACAAGGAGGTTTCATGAAAACCGGTTCCAACTTCTTTTCCACCACGGCGGGCGTGGTCTGCACCGGGCTCGTGCTGGGCGCGCTGGCCATCCTGCTGCAACGCATGGGCAATCCCGGCAATATGGGCATCTGCGTCGCCTGCTTCAATCGCGACATCGCCGGAGCCATCGGCCTGCACCGCGCGGCCATCGTCCAGTATCTGCGGCCTGAGATCCTCGGCATGGTGCTGGGGGCGCTCTGCGCCTCCCTGCTCTTTGGCGAGTACCGGGCGCGCGGCGGCTCCTCGCCCATCATCCGCCTGCTGCTGGGCATGGTGGCGGCCATCGGCGCGCTGGTCTTTCTGGGCTGCCCCTGGCGCGTCATCATGCGGCTCGCCGGCGGGGACGCCAACGCCCTCTTCGGGCTGGCCGGCCTGATCGTCGGCGTGGGCATCGGCACGCTCTTCTTCCGGCAGGGCTTCTCGCTGGGCCGCAGCCAGAGTCAGGGCAAGGTGAGCGGGCTCATCCTGCCCGGCATCATGCTGGCCCTGCTGGTCCTGCTCCTGCTCAATCCGCAGGTGGAGGGGCAGGACAAGAGCGGCGTGCTCTTCTATTCCCTCAAGGGCCCCGGCGCGGCGCACGCGCCCGTGCTGCTCTCGCTGGTGGCGGGCCTTGTGGTGGGCGTGCTCGCCCAGCGCAGCCGCTTCTGTACCATGGGGGCCATCCGTGACGTGCTCCTGTTCAAGCAATGGCATCTGGCCCTGGGCGTGCTGGCCATGCTGGCCTGCGCCCTCGTGCTCAATGTCGCGCTGGGCGGCTTTCATCCCGGCATGGAAGGCCAGCCCATCGCCCACACCGAGAGCCTCTGGAACTTCCTCGGCATGGTCACCGCCGGGCTGGCCTTTGCCCTGGCCGGCGGCTGCCCCGGCCGCCAGCTCTTCATGGCCGGCGAGGGCGACAATGACGCCGCGGTCTTTGTGGTCGGGCTCATCCTCGGCGCGGCCGTGGCCCACAACTTCGGGTTCGCTTCCAGCGCCACGGGCATCGGCCCCCACGGCATGCTGGGCGCGCTGGGCGGACTGGCCGTCTGCCTGATCATCGGATTCTTCAACTGCAAGCGAGGCGCCTGATGGCTGAACTCATCGATGCGCGCGGCCTTTCCTGCCCGCAACCTGTCCTCCTCTTCCTCACCGCCGCCAAAAAGATGCCCGACGGCAGCTTCACCGTGCTGGTGGACAACGAGGCCAGCCGCGAGAACGTCAGCCGCGCCGCCCGCAACGGCGGCTTTGCGGTGGACGTCACCGAAGACGGGCCGGATTTCCGGCTCGACATCCACAAGTAACCCTTGACCGTGCGGCGGACGGACGACCTGCCCGCCCGCCGCACGACAAAAAGACGACCACCGCCATGCCGACCCTGCTGCAACGCCTCTCCTCCCTGCTGCGGCCCGCCGCCTCCCGCGACGCGCGTCCGTCCGCCGCACCCGCCGCCACGGCCCTGCTGGTCTTCGACCAGACGGGCGACGTCATCCGGGCCGAACGCCGCCTGCGCGACGCCGGCTTCACCGTGGAGGTCAAGGGCCCGCCCCCGCAATTGCAGACCGGCTGCGACATGGTCATCGCCTTTCCGCTCCTGCGGCAGGCGGCCGTCCTGGAATGCCTGCGGCAGGGAGGACAGGAGCCGCGTCAGGTGGCCGTGGTCACGGATGAGCTGCTGGAGCCCGTCTCGCTCTGTCAGGTGAAGCGGCTGGATCGCTGGCTCATGGTGCGGGCGGCCAATATGAAGATCACCGTGGACACGCGGGACGGCCGCATCGTCAACATTTCCGGCGGCGGCTGCCCGGACGTGCCGTGGCTGGCGCACAAGCTGTGCGGCTGCAAGCTGGAGACGGCCGTCGAGCCGCTGCGCCTGGGCCAGACGCTGTGCTGCTACAGCCTGCAGAAAGCCTTTGAAGAAGCCCGGAGGCAGCTCGCATGTGGTGCATAGCGGGCAGCGTGCCGGACGCGGACTTTTCCCTGGCCCCGCCCGACGGCCCCCTGCGGCTGGACGGCGCGACCCTTCGCCTGCCGGACGGTCACGGCGTGACCGTGGAACGCGGCACCGCCGCGCTGGCCGCCACGGCCCTGCTGGCCTGCGAAGCCCTCGGCACGGACGTCCCTCGCGCCCTGCTGGCCGGGGATGTCGGTACGGGCGACGGCAGCCGCCGCCTCTATGCCTGGCTGTGCGACAACGCCGCCCGCCTCGCGCCGCGGGGTCTGACCTTCCATTACCTTTTCCCGGACGCGGACTGGCACAACCGTGTGCTGCTGGCCCTTCAGGCCCTGCCGCGGCCGCCGCTCATGCTGGCCGACGCGGGCTTCATGTACGCCGCCAAAATGAGCGGCTATGCCGACGCCTACGACCTCTTCACGCCCGATGTGGGCGAGCTGGCCTTCCTCGCGGACGAGAAGGCCCCGCACCCCTTCTATACGCGCGGCTTCCTGCTGGCCGAGGACCACAACATCCCTCCCCTGCTCGCGCGCGTGCTGGCGCACGGCAACAGCCCGCGCCATCTGCTCATCAAGGGCGCGGCGGACCACATCGTCTGTGAGGGCGAGGTGCGTGCCGTCATCGACAGCCCCTCCGTCCCGGCTATGGAATGTATCGGCGGCACGGGCGACATCGTGACCGGCCTCGTCACCGCCTTCGCCGCGGCGGGCTGGCCCCTCTGCGCCGCCTGTCAGGCCGCCTCCCGCAGCGCACGCCGCCTTGCCGTCCTCTGCGAGCCCCGGCCCGACACGCCGGTGGCCGATCTCATCCGCCGCCTGCCCGAAGCCCTGACGCCTGACTGGCTGCGGGAACTGGACGCCTGTCGCGGCTGACACGCCCGGCGCGTTTTTTAGGGCCTGTTAACACAAATTTTACAAATAATTTCAATATATAAAACAAATAAGCTGTACACGCTCCGCTTGCTTTTGGGGGCGGGGTTGCCACGTGTTCCTGCCTCTTCTCCGGTAAAAGCGCGCTGGGGAAGGGATGGGGGGCTTGGGGGGAAGGGAAACCCGCTCCCGCGCTGGCGGCGACCGAAAGGCGGCCCGGGAGGGCCCAGTCTTTTCGCTGCGAAGCGAAAAAGGCGTTCCCGTCATTCTTCCCCCACGCCCCCCACATCCCGTCCCCAGCGCGCTTTTCCCGAGGGAATGGCAGGAGAACGAGGCGATTCGCCACCCAAAGCAAACAGGACGTATGCGCTGAGTCCACGTCATATCTCTCCCAGCACGCTCCGGCCACGCTGGGCGCAGCCATCCCGCCCGCACGAAAAAAATTTTTTTCGCCTGCTATTTCACTATCTTGCGAGAATATTCAATTTTCATACAGAAATATCCAGCCCCTGTTGACGGCGGAGCCTTTTTGCTTGAAAGACTGGAATATGGTCATGTTTTCGGAGGTCTTTCATGCGCGAAACGCTTGCTTCCCTTCTGCTGTGTCTGCCGGAGGACATCCAGCGCGAAGCCGTTCTGGAATATCTTCGCCGGCTGTGCCATGACGGCGACAGCAGCCGCCTGCCGGCTGTGCTGCGGCATATCCGGCGGCTCGACGGCTTTTTTCCGCTCAAACTGGATGCCGTCCGGCTTTTTCTGCTCCATCAGCTCCGGCAGGGAAAAAGCGGCAGGGCCGTGGCCGTCTACCGTTGCCTTGCCGCGCTGGAGGCCCGCAACGATCCGCGCGGGGGCGGCCGGGCGGGCGCGCTCTGGCACATGGGCCGCTCCCTGCTGCCCCAGGCGGCTACGCCGGTGCGACGCCTGTGGTGCTCCCTGCCCTGCCGTGAGCTTTCGCCGCACGCCCAGTACCTGTATGCGCGTGCCGGCGCCCTGCTGCTGGAGGCGCTCTGCCGCAATGCCGACGGCGACGGGGCTGGCGAGGTGCTGCACCGTCTGCGCGCGCTGCGCCATCCCGCCTGCCATGACATCCTCACCGCCGCCGAGGCGAGGTTTCGGAAGGACTTTCCCCTGTTGGCGGAGCCTCTCGCTGGTCCCGCGCTTGCCCCCGGCCCGGCTCGGCCGGAGCGTCCTGCGCCTCCCGCGTGACCGCCTCCGCCCCGTCATCCAGAAGGCGCAGCCGTTCCGCCTCGACCATGTCCACCAGACGCCCCGGCGGCAGACCCAGGGCCTGCGCCAGCAAAAAAACGGCGTTGAGGGTCGGGCGGTATTTTTGCTGCTCCAGCTGGAGCAGATACACGCGGTCGATGCTGGTCAGGGCAGCCAGCCTGCGCTTGCTCAGCCCGGCATCCTCCCGCAGGCGGGTCAGCACGCGGGCCGTGGCTTCAGTCAGTTTCGGATGATCGTCCATCTTGGAATGATACCAAGAGACGTTGACCCGCCGCTAATGTTGGTATACTCAACAAAATATAACCAAGCTGTAATCGCGAAGTGAACGCCGCTCCTTGCGGCACACGCATGTGCGGGAACGCACGGAATGATCATAAGGAAGCGGACTGTCGTCGTGCAGACCGTCGGATGCCCGGCACGCTGCAAAAAAGCGCCGACCAGCCGGACATTCACCCACCAAACAGATAACCATGTACAAAGGAGAGGATCATGCACATGTCGCAAGGTTCACTGGGGATGCTTATAAAACGCTACCGCGCCATCCTCAAAAAATGCCATATGCTCAATGTGCTGGGCGGCACGCTCCTGGCCGGTGCGCTGGCGCTGGGCATGCCGGCGGGAGCGCAGGCGGAGACCGAACTTGCTGATGCCGCGGCCTGGAATACCTGGCTCCAGACCGGTCAGACCGTGAACGGCGCTACCAATGTGAAAGTCCAAAGCTCGGAGACCCTGACTATGGACGTCAGCGACTTCGTGACCACCGCGCCGTCCGCCGGCCAGGTGAAGATGGAGGACTACGGGAGGATATCCATCAACGGCACATTCGTGCTTGAGGGGAATACCCTCAACCTTGGAACGACCCAATTTGCCGAGGGCAATCCGAGCGGGATGGAAGCGACGCTCAAAGCCAGTGCCATGGAACTGCGCTCGCCGACCAACAACTTCCTGCTGTCGACGGGCAAACTGTACCTGACGGGGGATGCCTCCGCCGGCAACCGGGATCTTAAGATAGGCGACGGCACGGGGACGCTGACCCTCAACGGCGGTTCGCTGCGCCTGGGGAATTCGGACCCCTCCCCCCTCGTCGTGGGGGGTACCGTGCAGGGCAGCGTCGTTGTGGGAGCGGCCGGACCGACCATAAACAGCGAAATGAAGGTCGCGTCCGGCGACTGGAACGTCACTGGCGACGTTTCCGTGGAAGAGAGCGGGCTCCTGCAGGTGACAGGAGATATGACGGAAAAAATGGAGCCTCTTTTTTCCAGCCTGACCATCGAGGGAACGCTCCAGGATAACGGCGGCCAGATCCTTGTGGGATCGAACGCGCAGGGCGGGGAAGGAAAAATCACTGTGAATGGCGGGCTTACCGGCAATGCACAGACAGACATCAAAGTGGGTTCCAGCAACGGCGCTACGTCCTTCACGGCGGCCAACATCCAAATGAACGGGGGCAAGATCGCCTTTGATCCGCCGTTCATCGCGGCGGGCGATACCTCCAACGCCGCCTTGGGCGGCCTGAGCTTTGCCGCCGATACGGTGGACGGCCTGCTCACCGCCGGCCGCAACAGCATGGTCTCGCTGGGCAGCACGGATGCCGAATGGCTCCGCAGCGAGGTGATCCGCTATCAAAATGACGGCAAGGGGAGCTGGGGGCAAGACATCACCGCCGCCCTGGCCATCCGCACGCCCCAGACGCTGGCCGCCACAGGCGGCATCAATGTGGACGGCACATGGGTGCATGGAGGCGCTCCCGCCACAGCCAACAGCGCGACCTTTGCCGACAGCTCACTGCTGGTCGTCGATGCCGCGGGCGTCGGCAGCGGCACGGCCCTTTCAGGGGAAGCGGGCGGCACAAGCACGTTGAACGTGGCCTCCGGGGCAAAACTGCATATCGTGGGCGGTCAGGGCGGCCAGACGGTGAACGTCACCGCCAATTTCGGCACGGCCAGCAAGGATCCCGCCGGCTGGACGGATGCCAACCTCACTACCAGCACGGCCCTGCTTTCCGCCACGGGCGGCGACTTTGATACGGCAACCGGCGCCTACAGCGTGACGCTCACATCCAACGCGGCAGCAAGCGCCTTTCCCGCACTGTCCGGCGAAATGGCGACGCTGGTGGATCGCATGGCCCTTACCCCCGGCGTGGACGTGCAGTCGTCACAGGGGGGCGTGCGTTTCCTTTCCCGCGCGCTGAGCGACACCCATATCGGCACAACCAACAGCGCTCTTGCGGCGTCCACCATCGAGGGGGCGGCACGCATGGCGGTCATCGGCGGTGTGCCGCAGCTGACCTGGGCCGCGCATAACGCGGCTGGCACGGCTGTGAGCCAGCGTACCAGTCTGGCGGCCCCGCACGGAGGCCTCCAGAGCATGGGGGAAGATGGCAAAGCCGTCGATAATGGCAAGACCGGCTTCGCCATGTGGATCATGCCCCTGTACCAGAGCTGGAACGGCTTCGGGCTGGAAGGCGGCAACTTCGACATGGATATGAGCGGCGGTCTGGGCGGCGTGGCCATCGGCGCTGACTATACCTTTGCCGAGGCCATCCGCGCGGGCATCACCTTCAACATCGGCGGCGGTTATGCCGAGGGTTCCGGCGACTTCAACAAGACCACCAACAACATGAACTTCTGGGGTATCGGAGCCTATGTGGGCTGGACTCCCAATGCCTTCAGCCTTACGGCCGATCTCCACTACACCTCCACCTTCAATGATGTGGAACAGGAACTGCCCTCCGGTATGCAGATGGGCGATCTCAAAAGCGACATCAACGCCTATGCCCTCAGCGCGGGCCTGCGCGGCGAGTACAAGCTGGAGACCAGCGTGCTGGACATCATCCCCCATGTGGGTGTGCGCTATACCAGCCTGAACACCTATGACTACGACGTGAAGAGCGGCGGTACGATTCTGGAGGGCGATGCCCTGCACCAGAACATCTGGACATTCCCCGTGGGCGTCGCCTTTTCCAAGGATATCGAGACGGGCAACGGCTGGCGCTTCACCCCCAGTCTCGATCTGGCGGTCATCCCGGCGGCCGGTGACATCAAGGCCCGCGGCGATGTTCGTTTCACGGGCGTCGACCGTACGGCCGAGGTGGAAACCCAGACGCTGGATTACATCACCTATATGGGACAGGCCGGGATCGAATTCGGCAATGACGCGCTGAGCTTCGGCGTGAACTACAACCTTCAGGCCGGGGCGCACACCACGGCCCACGGGGTGTTCGGCACCTTCCGTTACGAGTTCTAGCCAACAAGCCCCGCTTGCCAGACTGACCGCGTGTGCCCGCATATGACAGTATGCGGGCACACTTTTCACGGGATGTCCGCACCCGTCCGCCGCAGCGCGACAGGGTATTGGCAGTCCCCACCTTCCCGGCGACAAAACGACGGCCCCCAGCATCAGCCGGGGGCCGTCCGTATCTTTCTTCTCGCTTTCGCGCCGCTCGTTACGCGTCGCCCGTCGCCTGCGCCTTTTGTTCGCGCCTGCGCTTGTGGCGGCGCAGGCTCACGCGCCACAGCCAGCCCACGATGACCAGCACGGCGATGCCGGCAAAGCCGAGCAGCACATGCGGCGCGTTGAAGCCCTGATCGAAGCCCCAGTGTTCCGCCCGTTCCCAGTGGGGCGCGTAGATGAACCAGCCCAGGGCGAAATTGATCACCAGCACCCCGAAGGCGGCTCCCAGCCAGTACAGGGGGACGGGTTCCTCCCAGAAGAAGGAGGAGCGGTAGAAGCGCCGCCGCCCCAGCACCACGGCCAGCAGCACCACGGCGCTCATAAGGGCGCAGCCCCAGGAAAAGGCGTTGAGCAGCGCCCCGATGATGCCCAGCGACAGCGCGCTCGCCGCCAGAAGGTAGGCCCGCCGCTGCCGCCGCTCCAGCCCGTAGGAAACGAAGAGCAGCGCCGCGCCGGAAAGCGCGCAGACGAAGTGCCCGGCCCCCATGAGCACGCGCGGCAGGATCTCGCTCATGCGGGCCAGGGCCGCCGCACGGATGGGCAATGTCGTGGAAATGAGCAGGAATACGCCCGCCGCGAAGGTCAGGTAGGCGGAAACGGAATGGGAGACGACCGACAGCCAGCGCCCCGCCTCGCGCAGCATGTTACGGCTCTGGCGGGCCTCGTAGACGGCCAGCAGCACCGCGGCCGCCAGCAGGGGCAGGATGTAGTAGATGAGGCGGAACAGCAGCACCGCCGCAAAGACGGCCTGCTCGCGCGGCGTATGGGTCAGATGGATGATGACCAGTTCGAAGACGCCCACCCCGCCGGGAATGTGCGTCAGCACCACCGCCACCTGCGCCATGAGGTAGCCGGGCAGAAATTCGATGAAGCTTATGCCCAGATCATGCGGCAGCAGCACATACATGCAGGAAGCGGCGGCGATGAGATCCACCCCGGCCACGACCATCTGGGCCACGGCGATGCGCGGCGCGGGGAAAACGAATTCCTTGCCGAAGATGTGCACGGGCTTACGCACGCGGAAGCAGAGCACGAGATAGACCACCGCCACGAACAACAGCAGCACGCCAAGGATGCGGATGTCCTTGATGGGCATTTTCGTCAGCAGCTCGTCGGGGATGACGGGCGGAGCCACGAGAAAGATGAGGCCGCTCAGGCCCAGTGCCCCCACCCAGAAGGTGACGGCCAGCATGAGCACCAGCCGCACGATCTCGGAAAAGGAGAAGCCCCACGCCGAGTAGAAGCGATACCGTACCGTCGTGCCCCCCAGCAGGGCCCCGAAATTGTAGCTGACCGACTGCCCCACCAGTGAGACGAGCCCCACACGCGGCAGCGGCAGGCTCTTGTGGATGGCCTTGAGCGCCAGCCAGTCGTAGCCCACGAGGATAAGATAATTGATGGCGGTCAGAAAGATGGACAGACCGATGCTGAAAAAGGAAACCTGCTCGATGCTCTGCCGGATCTCTTCCAGGCTGTACGCCTTGAGCTTCTGATACAGGAGGTAGATGGCCAGCAAAAACAGACAGCTGATCAGCACAGGGCCAAGATAGCGCAAATATTTTTTCATGGCGGCTCGATCGGAACAGATTGTTTTTATTGCTTCAGGCGTAGCCCATTTTCCCATATTTCGCAAGCAAGGCCGGTCATCTGCCGTCATCTCCGCTCCGCCCGCCGGATGCGGCGGCCGGCGGGGCGTGGGCGGTCGCCAGCCGTGGAGGCTTGACCGCCACCGCCGGAAAGCGTATGGTCATTCCACCAGTAGAGTTGTCCCCATGCCATGCTCATGCCGTGGAGGACACTTTTTTTCTGACTGTGCCAAAGCCGCCAAGGTGGTTTCGGGCACTTCTTTTTTGAGCCGTTGCCATCCGGCCCCCGGTAACCACATGGCAGCCCCGCGCTGCCCTCGCTGCCCGCACGCCGGCGGCAGCGGTCATGCTCACCGCGCTGTGCGCGCAAGGGAGAAACATTATGGCTGTCACCACCATCCCCATCACGACACAGGGCTACAAGAAGCTGGAGGACGAGCTGGCCCGCCTCAAGAGCGAACGCCCGCAGATCATCCAGGCCATCAAGGAAGCCCGGGAAGAAGGCGACCTGCGGGAAAATGCCGGCTATGACGCCGCCCGGGAGCGGCAGGGCATGGCAGAGGCCCGCATCAAATACATCGAGTCCCGCCTTGCGCTCTACCAGGTCATCGATCTTGACAAGCTGAGCGGCGACAAGGTCATTTTCGGCGCGACCGTCGAAGTGGAAGACGTGGATACCGAGGAGAGCCGCACCTACACCATCCTCGGCCCGGACGAAGCCGATCCCGCCAAGGGTTCCATCTCCTTCCTCTCGCCCGTGGGCCAGGCCCTGCTGGGCAAGGAAGTGGGCGACGAAGTCAGCGTGGACATCCCGCGCGGACGCGTCACCTATGAGATCGTGGACATCTCCTTCCGCGGCTCCGCCGTGCTGGGCTAGACGGCATCGCGGACGCTCCGTCCCGCCTTTGGCCCGGCCGCGGGCGGCGGGGCGCTGCTCCCGTCCCCGGCGGACACGGTCCTGTTTTTGTCGCGACGGCCGTAGCGGCTGGCCCTTCGTCCTCCGCGCTGGTTCCCGCGCAAAAAATCGCCTCCGGCATCTGCCGGAGGCGATTTTTTTAACCTTGACCCGTATGCCGCGCGGGCAAACGTGTCCCTTTCCGCTCCTGCGCGGCAATCAGAGCGGCAGACGCCAGCCGTTGTCGAAGGCCGCGCCGAGCTGGCGATTACGGATGGGACTGCGGCGGATGTCGTCGCCCCAGCGGTCCTTGAAGCGCTGGAGTATCTGCTGATAAGCGATGTAGGACTCCCGCGTTTCGGCGGCGCGCAGCGTGCCGCACTGCGTCCCCGAGCCTTCCTGGATGGCGATCTGGGTCCGCACGGCCAGGGCGTCCTCGGCATGCTCGCCCAACAGCGTCCACTGGGCCCACGGGCTGGCGAGCGTCTTCAGGCGGCGACGGGCCGCGCCAAGGCAGAAGTCCGCCCCGGAAAGCGTCCCGAAGTTCACGTTGAAGCCGTTGCGATCCAGATAGAGCGCACGCCGGAAGGCCATGCACTCCATAGGCGCGGCGATGCTGGGACGGGTCAGCAGCAGCTGGCCCCAGGCCACATGCCGCAGCAGCTCGCGGGGCATGCCGCGCATGAAGGCAAAGGGCAGTCCGCCCGCGCCGGGAGCCAGCCCGGCGTTCCACAGCGCGCCGTCACGATGGATGATCCCTCCGGCCACGGCCACATCCTCCCGCATGGCCTGGATGAGGAGCTGTTCAGGACGGCAGCCCGGCAGCGGGGCCAGGGCGGCATCGAGGAAGAGCACCAGCTCGCCGGAGGCCGCCTGCACGGCGGCATTGCAGCCGCCCGCCCAGTTGGTGGCCGGCGGCAGGGCCTTCCAGTCCGCAAAGGGGGCGCGGCTGGGCTCGTCGATGGAGACGTCCACCGGCTGCCACAGGATCTCGCAGGGCCAGAGGGCGGCGAGCTCCTCCAGCGTCTGCCGCAGGGCCGGCGTCACCGTCACGCCGGGGCGGGCCAGCAGCACCACGCTGGCGCGCGGGGCCTTTTCCGGCAGCGGGCGGCCCAGACGGAAGAAGTTGGTCAGCCCGGCTCCGCAGATCTCGTCCTGTCGTCCGCAGCGGACCAGATGGTCGGCCAGGGCCCGGCGGGAGGCGTCCTCCACGCCCTTTTTGGCCCCCACCTGGCCGGCGCAGCTGCCGGGATGCACGCGCCAGTGGTAGAGGATGGACGGGATGTGCCCGATCTGCCTGTCCTCCAGCGCGTCGGTCACCCGCAGGATGAGGTCGAAATCCTGTGCGCCGTCGAAGCCTTCGCGGAAGCCGCCGCAGGCAAGGAGCGTCTCCCGGTCAAAGGCCGAGAGATGACAGGCGTAATTGCCGCCCTCCAAAAGATCGCGGTCAAAGCCGGGCTTGAAGAAGGGATTGCGCCGCACGCCCGCGGCGTCCATCTTGTCCTCGTCGCTGAACAGATAGCGCCAGTGCGGCTGGGCGGCCACGGCATCGGCCACCTGCGCCAGCGCGTCGGGAGCCAGCATGTCGTCATGGTCCAGCAGCGCCGCCCAGGGCGCGTCCGCCAGTTCCAGCGCCGCCTGGGAGGCGCTGGCGATGCCGCCGTTCGTCTCCCGCCGCACGAGGCGGATGCGCGCATCGGCATCTTTCAGGCTGTCCAGCAGCTCGCGCGTCTCCTGCCTGTCCGAGGCGTCATCCACCATGCAGAGCCGCCAGTCCGCGTACGTCTGCCCGAGCACGGAATCCACCGCCGCCCGCAAAAAGGCGGGATCGGTATTCCAGACAGGCATGAGTACGGAAAGGCGCGGCCTGGCGGCGCCGGTCTCCACGGTGGACGCCTGCCCCACCGCGGCGGGCGTCCTTTCGGCGGCAGCGGCCCGGCGCGGTCCTTCCTCCAGCTCCAGCCAGGCATCATAGGTCCCCGGGCAGGCCTCCAGCGACGCCTCGTACACGTCCTGCCGTCGCAGGGCCTGCATGGCCGGCACGAGACAGTCCGTCCGAAAGGCCGCGGCATCCCAGTCCGACAGCGCCGTCTGCATGGCGTCCAGCCCGTGCCGGCCGGCAAAGGCGCGCAGTTTTTCCGCCCGCGCGGCGTACCATGCCGCCGTGTGCGGCAGGCAGTCCGGCAATGAGCGGCAGAGCTCCAGCAGACGCTCCCTTTCCGCCGCCGGGGCGGCCTCCACGCTGCGGGCCAACAGGGCGGCATCCCCGCTGGCGCGCCAGGCGAGATAACTTTCCTGCCACGGGGCCGCCGCGTCCACATCCGGGGCAAGCTGATCCGCGGGACCGTCCACCAGCCAGCGGCTCACGCCGCAGGTCAGCCCGTCCGCCGCGCAATGCGTATGGAGATCCCCGGCCACAGGGCAGGACAGACGCCCGCGCGAGACCAGACTGTTCCACAGGCCGACCAGCTTCAGGGGCAGCAGGATGTCCGTCAGGTCCGCCCGCGCTTCCGGTTCCACGGCGAAGAAGGCCGTGCCGCTCCCCTGCCGGCTGTACTGCGCGGCCAGACGCAAACAGAGATCCGGCCCGGCCAGCAGCGGATCGAGCTGCTCCGACAGGCCGCCCAGCGCCACGAAAGCCTCCCGCCGCAACAGCAGGGACTGTACGGGCGCCAGCGCGCAGCGACGCACGCCGCGCACCGGGGCCGAGGCCGCGTCCCGGCCTTCGTACAGGGCGCACAGCCCGCCGTCCGCCGTGACGGCCATGCCGGCCAGGGCGTTGATGCGCCTGTCGCCCAGCGTATACGTCCAGACGGGCGACACCCCCACGCAGGCCGCATCAGCTTCCAGCCGCCCCACCAGGCGCGGCAGCAGGCCTTCCGCCGGCACGAGGGCCTCGCTCCAGATAAGACAATAATGTGTGGATGCGGCACGCACGGCCGCATTGAGCGCCGCCACGTCGGTACAGATCCGCACCACGGCTCCTCCCGTGGCTTTGACCAGCTCCTCGCGACGCGGCGAACGCGCGTCGGCGGTCAGCAGAAACACCGTACAACGGGCGGCGACGTCCCCAGTCGATAATGTGGGAATGATCGTTTTTTCCATGCGCGTATGCTAGGGCAGCCCGATACGGAAAGCAACCGGGCAGGCGGATTTTCCTTCCCGCACCGACCGCCTGCCCCGCGCCGCGTTTTTTGCGCCTCCCGGCAGTAGCCAACGGCCCGTGCTTTCTGGCATACTCCCTCCCATGCACACCACCTTTCCCTCATTTGCCCAGGTCATCGCCCATCTTGACGCCCGCGGCTTCTTCCATATGGAGCTGGGGCTCGAGCGCATGGAGCAGGCCCTTGCCCGCCTCTTCCCCGTCCGCCCCCCCCTTGTCTGCGTGCAGGTGCTCGGCACCAACGGCAAGGGCTCCACCGCCGCCTTTCTGGACAGTCTGGCGCGCAGCCACGGGCTGCGTACCGGGCTGTACACCTCGCCGCATTTCGTCTCCCCCGCCGAGCGTATCCGGCTGGACGGCGTGCCCCTGCCGGAGGCGGCATGGCCGGCCCTGGCCGATGAGGTCTACGCCGCCTGCCCGGAACTGACCTATTTTGAATTCCTCACCGTGCTTGCCCTGCTGGCCTTTGCCCGCCACGGCGTGGAGCTGGCCATCCTCGAAGCCGGCCTCGGCGGCCGCCACGACGCCACCACCGCCTGTCCGGCCGACGCGCTTTGCTATGCGCCCATTGCCCTTGATCATGCGGCCATCCTCGGCCCCTCCCTGGCCGACATCGCCGCCGACAAGGCCGCGGCCATCCGCGACAGCGCCCCCGTCGTCAGCGCGCCGCAGTATCCGGCGGCCCGCGCCGCGCTCGAAGCCGCGGCGGCCGCTCATGCCGCGCCACTGAGCTTCGTGGAGCCCCTGCCGCCCGCCGCGCCGCTCGGCCTGGCCGGGCCGCATCAGCGCGTCAATGCCGCCGTGGCCCTGGCGGCCTGGCGCTCGCTGGCCCCGCGCTTCGGTCATGCCGCCCTGTCCGCCTCCGCCGCGCCCACGCCCGCCGAGGCCGACGGCCTTGCCCGCGCCTTCATCGCGGGCCGCCTGCAATCCCTCCCCGCCTGCGCCTCCCATCCGCCCCTGCTGCTGGACGGGGCCCACAATCCGCACGGCATGCAGGCGCTGGTCCACCATCTGCGCCAGCTCGGGCGGACGCCGCGCTGCGCCGTCTTCTCCTGCCTTGCCGACAAGGACTGGCTGCCCGCGGCGCGCCTGCTGCAAAAGGAACTGGGGGACATCCCCCTTCTCGTGCCGCAACTGCACAACGAACGCGCCGCCGATGCCTCCGCCGTGGCGGCGGCCTGCAATGCGGGACGGGCCCGTCCCACGGCCCGCGCCGTGCCGGACGTGACCGCCGCGCTGGCCGCCGCGGGCGCGCTTCGTCCCGCCGCTGCCGACGCTCCGGTGGTGCTTTGCGGCTCCCTGTATCTGCTGGCGGAATTTTTCAGCCTGTTCCCGCGCTATCTGACGATGCCGGATCCCCTCAGCCCGGAGGAACCCGCATGAATCTTTTTCGCTGCCTGCCGTCCGTCGATGTCTGCCTGACAGCCCTGCTGGAGCGCGCGCCGGAACTGCGCGCGCAGCCGCGCCCCCTGCTGCGCGAAGCCGTCACCGTCTACTGGGACAGGCAGCGCGAGGACATCCGCGCCGGTCGGGTGAGCGAGCCTGACCAGCTCGCCCTGGCGGCGCATCTGCCCTTGCTGCTGGCCCATGTGCGGGCCGCCCTGCGGCCCCGGCTGCGCCCGGTCATCAACGCCACGGGCGTGGTGGTGCACACCAATATGGGCCGATCCGTCCTTGCGCCTGAAGCCTGCGAAGCCGTGCTGCGGGCCGCGCAGGGCTATTCCACTCTGGAGCTGGACTTGCGTACCGGCGGGCGCGGGTCGCGACAGGAACTGACGGAACAGCTCATCTGCCGCCTCACCGGCGCACAAGCCGCCATGACGGTCAACAACAATGCGGCGGCCGTGCTGCTGGTGCTGGATACCTTCTGCCGGGGCGGCGAGGTCATCGTCTCGCGCGGCGAGCTGGTGGAGATCGGCGGCAGTTTCCGCATCCCCGAGGTCATGGCCAAGAGCGGCGCCACGCTGCGCGAGGTGGGGGCCACCAACCGTACGCATCTGCGGGACTATGCCGCCGCCATCAACGAGCGGACCCGCGCCCTCATGCGCGTGCATACCTCCAATTACCGCATCCTGGGCTTCCACAGCGCCGTACCGCTGGAAGAGCTGGCCGCCCTGGCCCGTCAGCACGACCTGCCGGTCTTTGAGGATCTGGGCAGCGGCAGCCTGACGGACTTCAGCGCCTGCGGCCTGCCCAACGAGCCCACCGTGCCCTCGGTGCTGGCCGCCGGGGCCGACATCGTCACCTTTTCGGGCGACAAGGTGCTGGGCGGCCCACAGGCCGGCATCATCGCGGGCAGCCGGGAGCGCATCGCCGCCCTCAAGGCCAATCAGCTCACCCGCGCCCTGCGTTGCGACAAGCTCACCCTGGCCGCGCTGGAAGCCACCCTGCGCCTCTACTGCGACCCGGAGCTGGCGCGGGAGCGCATCCCCACGCTGCGCATGATCTTTCTGGCTCCCGAAGCGCTGGCCCGTGCGGCCCGGCGTCTTGCCGCCCGTCTGCGCCGCGCGCTGGGCGACGCCTGCTCCATACGGCTGCGCGAAGACGTCTCCCGCGTGGGCGGCGGCGCGTTCCCTCAATACGATCTGCCGACCACCCTCGTCTGTCTGGAGCCGACGCGCTGTTCCGCCGTCGAGCTGCGCCAGCGCCTGCTGGATGGCGACCCGCCCCTGATCGGCCGGCTGGACGACCACGGATTTTGCCTTGACCCCCGCACGCTGAGCGAGCAGGATCATGCCTGCGTGGCCACACTGCTGCGCGCCGCGCTCACAGAAAGGATACAGCCATGAAGAAAAACACTCCCAATATCGCCTACACGCCGGAAAGCGCCTGGAAAACCTATGCCGCCACGGCCACCCGCCGCAAGGAAATGGAAAGCTTCGCCAGGCGCTACATCGAATTCATCTCCACCTGCAAGACCGAACGCGAGACCGTAGCCTATGTGCAGCGCCGCCTTGCCGAAAAGGGCTACGGCGAGAACCCCAGGGACGGTCTGTTCATGCGTCCCTTCCGCGGCAAGGCACTCTTTGCCGCCCGCCGGGGCCGCGCGCCCCTCTCGCAGGGGCTGCACCTCATCGCGGCCCATGCCGACACGCCCCGTCTGGACTTCAAACAGCGCCCCTTCATCGAGCAGCCCGGCGTCACCCAGGCCAAGACGCATTATTACGGCGGCATCCGCAAATACCAGTGGCTGGCCCGACCGCTGGCTCTGCGCGGCGTCGTCAGCCTGGAAAACGGCAAGACGCTCTCCATCGCCATCGGCGACCGACCGGGCGATCCGGTGTTCACCATCGCCGACCTGCTGCCCCATCTGGCGCAGAAGCAGTCCACCCAGCCTCTGAATGACGCCTTTGAGGCCGAGAAGCTGAACATCATCCTTTCCCACAGTCCGGCCCCGCGTGCCGGGCGCAGCGGCAAGGACGACGAAAAGGAGCCCCTCAAGAGCTATCTGCTCCAGTTGCTGCACGACAAATACGGCGTGCGGGAGGAAGACTTCATCTCCGCTGACATGCAGGTCGTGCCCGCAGGCCCGGCCGCCTTCGTGGGGCTGGACAAGGCCCTCATCGGCGGATACGGTCAGGATGACCGCATCTGCGTCTTCACGGCGCTGGAAGCCCTGCTCACCGCCCGCCCCGGCCGCAATGCGCCGAACATGGCCGTCATTTTCTGGGACAAGGAGGAGATCGGCTCCGACGGAGCCACCGGCGCCTCCTCACGCTTCCTGCAATTCTGCGTGGAGGACATCGCCCGCGCCTGGGCGCCCTCCCTGCCTGTCTCACAGGTATTTATGAACACGCGCGCCCTGTCCGCCGACGTGACCGCCGCCTTTGACCCCGACTTCCCCGAAGTCCATGAAAAGCAGAACGCCGCCCAGCTTGGTTACGGCCCCTGCTTCAGCAAGGTGGGCGGCTCGCGGGGCAAGTACGGGGCCAGCGAAGCCGATGCCGAATTCCTGGGCGAGCTGCGCGGCCTGCTCAATGCCCGCGGCATCCCGTGGCAGGTGGCCGAACTGGGCAAGGTGGATCTTGGCGGCGGCGGCACGGTGGCGCTTTTTCTCGCCGCCTACGGCATGCAGGTCATCGACTGCGGCCCGGCTCTGCTCTCCATGCACAGTCCCTTTGAGCTCTCGAGCAGCGTGGATCTTTTTGCCACGTTTGAGGCGTACCGCGCTTTCCTTGAGGGCTAGGTGGGGGAATTTTCCTCTTTATATCGCCGACTGGCGACCGCTGCCCCGCAGGGGGGTGGTCGCCTTTTCTTTTTTTCTTTTTCCGTCGCTGGCTGGCGGCTTCTGCCCGGCATCCGGGCCAGGTCGCCTCCCGGCGGCATCCTTTTTTCTTTTTTCTTTTTTCGCGCCGGCCGGCGGCTTCGGCCCGGACGCCGGGCCGGGTCGCCTCCCGGCGGCATCATTTTTCTTTCTTTTTCCGTCGCTGGCCGGCGGCTTCAGCCCCGCACCGGGGTTTGGTCGCCTCCCGGCGAGGGGCAGGGGGCAGGGGCTTACGCCGCCCCTTGCCCCCTACAACCCCTTACCCCGCGTCGGGGCAGCCATCCTTGACGAGCGTTCGCTTGCGGAGTGCGTCCCCCTGCCTCCTCCCTGCCGCGCGGCAGCGGGCGTTCGGCCTCCCGCTGTCCCGCGCAGAGCGCGGGCCGAGCGTCCGTCCGGCGTCGGAGCTTCCGCCCCTGCGGGGCGGCGATCTCCTCCGCGCCCTGCCGCGCTTACGCTTGAAACTCCTTTTTGCCGCACTGTCTTTCTCCACAAGGACAGCCCTGCCCGCACGCCGGAAAAACGGCTTTCCCCCAGCTGATTCGGTGCACTGTGCCGGGAGAACACAGTGAGGCAAAAAAATCGTCCTGACCTCATGCGGGAAGCTCTTGGTATGTTCTCCCGCAGGTAAAACCGTCCGTTGCCACTTCAGTACATTGGGGGAACAGACGCGCGCTCCCCGCCGGGCAAGGCACAGGCCGGAAAAATGCCCCATCAGCCTAGCGAGCCGGGGCGCGGAGGCGATCCCCGCAACGCGGGAGCGCCGCAGCAGGCGCGCATATCGCCCGCGAAGCGGGAAGATGCGCGCCGACCTGCCCCCCTGCGGCGAGCGGCGGGCAGGGTATATGACAAACGATAGAGACTCCCACCGCCGCGCGGACAAGGGGGTGTAGGGGGTTGTAGGGGGTGTAGAGGGGGCCGCCCCTCTCACCCCCTGCCCCTCGCCGGGAGGCGACCACGCACGGATGCCGGGCAACAGCCATCAGCCGGCGGCAAATAAGAAAAAAGCTCCTTCCTCTCAGGAAAGAGCGTACAGACGGGAGAAATGCCCCATGCAGAAAAAGGCTTCCCGTCAGAAGGCACCCTCCGCACTGGGGAATACGTTTCATCCAAGGAAAAATGCTCCCCGCCGGGCAAGGCACAGGCCGGGAAAATGCCCCGTCAGCCCAGCGAGCCGGGGCGCGGAGGCGATCCCCGCAACGCGGGAGCGCCGCAGCAGGCGCGCATATCGCCCGCGAAGCGGGAAGATGCGCGCCGACCTGCCCCCTGCGGCGAGCGGCGGACAAGGTATACAACAGGCGACAGTGACGCCCGACGCCACACGGACAAGGGGGTGTAGGGGGTCGCAGGGGGTGTAGAGGGGCACGCCCCTCTCACCCCCTGCCGCCCGCCGCGCAGGCGACCAAGCCCGTGCGCCGGGCTGAAGCCGCCAGCCGGCGCGAAAAAAGAAAAAAGGATGTCGCCGCGCAGGCGACCACGCCCAGATGCCGGGCAACAGCCACCAGCCAACGACAAAAAAAGAAGAAAAAAAGAAGGCCCCCCTACC
This sequence comes from uncultured Desulfovibrio sp., assembly GCF_944324935.1. Taxonomy (GTDB): domain Bacteria; phylum Desulfobacterota; class Desulfovibrionia; order Desulfovibrionales; family Desulfovibrionaceae; genus Desulfovibrio. Next base: position 30,750 of record NZ_CALUYG010000012.1, on the reverse strand, counting down.
CGTCGGAGGGTTCGACCGCCAGGCGTTCCTTATATCCGGGCTGCGCCTTCTGCCCCGCGTATCCCGGCAGTTGCCTCCCGCACACAGCCCCCTGACCGACGGCAGGCGGTATCCCGCCTTCAGACGACAGGCAGGGAAGCGCCGCATTGTCACGCAGCGTCCGACGCAGCGCCTCCACGTCCACAGTCTCCAGAAAGGTGATGATGTCTTTCCATATGCTGTGGTAGCCGTAGCCGCCTTCCAGCATTTCCCGAATGGCGGCCTCGCGCGTCCACCCCTGCTCCACCATGCGATACAACGCCACCACCATGCCGGTGCGGTCCGCCCCGTGCCAGCAATGCACCAGCACCGGCCCCGGAGAGACGGCTATGGCGCTCAGGGCCGCCACCGCGCCCGGTAAATGCGGATTCCAGGCCCGCATGGGCACATGCCGCAACACCAGATCCGTCCCCACGGCCAGCAGTGCATCCCGCTGCCCGCTGCGCAGGGAAACAACCGTACGAATGCCCAGCCGCTCGGCCTCCCGCATGCCCTCCGCCGTAGGCTGGGCGGACCGGTACAGCTTGCCGGAGACTCTGTGCAGATTGGGCAGCCCCTTTGCCTCCACAGGCTGCGCCCATTCCAGAGGACGCCGCTCCGCCGCGCCGGCCCAGCCCGTGCCGGCAGCCGCACTGAGCAGGATGACCCCGCACACGAGCAGGAGACACAGCCTGCCGGCCGTCAGGCGCGATACACCTGGCAACAAATGGGCATCGCTTTCGAAAAGAAGACGATCACTCCGCATGCTGATGGCGTCCATTATGTGTGACAATGTAGGGATGTCGCCGTATGGTTTCGGCAGATCTTCACTCATGTTCTTCGTAGGCAGACAGGCTGAGGAGTGTCAAGCTGAAATACTTCCCCCGCCACAGGTCTGCCGTCACGCCACGGAGAAACGCTGCATCCCCCCTTGCGCGCAATCATAATGCCAATTGATGCTGTCTTGCCCTGCAGGAAACGACCTTGCGCTCGCTGACGACATCCCCCTCACCAACTTCGCCGATCAGCAACGGAGAATCGGGAACATGCCTCCTCCGGTTCGCCTGGACGGAGCTTTCACTATGGTTGGCATAGCAGTACCGGCAGCCGTTGCCGCATGTATTGTAAGCGCCGATGTCCACGCTTGCCACACACCCGCATTGGGGGCGCTGGTTCTTGTCTTTTTTTGCACTCAGCGGACAGTGCAACAGATGCTCGAACAACTGCCCGTCAATGCAGCGGGCACGGTCGATGCCATACTGGCACAGGGCATCCTCCTCGGCGCAGGCATCCAGCCGCAAGCCATGACTATGGGCGATCTCCGCAAGGCCGCTGGCCAGCCGGCTTTGCTGCTCGCCGGTAAGCACGGTCTGCCTGAGCGCGGCCATGTTCCTTTCGATTTTCTTATAGCTGTCCAGAAAACTGATGGTGCATTTTTGCGTGTACGGCGCAAGCCGGCGAACCAGTTTCTCAAAGTAGCGCATGTGGTACTCTGGCGTATATGTTTCCGTGAGAAAAATGGGGTCATAGCGCCAGATGACCCGCTCAGGCCCGATCAGATCGGCCAGGCGTTGAAATGCCGGGATGATGACATCGTTTTTGCTGGGGACATTGCTTTCCACATCTCTGCCGTAACTGGTGAGCGTAAATTGAAAGTAGTATGTATAGTCCCTGAGTCCATCCAGCTTGTCCAGCATGGGGAGCGGATTCTTTGTCCAAAAGACGATGCCGTCCACGACATCGGGCGAGAGGCTTATCCTGCTGATCTGGCGCGCATTCATCGGATTGCGGACGTATACATGCCCCTCCCTGACACGATTGAGGAACCATGCCGAATAATATGTGGGGATGTCTGTCCGCCTACTTGCGCTTAGTATCATGGGTATCTACTCGACCTTGACGAATAGCTGCGCGCTTGAGCATTTTATTGCACAATCAAAATCATTTTTTATCGTTTCGGGGATGGAAAATCTATTGTTGCAGCTCGCGTACTGTACCGAGCCGTCGCCGTAGTCGTTCTCCCTTTCCTTGAAATGCCGACGCATGCTTGAAAAAGAGCAGTCGCTTTTGGCCAGCTTCTCCAAAAAAAGATCGTAATATTTTCTGACGTCGGCGTGGTCTATATCATTCAGCAAAAATAGTGTCGGGGACACTCGGGATGGATGTTTCAGGACCTTCCTGATCAGACCATCAAAGAGCATTCCCGCCAGCTCGTATCTTTTTTCTGGCGGAAAATGAGAAATAAGATATTGCAGTATGACGATATTTGATGAATAAAGCTCTGTTTTATCATCAGCAAGAATGTCAAATATATTCTTTATGAAAAATTTTGTCGCAATGCCGTGTGCCTGTGCATAGCCGTATACGAGCGCATGGATGATGTTCCAGTATGGATTGGCATCATATCCCATATAGCTTATGTTTGTCCCGTCCTTTTCGTCAAAGTGCAGAGCAAAAGCCATCAGATCCGGCGCACCACCGCAGCCAAGGGAGAGGATAGTGTAGGTTGCTGGGCGGGAAAAATCAATTTCTTCCACTGCGTACAATATTTCCGAGCAATACTTCCAGGCATAGCGGCACATGTAGTAGTACATGAAATTCTGACAATCATAATCCGCCCTGCCGCCCCGGTGATAATTCACCTCTTCCGAACAGACGCGACAGCTGCCGCTGCACCTGCCCGACGGATGCGTGCACTGCCCGCATGATCCGCATGGCTGAAAGGTCGCAGCGCAATAGCCGGCTGCCGCTTCAAGCATATTCATGGATAGTTTCTCCTTTTTTATATATTATCATATATAAAAATATAGTTTGTCCAGATGAGGCCGCCGCAAAAGCAAAAAGTCCGCGCTGCTCAAGGCGTTGCGGACTTCTGCACACTTTCTGAAATGCTTGGTTGGTGGAGGCGGGGGGAGTCGAACCCCCGTCCGAGAACATTCCACGCGAAGCGTCTACAGGTGTAGGTCAGGGATGGTTCTCATGCCGTCGGTAGCCCCTGACCGGGCGCGACGACACCAGCCCGCCGGTGCACTCCTCGCGATGGCCCCCGGCAGGCGCCGGGTATCGCCAGCCTGATAATGTGTCGCCAGCCGGACGTATCAGGCATCAGTCCGTCTGACGTGACCGTCTATGCGGTCAGGAGCCCTGCTGACTAGGCAGCGCAGGCGTATTCGTAATCGTTGTTGGCAATTACTTGGTTGCCGCTTTTTACGAGGCCAGCGGCGCCTCGACCTGCAACTCCGGCTTCCACATCCCCGTCGAAACCAGTGCGCCCCCATGATGGGAAACTGTTTGTACCGTTTTTCGTTCAGGATGGCAAGCTGTCTGCCCTGCACCGACTCATGCCGGGGGGAGCCGCCCGCTGACCGGGTCAGCGTACATAAAAATGCGAGAACGGCCCTTTCAGGCACATATGAAAACGGGTGAACAGGCTGTTCTGTGCGCCTTCCTGCTCCAGCTCAGCCTGTGCCTGGCAGGCGATGTCCAGCCCGTAGCTGAGGAGAGCCAGCTTGGCCATCTCCTGGAAGTCTTCCTGCAGGGAAGGGATCTCCGCCACGATCTGACACAGATCGTCCGTGGAGCCGTCCTCGCCCTCGATGATGAGCTGGCCCTCGGCGTTGAGGGAAAAATGCAGCTTGCTGTCAATGACCATTTCGCCAAGATGCTGCCGCAGGTGCGCGATGAAGCGCTCCTGCCGGGCATCCAGCAGGGCCTCAAGATGATCGACAAGGCCGCGGCCGTGCTGCTCCAGCTGCTCAAGAGCGCGCGAACCGGCGGCTGTCAGCGGCGGCGTCTCATCGCTGCAGGCGATGGCCGGCGGCATGCCACGCAGCACATTGGCCATGCTGGCAAGCTGATTGGAGCTGTGAGAGTCCACGGTATCCTCCGGGCAGAAGAAATTTCCTGACCATACCATTTCTCTCCAGTTTTGCAAAAATAATACCAAATCAGCTATACTGTACCGTTTGCTCCCCTCTGAAAAAAAAATATTGATAAATCAGGCGGCTTGCTCCCCGTCTTCGTTCATCGCAAAACGTCTTGGCAGGCGAGCAGGAAAATTTTGCCGAGGCGTATGGGTGATAAGAAAGCATTTTTCCCTCGCACCGGCAGAAAAACGGAAAGCGGTGCAGGATGCGCCGGGTTGGCGGAACGCCGCCAGAAGGCGACACGAGCAGGGCCGGCATGCTGCCGGACAGCAGGCAACGCCCCACCTCCTTTCAAAAAGCGCCATCCCATGATGACGCAGCCCCCTCGTCAGCCGTGCGGACCACCGCCCCGTCCGTTTCCTGAAAGAGGACATTCCGTGTGAAACGCTTCGCGCTCCACACCTTACGGCCTGTCGTTCCGTGAAAAATACGGTTTTCCCGCGAGGTCTGGGCCGGACGGCGTTGTGCCGCCACCTCACGTTTTACTGTCTGCAATGGCAAAACCCTCCAACGGCGCACCGGGGAAGCGCCCGGAACGCAAGGCCCCCCAGCGGCAAGCCGAGCGTGGACGATTTATTTTACCTATTTCCTGAGATTGCGTGCAAGATCCTGCTTACAGGCCCTCATCCGCCGCCTGCCCTTCCTTCTCCAGGCTGCCGGCCACGGCTTCGCCCTGTGCGCCGCCGCCGGCCATGCGGGCGAGTTCGGCATGGCGATCCGCGGCACCGAGGCGGGCACAGACCGTGAAGGTGCTGTTGCCGCGTATCTGCTTGCTGACCTGGAAATGCCGCTGCGCCCGCGCCGCCAGTTGCGGCCAGTGGGTGATGAGCAGCATCTGTCGCTGTTCGGCCAGCCGGGCCAGCTTGTCGGCCAGCTTGTTGAGCGTCATGCCGCCCACGCCGGCATCCACCTCGTCAAAGATGAAGGTGGCGTTCTCGGCCTTGGGCCGCACGCTGACCAGCGCCAGCAGGAAACGGGAGAGCTCGCCGCCGGAAGCGATCTTGTCCAGCGGCTGCGGGGCCTGCCCGGGGTTGGGGGCCCAGAGGATGCGCACCCGGTCATCCTCGATGCCGGGCCAGATCTCCTGCGGGACAAGATCCGGCAGCACGCGCACCTGTTCGGAGAAACCCAGCTCCCGCAACTCCGCCTCGAGGCGACGGGCAAAGTCTTCCGCCGCCTGCCGCCGCAGCGGGCGCAGACGCTCCACCACCTCGCGCAGGGAAGCGGCAAGCCGGCCTTCTTCCTTGTCCAGCGCGGAGATGTCCAGCGCGCAGGCATCGAGGAAGGAGAGGTTCTCCTCGATCTCCTGCCGCAGTTCCAGGATCTCGTCCATGCTGCGGCGCAGTTTGCGCTTGAGCTGAGCCAGCTCGTAGAGGCGCTCCTCCACGCTGTCCATGTCCGGCAGATCGTCCGGCACGGGCGGGCGGCGCAGCACGCCGCTCAGATGCTGGAGCTGCTGCCGTACGGCCGTCACGGCCTCGGCATCGGCCTGCAACTCGTCGTTATCATGCGCCATCTGGTGCAGCAGGCGTTCAAGGCGGCCGAGCCTGTCCAGCAAGCCGGGCTCCTCCTCCCCGTGCAGCAGGCAGAGGGCTTCCTCGTACTGTTCCCCGGCCTGCTCGGCGGCACGGGCTTGGGCGCGCACTTCTTCAAGGCGTTCTTCCTCGCCTTCTTCAGGGGCCACCTTGTCGATCTCCTGCTGTTGCATCTCCAGCACGTCGCGCTTGTCGGCAAGCCCGGTCTGCCGCTGCCTGAGCTCCTCGCGGCGGGCCGCCACGTCCCGCAACCGTCCCAGCAGCTCGTCCTTCTCCCGCAGCAGACCGGCTTCCGGCAGGGCGCTTTCCATGAGGCGGGCCTGAAAGGCCGGTTGCAGGAGCTGTTGTTGCCCGTGCTGGCTGGTATGCACCAGCAGCTCGTCCCGCAGCTGGCGTACGCTCTCCTGCGAGCGCAGACTGTCGTTGACGTAAAGGCGGCTGCGGCCGGTCTCGGCCAGCAGTTCGCGCCGGATGATGCACTCTTCCCCGTTCAGGAGGAAGAGCGCCTCCACCTGCGCGCGTTCCGCGCCGGGGCGCACCATGTCCGCCGCCAGCCTGTCGCCCAGCAAGAAGCCCAGCGCCTTGAGGATGAAGCTCTTGCCCGCGCCGGTCTCGCCGGTGAGCACGTTCATGCCCTGCGCGAAGTCCAGCTCCATGTCCTCGATGAGGGCCAGATTGCGTATCCTCAGATGTTCCAGCATCGTCCCCCCTTTACTGCTTGAGACGCGGATCAAGCCAGTCGCGCAGGCTTTCCCCCAGCAGATTGTAGCCCAAAACGGTGATGAGGATGGCAAGCCCCGGATAGAGCGAGAGCCAGGGCGCGCACTCCAGCACGTTCTTGCCGTCCTGCAGCATATTGCCCCAGCTCGGGGTGGGCGGGCTCATGCCGAGTCCCAGAAAGCTCAGGCTCGACTCCACCAGGATGGCCCCTGCCACGCCCAGGGTGGCGGTGATGAGGATGGGGGCCAGCGCATTGGGCAGGATATGACCGAAGAGCATGCGCGCCGTGGAGCAGCCCGCCAGTCGCGCGGCCGCCACGAATTCGCGTTCGCGCAGACTGAGGGTCTCGGCCCGCACGAGCCGCGCGACGCCCATCCAGGACGTGAGGCCGATGACGACCATGATGTTGGCCAGACTGGGTTCCAGAAAGGCGATGACCGCCAGGATGAGGAAGAAGGACGGGAAACAGAGCATGACGTCCACGCCGCGCATGATGATCTCGTCCACCCAGCCCCGGAAATAGCCGCTGATGAGGCCGAGCACCGTGCCGATGCTCACGGAGATGCCCACAGCCACGAAGCCCACCCAGAGTGAGACCTGTCCGCCGTAGAGCAGGCGGGAGAACACGTCCCGGCCCAGTCTGTCCGTGCCCAGCCAGAATTCGGCGCACGGCGGCATGAGGACGGCGTGGCCATGCTCCTGCGTGGGATCATAGGGAGCGATGAGCGGCGCGCAGAGCGCGGCAAGGGACATGACGAGCACGATGCCAAGCCCCAGCGTGAACATGAGATGCCGCCCCAGGCAGCGGCGCAGCACACGAGGCATCATGCGTTTTTCTCCTGTGCGGAACGGATGCGCGGATCAGCCAGGCCATAGCAGATGTCGGCCAGCACGTTGCCGGCCAGCGTCAGCACGGCCCCCAGCACCAGATTGCCCATGATCATGGTGTAATCGCGCGCCATGACCGCGGCATAAAAGAGCTGCCCCAGACCCGGCAGGGCAAAGATGGATTCGATGATGACGCTGCCGCCGATGAGGCCGGGCACGGACAGGCCCAGCAGGGTGATGACCGGCAGTAAGGCATTGCGCAGGGCATGACGCCAGATGACCATGCGCCCGGAAAGCCCCCGGGCCTGCGCGGTGAGGATGTAGTCCTGGCGCAGCACTTCCAGCATGCAGGCCCGCATATAGCGGGACATGCCCGCCAGCGAACCCACGGTATACACCAGTATGGGCAAGGCCAGATGGCGCATGACGTCCACGCATTTTTCCCAGAAGGACATATGCGGGAAGTCCAGCGAGGTCAGCCCGGAAATGGGCAGCCATTGCAGTTCCAACCCGAAAAAGAGCATGAGCAGCAGGGCCAGCCAGAAGGACGGCATGGCGAAGCCCAGAAAGACCAGCAGGGTCACGCCCTTGTCCAGCCAGGAATTGCGGCGGCAGGCCGAAAGGATGCCCAGCGGCACGGCGATGCAGAGGGTGAGCAGCAGCGAGACCACGTTCATGCCCACGGTCAGGGGCAGGCGCTCAAGGATCTTGTCCAGCACGGGGCGGGCGTCCGCCGACATGGACACGCCGAAATCCAGCCGCACCATGCGGGAAAGCCAGTCCAGATACTGCACATGCAGCGGCTTGTCGAGGCCGTAGAGGGCATCGAGCTGCCGCCGGGCCGCCTCGCCCGCCAGCGGGTTGAGCGTGGTCTCCATGTCCGTGGGAGAGCCGGGCGCAAGATGGATGACCGCAAAGCTGATGATGGTGATGCCCCAGAGCACGAGCAGCATCCAGAGCAGTTTGCGCCCCAGCCGCAGCAGGAGCTGACGGCCGCTCCGCAGCCGGGAGCCCGAAGAAAGCGACGCGCTGCCCATGTGGCTATTCCGTACGGGTCATCCACTGCCGCATATCGTTGACTTCCCGCAGCCAGTCCGCGGACAGACGCAGCCGCAGGAAACGCTGGAACAGGCTGTCCAGCAGGCCGGTGCAGACTTCCAGCAGATAGATCTTTTCCAGCAGCAGCGCGTCGGGATCGTCATCGTCGCCGCTTTTTTCGATCTTCGGCGTCTTCAAACTGTTCAGGCTGAAATCCTCGGCCCGCAGGCTGACCTGAAAGGCCAGCTCGTCCTTTTCCAGGCGTACCAGCGCGCGGGAGACCTTCTTGCCCGTGCCCAGCCCGAAGCGGGCTTCCCGCAGGGGGGAAAGCGCCCCGGAGACCGACGCGGTCTCCTGCGCCTCGCCCTCGCCGCCCTGTACCACGATGCGCTGTTCCATGCTCACGGCAAAGGGCGCGCCCGTGGCGTCCACAAAGGCGCCGGGGGCCACGTCGCTCTGATACCAGAGCCAGGTGAGGAATTCCTTGCCGAGGATGCTGTCCGTGGAGTCGCTGATGGTGCTCATGGGTGTTCTCCTCAGGCGTTGACGGCAAATTCCGTGGGTTCCATGCGGTCAAGGCGGCTCATGGCCTCCTCGTCCAGCAGGGTCTCGGCCAGACTGTACGGCGTGAGCTGCTCCAGGTGCACCTCAAAACTCAGGAGGAAGAATTCCATGAACAGATCGATCATCCTGTTCTGGGTGGACGCGAACCAGACCTCGTTCTTCGCCGTGTTCCAGATGACGTTGAATTCAGCCGGCACGGGCAAAAAGCGCTGTCGCAGCCGCAAAAGCACCTGTTCCTTCAGCTCTTTCTTGCGTTCGCGGGAAATGAAGTTCTTGCCCTGCGCCTGCATGCGTTCCTTTTCCTCGCGCAGGGCCAGCGCCAGATGCTTCTTGACCACGCCCGCCGGGATGCGCCGCGTGTCCAGCCGCAGCGAAAAGACGAAATAGGCGCCCTTCTGCGGCGGCGCCGTGCGCCATGCGCTGTCCAGCATATCCTCGAAGCAGACCCAGCCGTGCGCCTGCATCTCCGGCAGCTCGTCGATGTCCTGAAAGGCGTACTGCCGGAGCTTGTCAGGGATGGCGCTCCATTGCTCGTCAGTCAGACTGTCCAGCACGCGAAAGCGCGTGAAACTGCAACTGGAATTGGCAAAACCCATATTCTGTCCTCCGCTTGCGGCGGTTGAGTAGACGTCCGGTCCGGTCGCGCATGACGGAACCGCCCTCCTGTTGTACGCAGGCACGGGACGTCTGGCAAGGCATCCCGTCCTCAGGACGGCAGCAGCAGGCGGCGCAGCGCCTTCACCGAGTCGCACACATAGTCCGCGCCCGCTCCCGTCAGTTCCTCGCGGCTGCCGTAGCCGTACAGCACGCCCGCACAGGGCAGGCCCACGGCATGCGCCCCTTCCACATCATGGTGGCGGTCGCCGATCATAAGGGGACGGGCCCCCGGCGGCAGGGCCGCCAGTCCCAGCGCATAGCGCAGCACATCCGTCTTGTCGTGCCGCGGGCCGTCCAGTTCCGCGCCGGCCAGCACCGTAAGATACGGCAACAGGCCGAAATGTTCCACGATGGTCCGGGCAAAGGGCTCGGGCTTGGCCGTGGCCAGATGCGCGCGCACGCCCGCGGCGGTCAGCGCGGCCAGCAGATCGCTTATGCCGTCGTAGACGCTGTTCTCGAGCATGCCCCGCTCCCGATAATATTCCCGGTAGATGCGCAGGGCCGTTCGCGCCTTGTCCGGCTCACCCGGAAAATAGACGGCAAAGGACTCCAGCAGCGGCGGCCCGATGAAAAACGTCAGGCTCTCGCGCGGCGGCCGAAGGCCAAAATGCGCCAGCGCCAGTTGTACGCCATTGAGGATGCCGGGCGCGGAATCCGTCAGCGTGCCGTCCAGATCAAAAAAACAATCCGTAAAGGGTGTGGTCATGGTCTCTCATCTACGCTGCGCTGCGGCACGATGTGCTCGGTTTTTTGGGGGAGGGGATCCCCAAGCCTCCCACCCTTCCCCCAGCGCGCTTTTATCTGGGGGGAGGTGGGGCATGCTGTAGGCTTTCCCGCAAAACTCAGAACCTCACGGGCATCAACAGCAGAGGCCGTGCAGGAAGAAAGGGAGCGGAAAAACCGCGGTTTTTCCGCGAAGCGACAGGCCGAAAAAATGCACTAATTGAACAGTTCGCGTTCCGGGACGGCATCCTTTTCCCTGCGGTCTTCCACTTCCACGCCCTTGGGCGGGGTGAAGCTGAAGACAGAGGCGGGCACGCCGCTGTTGGACTTGAAGTCCACGAAACGCACGTCGTTATGATTGCCGTAAAAGTCGATGATGTCCGCACGGCGGATGAGGTAATCGTTCTCCACCCAGATGAGAGCCTCCACCATCTGCGGGCTGGGGTCCTTGGGATAGAGGCGCACCTTGCGCAGGCCGCCTTCCCTGCCCTCTTCCGCAAGGTCGAAGTCCCGGTCAAGATTGGACTGGCCGGTGAGCACCTGGATGATGCTGCGCGAATCCTGCACGAGGTCCGGCGGATAGCGGTAGGCCAGCTCCTCATCGGGCAGGTAATCCCAGATCTCCTTTTCCGTGACCACGAGGGTCTCGGGCGTGGGGGCTTCCGTTTCCCAGCGGATGAGCAGCGGTTTCTTGAAGCGCAGGGTCCCCTTGCGCTTTTCCACATTGCCGCTTTCCTTGTGGGTCAGGGTCTGTTCAAAGGTGGCCGTGAAGTTTTGCAGACTGTCGTAACGCTTGCGGATGCCGCTCACGATGTCGGACGGCGCTGCCTGTGCGATGGCCGTCATGGCCGCCAGCAGCAGAAGGGAACACAAGAGCGGAAAAATGCGTTGCCGCATGGGATTTCTCCTTTTTGGACGTGAAGACTCGAATACGGACGGCGCGACGGACTCCCCGGCTGACGCACGGGCCATGTCCGCGCCGCTGCGGACGCGGGCCTTGCGCCGCAAGGCCGCCGCCCTCTTCCGCTGTACGCAAAAAGTCCGGCAGGAGCAAGCGCGAGGGGCGCGCCTTTGCCATGCCCTGCCGGCGCAAGTGGGGACAAAGGCAAAAGCGCGCTGGGGATGACTCCCCCTCCCCCAGGCAAACTGTCCTGGCCCCTATTTGACCACGGATCGCGGTTTGCTGCCGGAGGCGGGGCCGATGATGCCGTCCTGTTCCAGCTGTTCCATGATGCGGGCGGCGCGGTTGAAGCCGATGTTGAAGCGTCGTTGCACCAGCGAGATGGAGGCCTTGCCCTGTTCGGTCACGAAGGCCTGTACGGCCGGATAGACGGGGTCGTTGGCCGCATTGCCGCCGCCCCCGGCGCGTCCGGCCCCCGGCCCTGCGGCTTCCAGTCCCCAGGAGGCAAAGTCCACCTTGTAGGAGGGGCTGAGGTGGCGCTTCCAGTACTGGACGACGTTGTGGACTTCCTCGTCGCTGACGAAGGGCCCGTGCAGGCGCTGCAACTGGCCGCCGCTGGGCTTGAAGAGCATGTCGCCACGGCCGAGCAGATGCTCCGCGCCGGCCTGATCGAGGATGGTGCGCGAGTCGTGCACCGAGGCCACCTGGAAGGAGATGCGACAGGGGAAGTTTGCCTTGATGAGACCGGTCACCACGTTGACGCTGGGCCGCTGGGTGGCCAGAATCATATGGATGCCCGAGGCGCGGGCCAGCTGCGCCAGCCGCACGATGCTGGTCTCCACCTCGCGGCCGGCCGTGAGCATGAGGTCGGCCAGCTCGTCGATGACGATGACCAGATAGCTCATGGGCTCCAGATCGCGCAGATCGTCCGGCAGGGCATCACCGTAGGAGGCCAGCTTCTGATTGTAGCCGGCGATGTTGCGCACGCCCAGACGGGCCATGGCGTCGTAGCGGCTGTCCATCTCGTGCACGGCCCAGTCCAGCGCGTTCTTGGCGTCGGACATCTCCTTGACCACAGGATGCACGAGGTGCGGCTCATCCGCATAGACGGCCATTTCGATGCGCTTGGGGTCCACCAGCAAGAGCTGCATCTCCGAAGGCTGCGTACGGTACAGCAAACTCAGCAAGATGCCATTGAGGCACACGCTCTTGCCCGCGCCGGTGGCCCCGGCCACCAGCAGATGCGGCATCTTGGCCAGGTCGGCCAGCACGGGCCGTCCGGCAATGTCCTTGCCCAGCACCATAGTCAGCGGTCCGCAGCCCTTGCGGAAGGCCTCGCTGGCCACCAGCTCGCGGAAATTCACAGTCTGCCGCTCGGTATTGGGAATCTCGATGCCCACGGTGTCCTGACCGGGGATGGGGGCCTGGATGCGTACGGCGATGGCCTTGAGGGCCAGCGCAATCTCGCCGCTCAGGTTGGCGATGCGGTTGACGCGCACGCCGGGCGCGGGCCGCACTTCATACATGGTGACCACCGGGCCGGGCGTCACGCGCACGAGCTCCGCCTGGATGTCGAAATCCCGCAGGCAGGCCATGAGCGCCCGGGCACGCGCCGGGTCTTCCACGGGGCGCACGGCGTCCGGCGCAGGCGGCGAAAGCAGGTCAAGGCCCGGCAGCGGCACAGGGGCCTTGCGGCCCAGCACGGCAAGGGTCGTGCGCGCGGCCTGTCTGACCGCATCACCCACCGCCTGTCCGACAGCAGCCGCCGGCGGCGTGTTGGCGGGAGGCGTCGTGACCGGCGGCACGGTGGGGGCATTGGCCGTGACGTCCAGCGGTTCGGCGGCTTCTTCCGCATAGGCATCAGCCAGCAGTTCCGCCGTCGGCCCCACCGGCGGAGCGGATATCTCCGTCGTGCGGAAAGGCTCCGGCTCGGCCGCCGGAATATCCGCCGCCGGGGTTTCGTCCCGCCCGGCGGAGGCGTGAAACTCGGCCGCCATCCCCGTTTGCGCGGGCTGCGCCTCCGGCGGCAGCGGCCTGCCGTCTTCGCCGAACACCTCGGGCACGATGACGCCTTCCGGCGGCAGGAAGGAGGCGGGCGGATGCGGCGCGTCCGTCACCGCGGGAGTCGGCGTCCGTGCCGCGCAATCTTCCGGCGACGACTGCGCCGGCTCAGCCCGCCACGGCATGTCGGCAGGCCCATCGCCGGGCAAAAAGACTTCCGGCGCCCGTTCCTGCGTCACGTCAGGCGTCTCGGGCGCAGCGTCGGTGCGGGCGTCGCGCAGGCGGTTGATCTTGTTGGCGGCCGAGCGCGCCCGTCCGGCAGCCTGATGATTGATGCCGCCATGAGCGGGGCCGTTTTCCTCCGCCGTGTCGTCATAGACCTCCGGCATGGCTTCGTCCGTCAGCGGGCGGATGTTGCCCAGCCGGTCGCGCAGGCGGACAAGAAAGGAAGATTCCCCCACCTCCCGCCTGGTCTTGCGCCGCAGTTCGCGCAGGGCCTGCCCTAGCGCGGCAAGCCGCTCACGGAAGGTACGCGGCGTCTTTTCCGCTTCCCCGGCGGCGTCCCCCTCCTCGCCGGCGCGGAACAGCTCGCCCGCCCGGAACTGCCGCCAGCGCAAGCGCGCCTCGTCCCGCACCAGGGCGGCAAAGGCGAACCACGAGATGTCGAAGCAGAGCTGGAGCCCGATGAGCACCACAAAGATCCAGACCAGGCTGGAGCCCACCGGGCTGAGGTAGCGGCTGGTATTGCCGTGCAGCGCATTGCCCACCATGCCGCCGCCGCTTATGTCCCCCAGGGAGAGCCCCCAGGCCGAGCCGATGACCAGCAGGACCACCGTCAGCAGGAAGGCTCCGCACCAGCGCCACCACGGCAGGGCGTAGGCGGGCGACACATAGGCCGCCCCCAGCGCCGCAAAAAGCACCGGCCAGATATAGGCCCCGATGCCGAACACGTCATTGAGCAGACCGGCGGCATACGCGCCGAAAAGCCCCGCGCTGTTCGCCACGCCGGCATCGCTGCTGACCACATGATTGAGGCTGGGGTCGTTGACATCGAAGGTGACGATGCTGAGCAGCAGCAACAACGACCAGAACAGCAGGAAGAGGCCGAAGAGTTCCCGGCCGAACTTGCGGGGCGTTTCCGTAGCCATGCGTGCGAGGCTCGCCTATTCGCGGCCGAGATATTCCTTGGTACGGGTATCGACCTTGATGCGGTCGCCCACGTTGACGAAGCTCGGCACCTGCACCACCACGCCCGTTTCCAGGGTGGCGGGCTTGGTGACGTTGCTCACGGTATCGCCCTTGGCGGCGGTCTCCGTCGCGGTCACTTCCAGCACCAGGCTCAGGGGGATGTCGATGTCCAGCGGCTTGCCCTTGTAGAGCAATACGCGGCACTGCTGACCGTCCTTGAGGAAGGCGTCCTTGCCGCCGGTGATCTCGGCAGCCATTTCCAGCTGTTCAAAGGTGGTCATGTCCATGAAGACAAGATCCGTGTCCTGATGATACAGGAACTGCATGTCGCGGGTCTCCATGTCGGGCTTGCCCACCTTTTCGCCGGAGCGGAAGGTGATGTCCTGCATGCGGCCGGTCAGGATGTTACGCAGCTTGGTGCGCACCATGGCCCCGCCCTTGCCGGGCTTGAAGTGCTGAAAGTCCACGATTTCGTAGGGGATCCCTTCAACTTCGATCTTCAGGCCTTTGCGGAAGTCGGTGGTGGAATACATGTCGGGCTTTCTCCTCTTGGCCCGGGCGCGGCGGGGAAAGGCATTTGCCAAACCGCCCGCATCGGGCTACAATGATAGATGGAACTTGGTATTGTGAATCAAGCCTCCCGCCCTGTCAAGCTTGCCCGGAGGAGACCATGCCCCATCTGGTACTCGAACATACCATCTATACCCTGAACCAGCTCCTGAGCATCGAATCGCCCCAGATCGCGCTGGCCGGACGCTCCAATGTGGGCAAATCCTCGCTGATCAACGCCCTCGCCGGCCAGAAAAAGCTGGCCAAGGTCAGCTCCACCCCGGGCAAGACGCGCTCCATCAATTTTTACCGCGTCGAGCCGCAGGGCTACTACCTCGTGGATCTGCCCGGCTACGGCTACGCCCGTGCCAGCCACACCGAACGTCAGGCCTGGGCGAAGCTGCTCGAAAAATATCTTGCCGGGGCCAGCCATCTGCAGGCCCTCGCCCTGTTGCTGGACAGCCGCCTCGAACCCCAGAAACTCGATCTCGAACTCTCCCACTTCGCCCGCGAGTGCCGTCTGGAGATCCTCCCCATCCTCACCAAGGCAGACAAGTGCACCCAGCGGGAACGCGCGGCCCGCGCCGCCCAGTGGCGCGACATCCTCGGCGTCGCCCCGCTCGTCACTTCCTCCAGCAAAAAAACCGGCCTGCGCGAGCTCTGGCAACGTCTCCACCAGACAGCAGGCGTCATGCCGGAAGCCGGCGAAGATACGCCGGCGTGATGTGAGTTTTTTCTTTTTCGCCGCTGGCCGGCGGCTTCGGCCATGCACCGGGGTTTGGTCGCCTCCCGACGACATCCTTTTTTTCTTTTTTCGCGCCGGCGGCTTCAGCCCGGCATCCGGCGGAAGAAATCATCTAGCCGTTTTCTTCCGGCTCCAGATGGATGCTGATGCGTCCGAGGGAGGGCATGAGCTCGCGGAGCTGCCGTTCGAGGCGGACGGAGAGAGTGTGGGCCTGTTCCACGGAAAGGTCGCGGGCCACGCGGCAGTGGAAGCTGACGCACAGTCCCTGTTCGGCCGTGGCGTAGGCGGAGAAGTTGTGAGCGGCGCGCAGCAGGGGGTCGCGTTCCACGGCCTGCCGGATCTGCTCCCAGGCGGCTTGCGCCTGCGGGGCGGAGGCGGTGAGCCCCCGGCAGGCGGAGATGGCCTCGCGGGGTTCCAGATGGGTCAGCACGTCCTGTACATGGCACTGACGCCGCACCTGCTCCTCGAAATCGCGCACCAGCTGGTGAGCCTGAGCGAAGGGCATGTCCCCGTCCATTTCCACATGCAATTCGATGCGCGCCTCCTTGTCTGTCTGGAACACATGCACGTCATGGACAGCCAGCCCGTGCGCGGCGGCAGCGGCCTGCACCAGCGCAACGGGGTTCCCCGCCGCGGCCGAGGCCAGCATGGGCTCCACATGCACGGTCACATCCGCACCGGGCAGCAGGCTGCTCACGGCCTGCTCGGCCTCGTGGGCCAGCCGGTGCCCTTCGCTGACGCGCACCTGCGGATCCACGCCCACGGTCAGATCCACAAAGGACTGCGGCCCGCTGGTCCGCACGCGGACGCGGCTCACGGCCGTGATGCCGGGAACGCGCGCCACGGCCAGGGCGACGTCGCGCTGTTCGTCCGTCGCGCCGGAGTCCATGAGCGTATTGATGGCGTCGCGGGCCATGTGCACGCTGGAACGGAAGATGATGCAGGCCACGATGAGGGCGGCCACGGTGTCCGCCTGCACGAGCACGGCGTGCACCGGTCCGGGGACCTCCAGCGCCGCCGCCACCCAGACGGCCAGCACGCCCACCAGGACGACGGCCGAGGAGAGGATGTCCGTCGCGAAGTGCAGGGCATCGGCCTCCAGCGCCTGGCTTTTGGTCTCCCGCGCTACTCGCCGCAGCATACGCACGCGGTTGATGTCGACGATCATGGAGATGGCCATGACGGCCGCTCCCCACAGGGAGGGGATCACGGGTTCGCCGCCGTACAGCAGTCTGTCCACGCCCTCATAGACCACCCAGATGCAGATGATGAAGAGGAGCAGCGTTTCCGCGAGGGCGGAGAGGTTTTCCACTTTGCCGTGGCCGTAGGGGTGTCCGCTGTCCGCCGGGCGGCTGGAGATCCGCACGGCGTAGAAGGTCATAATGGCCGCCAGCAGATCGAGCCCGCTGTGCAGGGCTTCGGAGAGGATGCCGAGACTGTTGGTGTAGAGGCCCACCGCCAGCTTGAGCGCGGTCAGCGCCAGCGCCGCCACAACGGAGGCCAGTGCCGCACGATGCTTGGCGGCTGCGTGATCAGTTTGCATGCTTCACCACCGATAAAAAAAGCCCCCGAGGGGGCTTGTTGCCGCAAGGGGCAGGATTCCTGCCCTAGAGCCAATTGAACCAGTTTTTCCATGTGCCTTCGCGCCGCTGCCGCAACTCGTCGGACTGCTCCTCACGATAGTAGAGGTAGGCCGCCTGAGCCTTTTCGCGGGCATGATCCGCCACCTCCGGCACGTCGGCATACGTCGTGATGATATACTCGTACCGCCGCCAGGCCGGGCCGTATTTGCCCATGTGCCAGAAAACGTCGGCTATGTACAGCTCGTGCTCGGCCATGATCTTGCGGCACTCCGCCATTTTTGCCGTGGCGTCCCTGGCATAGGGCGTATCGGGATAGGTCTGCTGGAGCCGGTTGAAGTATTCGTAAGCCTCCTGCACTTCCGTGGTCGCCCGGTCGATGGAGACGAACTGTCCGAGCAGGGACATGCCCGTCTGGTAGAGGACATAGGGGATGGCCTCGTGCCGCGGATGCATGGACTCGAAATCCTTGTAGGATTCGGCGGCCAGGATGTACTCCTTGTCCAGGTAGTAGCAGTCGGCCAGCGCCAGTTCCGCCTCCAGAGTGTAGGGGCTGAACGGGAAGGCGTCACGCAGCTTGATGTACAGCTCCGCCGCGCGCACATAGTTCTTTTCGCTCATGGCCTCATTGCCGGACTCGAAGAGTTCCTGCGCGGTGTCCTCCGGCGGCGGCAGATAGACCATATCGATGATGCCGCAGCCGGAAAGAGTGAAGAGCGACAGGGCCAAGACCAGCGAGCGAAGCAGTGATTTACGCATGGAGCTGTTCCAGGAAGACAAATGCCGCCTGCGCGGCTGTTGCGCCGTCTCCGGCGGCAGTGATGACCTGACGGCACAGCTTGGCGCGCACGTCCCCGGCGGCAAAGATGCCGGGCACGTTGGTACGCATTTCCGCATCCGTCACAATGAAGCCCTGCGCGTCGCGCTCGACGGCGGCGGGCAGGAAGGCCGTACCGGGCTCGAAGCCCACATAGATGAACAGCCCCTGCACATCAAGGCGGCGTTTTTCGCCGGTGTTGACGTTGGAGACGGTCACTCCCTCGAGGGCGTTGTCGCCATGCAGAGCCGTCACGGTGGAGCTGCGCACGATCTCCACCTTGTCCGGCATGGCTTCCAGCTTGTCAAGGTAGATGCGCGCTCCACGGAAGGCGTCGCGCCGGTGAATCACATAGACCCTGGAAGCGAGCTTGGCCAGGTAGAGGGATTCTTCCAGCGCGGAATTGCCCCCGCCCACCACGGCGACGGGTTGTCCGCGGAAGAAGTTGCCGTCGCACAGAGCGCAATAGGAGACACCCTTGCCCTGAAGGTGGCTCTCGCCCTCCACTCCCAGCCGCCGGTGATGCGCGCCGGTGCAGACCACCACGACCTTGCCGGTGACGCTTCCCGTGGACGTCTTGACGGTGAAGGCCCCGGCATGTCCGCTGACCTCCTGCACCGCCTCGCTCGAGCGGGTGACGGTCAGTCCTTCCAGATGCGCCGAAAGGAGATCCGCCAGCTCATAGCCCTTGATGCCCTTGGGAAAGCCGGGATAGTTCTCCAGCTCGGCCGTCTGGAGCACCTGCCCGCCCGCGGCCATCTGTTCGTACAGCATGACCGAGCAGCCGGAACGGGCCAGATAGAGCGCCGCCGTGATGCCGGCGGGGCCGCTGCCGATGACGATGGCGTCCACCGCGCTCATGCCAGGGCCTTGTTGTCAAGGATGGTCTTGATGGCGTCCTTGCTGACGGCGCCCGTCACCTGTTCCACGGCTTCCCCGTTCTTGAAAAGGATGAGGGTCGGGATGGCGCGGATGCCGTATTTACCCGGAGTAACGGGATTTTCATCCACATTCATCTTGCCGATGAGCACGCGGCCCGCGTATTCGGAGGCAAGTTCATCGATGACCGGCCCGAGCGCGCGGCAGGGACCGCACCAGGGCGCCCAGAAGTCAAGCAAAACCGGCTGATCGGACTTCAAAACTTGCATGTCAAAGGTCGCGTCGGTAATCTGTTCAGCCATGGTTTTCCTCCATGTTGTCATGTAGTGTTGACATCGGAATGCGCCGCGCCGTCACAGCGGCCCGGCACACGGTATGACAAGGTAGATTGCCCGTGCCAAAGTGTCAAGCCGTCTGCCGCGGAGGATCATGCAGCAGATCGTCCGGCAGCGGCCGGCCGCGCGGCACGGCCTCCAGCGTCAGGTCATGCCGGCCGCCCGCCCTGGCCAGGAGCCAGCCGGCATAGGCCACCATGCCCGCATTGTCCGTGCAGAGCCTGGGCGACGGCACGACAAGCCGTCCGCCGCGCCGGCGCATGAGTTCCTCGGCCTGCCGCCGCAGATGGCTGTTGGCCGCCACCCCTC
The DNA here is from genome assembly GCF_944324935.1 of uncultured Desulfovibrio sp. Lineage (GTDB taxonomy): Bacteria > Desulfobacterota > Desulfovibrionia > Desulfovibrionales > Desulfovibrionaceae > Desulfovibrio. The sequence continues at coordinate 11,437 of NZ_CALUYG010000012.1, read as the reverse complement.
CCGCCAGCACCAGCGTTTTCAGGTCGGGATGCCTGTCCAGCGCCCGCCCGGTCTTGATGAGCAGCGTCTCCACGATGGCCTGAGTGTAGGCGGCGCAGCAATCGCGCAGGATGGGCGGGGCCTCTTCAGCGCTTCGCAGCGGTCGCGGCCAGCGGCAGTCCGCGGGAAGGCCGTCCAGAAAGGCGGCGGCCGCGGTCTTCAGGCCGCTGAAGCTGAAATCCAGCGTCTCATTATGCACATAGGGGCGAGGAAAGGCGATGGCTGCGGCATTGCCGCCGGCGGCCAGCTCGTCCATGAGCCGCCCGGCCGGATAGGCCAGCCCCATAAGCTTGCCCGCCTTGTCGAAGGCTTCACCGGCCGCATCGTCCAGCGTCCGGCCCAGCGTGACGAAGGCGTCCGGCCCTTCCATCCGGTACAGATGCGTGTGCCCCCCGGAGACCAGCAGGCCAAGGGCGGGGAAGACCAGCTCCTGCTCCAGCCCCGCCGCCAACAGATGGGCATGCAGGTGATTGACGCCCACAAGGCGCGCCCCGCTGGCCAGCGCAAGCCCCTTGGCAAAGGCCACCCCCACCAGCAGACTGCCCAGCAGGCCCGGGCCGCGCGAGACGGCCACCACGTCCAGATCCGCCGCCGTGCAGCCGTTGCGGGCCATGAGCGTGTCATACAGCGGCCCCATGTAGCGGTAATGCTCCCGTGAGGCCAGCTCCGGCACCACGCCGCCGAACAACGCGTGCATGTCCGCCTGACTGGCCAGCACCGCGTCCAGCAGCCTGCCGTCCTTCACCAGCGCCAGCGCCGTTTCATCACATGAACTTTCTATCCCCAGGCACAACATGTCGGCTCTCTCGCTCCTTTTTCGACGAGCAGTTTTTCCGGGGGAGGGCCTCTGCTCTGTCGATGCGCGCAACACCTGCGGCGCTGCTGTCGCAGCCTTTTTCAAGGGAAGGGGCCCCCCCTTGGCCGGCGCGCACGAGGTTCCCCCCTCCCCCTGCCCCCTCCCCTTCCCCCAATGCGCTTTATCAGGGAAGGTAAAAATTGCGGCGACGCATGAGCCGTCCCTTCGCCTGTCCATCCCCGGTGGGATGGACGTCGGCCTCATTCGGCAATGCGGCGGCGTGCGGCGAAAAACGGGCGTCGTACGGTGAGGAAGGATGGAGTTGCCGGACTCCCTCCTCCCCTCGCCGCCGTTCCGGCGGGTGAGGCGTTCAGTTGCGGCAGTGCCCTTTTCAGAACAGCCCGTCGTTTCGTGGAAAAGTGCGGCCTTCCGCTTCAGGCCGGACTGTGCCGTGCCGCCGCCTCGCGGTTTGCTTTTGGAAAAGGCAAAGCGCTTTACGGCGCGCTGGGGAAGGAAGAATGGTGGGGAAAAAGGGAGCCCCACTCGCGCCAGGGCCTGTCAACACAAATTTTACATCTTATTGCAATGGATAAGGCAAATTATCCATACACGTTTCATTTCCCTTTTGGGGCGGGCCTGCCTCGTGTTCTCGCCCCCCGGTAAAAGCGCGCTGGGGAAGGGATGGGGGCTTTGGGGGGAAGGGGAGCGACCGAATGGCGACCGCGGGCCGTGCCCGTCAGGCGACGAAGGAGCCTTACGGGCATCGACAACGGAGCGAGGGATTCCCCTTCCCCCCAAACAAACAGCAACTGGTGTCAACAGGCCCCAGGCGAAGGGGGCTCCCTCTCCCCGCCAAAACAAGCCGTCCGTCGTGGCGATACGCTTTGCCCTAGGGGCGAGGGTACTTGGCGTAGATGGCTTCCACGGCTTCCACATCCCGCGCGGAGCCGATGAAGAGCGGCGTGCGGGCGTGGAGTTTGTCGGGCTGCCGGTCAAGGATGCGACCGTAACCGTCCGAGGCCTTGCCACGCGCCTGTTCGGCCAGGAAGGCCAGCGGGTTGGCTTCGCACATGAGGCGGAGCTTGCCGCTGGGTTTGGCCTTGTCCGGCGGATACATATAGATGCCGCCGTAGATGAGCGTGCGGTGGAAGTCCGCCACCAGCGAGCCGACATAGCGGGCGGAGTAGTTCTTGCCGTTGGATGCCGGCGCGGTATGGAACCATTCCACGGCTTCGCGCGTGGCCTCATCCCAGTTCTGGCGGTTCCCTTCGTTGACGGAGTAGATATAGCCCTGTTCCGGGATGGTCAGGTCGGGATGCGAGAGCAGGAACTCGCCCACGCCGGGATCGAGGGTGAAGCCGTGCACGCCCTGCCCTGTGCTCAGCACGAGCATGGTGGAGGGGCCGTAGAGCACATAGCCCGCGGCGGCCTGCTTCCAGCCGGGCTGGAGCACTTCCTCGAGGCTCACCTCCCCGCTGTTGCCTTCGGGACGGCGCAGGATGGAGAAGATGGTCCCCACATTGACGTTGACGTCGATGTTGGAGGAGCCGTCCAGCGGATCGAAGATGAGGATGTAGTCCCCCTGCGGGAATTCGGGCCGCACGCGGATGAGATCCGGCTCCTCCTCGCTGGACATGGCGCACAGCGCGCCGCACCGTTCCATGCGGTAGAGCATGATGCGATTGGCGATGTCGTCCAGTTTCTGTACGTTCTCGCCCTGCACGTTGACTTCTCCCGTGCCGCCGAGCACATCCAGCAGCCCCGCCTTGTTGATGCGGAAGGCGATGGACTTGCCGGAGAGGATGAGGTCATACAGCAGGCCGGTGAACTGGCCCGTGGCATGCGGCGACTTCTTTTGATGCAGGAGCAGATGTTCGGTGACCGTGACTTCCGTATTCATGCTTGTTTCTCCTGTCTGCCTCACGACGCGCGACATCACTTGCGCGGCCCGAAGGGGCTGGGACGTCCGCCCGGCAGCGTCGCGGGCCTGGACGGCTCCTCGGGAGCGGCGGGCTTTTCCTCCGCCGCCGTTTCCTGCGCCGCGGCGGGCTGTTCCGCCGGAGCGGCCTTTTCCTCGGGAGCGGGCGCGGCCTTTTCGGCGTCGCCGGCCTGCGCGGGCGCGGCGGCATCCGGCGTGGCCTGCGGTGCGGTATCGGCCGGCGTGTCGGCGGGGGCGGCAGCGCCGTCCTCAGCCGGACGGCTGGGCCGCGGGCCGAAGGGGCTGGGCATCTGGATGGTCGGACGCGGTTCCGGCTTGGGCGCTTCCGGCATCTCCAGCGCTTCGTCGGGGATGTGCAGGCGGCGACGCTGAGGACGACGCACCTGTACGTTTTCGCCCTCGAGCGCCCGCTCCTGCACGCGGGACTTGCGCTCAGGCGCAGGCTGACCGGGTTCAAGCACGGACTGCGAGCTGCCCGGCTGGATGTCATGCGGCTGCTGGGTGGCGCGGATCTCGGCATCCACGGCGCTCAGCGGATCCATCGACTCCTCGGACGCGCCGAACTGCGGGGTGGCGGACGTCGTATCGTCATCCTTCTTCTTGCGTTCAGGCTGCGGCGGTGGCGGCAGCTTTTCCGTGATCTGCGGGAAGAAGGGCGTGCCCTGGTTGACGTCGCCGTTGCCCTCGGGGAAGGAACCGGACTCGACCACGGCAAAGATGAGCGGCAGATTGCCAAGATAGCGGATCTGATAGTAAAAGCTGCCGCGCTCATTGGTGCATGTGCCGCTGGTGCTCTTGCTGGCGACGGTCTCCCAGTCCACTCCGGCCAACGGTGTGGCGGCAAAGTCGTACTTGCCCGGCCAGAGCAGGGCCGCGGGCGACAGGATGACAAGGTCCTCCGGGCTGCTGGAAAACTTGGAGAGCGCCCGCATATCGAAGTGGGCCACCACGATGCCGAGGAAATCCACCCCGTCATACAGGGGGGCGGCCAGCATCACCTCCGGGCCCAGGGGACTTTGCTGCACATAGCCGCGCAGGGCCCGGCTGTTCTGCTTCTTGTCCTCATAGAGCAGCGGGATGAAGTCGAGATTTTTCAGGCTCGGACCGGGCTCATGGCCGAGCAGCGTACCGTCGTACTTGACCCCGGCAAAACCGCTCACCCACGGGTAGTCGGCAAAGAGCTTGTCCAGCCATTCCCGCGTGGGCGCCCTGTCGGCGTTCATCATGGTGCGCTCGAAACGGGAAAGCTCCACATCTATGCCCATCATGCAGGTGGACAGGGCCATGGCCCGCGGCGAAAGATCACCCTTTTCGCTGTAGTCCACCCTGGCCGGCACGCTGACATACGTGTACCACAGATCCTTGGTGGTCTTCCAGGCATTCTTGGTCGGCTGGTAGGAACTGCAGGCGTACAGGGCCAGGCTGCCCGCCAGCACGGTACCGCACAGAAAACTCGTTTTCTTCACGCGCGTCTCTCCCCTGAATCAGTTCTGGGCCCTGGCTTCGACGCGTTCAGCCAGCGCTTCAAGCACATTGATGAGCTTTTCCTTGCCGGGCACGGCATCAAGGGGCTGATCGGTCGCGGCCTCCAGGACGGGTTGCCCCGACAGACGGGCGGACAGCGTCGTGATGCGCTGGCGCAGATCGGCGCGTTCCTCGGGCGTGGCGGCGGCGTTCTCCAGTTCCCGGTAGATGTCCAGCGCGCCGCGCAGGTCGCCCTGTTCGGCCAGCACTTCGGCCATGGAGCGGGTACGCAGGGAGACCCCCTCCCCGCTCTCCTCCGTGCCGCCGTCAGCCTGGGCGGCGGGGGCCACCACCAGCGGGGGGGCGGCGGGAGTCAGCGCATCGGCGGAAGCGACGGGCTGTTCTTCGGCAGAAGCCGCGGCTTCGCCGGCATCCATACCGTCCTCATCGCCGGCAAAGCTGACCGGCATATCCAGCTCGGCGTCGCGCGGCAGGGGCATATCCGCGGGCAGCACGTCGTCATCATTTTCTTCATCCGTGTCGGCATCGGCGGCAAAGGCCTGCCCGACGGGACTGCCTGCGGCGGGCGTCTCCGCGACCGGAGTCTCCGCGGCCGGCGCTGCCGCTTCTTCCGCTGCGACGACCGGTTCCGCAGCGGTCGTGTCAGGTCCCGCCGGCATGGCCGCGAGCACCTTGTCCGCCACCTTGCCGGCGGCCGGGGTCAGTTCGCCGAGCACGGCATCCAGCCCCTTCTCCATGAGCGCGGCGACCGAAATGGGGCCGTAGAGGAAATTGACCGCCATGAGGCGCAGTGCGGCCGACATTTCCGGCGCTTCGCCGGCCGTGCGCAGACACACGGCCCAGGCCTGCCAGAAATGCGCGTAGGAGGAGAACAGGCGGCTCATTTCCCGCACATGGACGGTGCATTCCGCCTGGCGGCCGGCCTTGTAGAGCAGCTCGATGAGAAAGAGGCGGGCCTCCATGTGCTCGGGATGGCGGCTCAACCCGTGCTCCAGCGCGGCCACGGCCTCATCGATCTCGTTACGCGAGGCGTAGAGGTGCGCCAGGGGCAGAAAAACCTTGGAATTGGGCTCCAGCTCCAGAACTTCCTTGTACCATTCAATTTTTTCCGTCATCATCAGCCGTCCCGTTTGCGGCGTCCTTATCGGACGAGAAAAGATAGAGCAACTCGTTTTCCCGGACATAGTGCAGACGTTCGCGGATCATCTTTTCCACATACTGCTTGTCTGTCTGCAAAAGGCGAATTTCCCGGCTCAGGGCGAGGTTTTCCGCGTCGATGCTGGCGATCTCCTGCTCCAGCGAGGCATAGGTATGCTTGAGGTCCCGGTAGACCATGATACCGCCCTCGCCCCAGACCATATGAAAAAACAATACCAGGTTGATGGTCCACAGCGAGATGAGAATGGCGACCCGCGCGACCATCTACTGCAACACCCTGCGCCCGCCGACTCCCATGCTGGGGCGCAATTCGGACAAAAAGACCGCCGTCGCCGTCTCCAGACGACAGACGTCCGCCTCGACCAGCGCCATGCCGTCCACCTGTGCCAGAAAAGCCCGCAGAGCTTCCAGCTCACGGGCAAAAACCTGCTCCAGGCCGCTGTCCTGCATCTGCGGCTCAAGCTCGAGGATCGTCTGTATGCAGTTTTTCAGCCGCAGCTGAAGCTTGCTTGCGTTGCTTTCCATAAAAGCCCATACAATAATTGATACAGGAAAAAATGGACATGAGCATGGCAAGATAGAGCAGCCATTCCCCCAGCCGCCACAGCTCGTGCCCCCAGTAGGGATAATGCAGCGTAAGGGGGATGATGGCGCATATCTGCAGTACCGTCTTGGCCTTGCCGAACTTGTCGGCCGCCAGCACGATGCCTTCGTCCATGGCGATGGCCCGCAGACCGGTCACCACCAGTTCGCGGCACACCATGATGATGACCACCCAGGCCGGCGCCCATCGCAGATGCACGAACATGATGAGCACGGAGCAGATGAGCACCTTGTCCGCCAGAGGATCAAGAAACTTCCCCATGCTCGTAACCATGTTCCGGCGGCGGGCGATATAGCCGTCCACCCAGTCCGTCAGCGAGGCGAAGCCAAAGGCGCAGACCGCCAGGACGCAGAAAACCGGCCCTTCAAAATAGAGCAGAACGATGATCAGCGGCACCAGCAGAATGCGCAGCAGCGTTATCTTGTTGGCAAGGTTCAGCTTCATGGGCAGTTATCGGCTCCGAGAGGAATCGTCCTGACGTAGCATATTTTTCAGCGAGATAAAAGCGGAAATGCGGCATGGCTCCCGGAGGGGCCGCGGCCCCTCCGGGGGGGATCGCTATTCAGCCGGCGGGACGGCCGCCGTACCGGCTTCCGCCGCGGCCGCCACGGCATCGGCCACCTTCAGGAAAGCCTCCCTGGCGGCGCTCTCCTGATCCAGGAAAACCACCGGGACGCCTCTGTCCGCCGAGACCACGGTCACCGGATCCAGCGGGATCTCCCCAAGGAAGGGCACGCCGTAATGGGAGGCGAGCTCCTTGCCGCCGCCCTTTTTGAACAGGTCGATCTCCGTATGGCAGTGCGGACAGACCAGCCCGCTCATGTTCTCCACCACGCCGAGCAGCTTGCCGCCGGCATGATGCAGGAAGTTGATGGCCTTGCGCACATCGGCCAGCGAGATCTCCTGCGGGGTGGTCACGGCCACGCACAGCGCGTCGGGGATGAGCTTGAGCACGGTCATGTGCTCGTCGCCGGTGCCGGGAGGCGAGTCGATGAACAGGAAATCAAGATCGCCCCAGGCCACGTCGGAAAGGAACTGCCGGATGGCCGCCGTCTTCTTGGGGCCGCGCCAGAGGATGGCCGTATTGCGGTCCTGCAAAAGCGAATCCATCGAGATGACGGAAAGATTGCCGTTGTAGCGGGAGGGCACGAGGGCATTGTCCTCGTTCATGTCGATGCCGGACGGCAGTCCCAGCAGATTGGGCACGCTGGGGCCGTGGATGTCCACATCCATGATGCCCACCTTAAAACCCCGGTGGGCCAGCGCGGCGGCCACGTTGACGGTGACCGAGCTCTTGCCCACGCCGCCCTTGCCGCTCATAATGAATATCTTGTGCCGGATGCGCTCCAGACGCCGGGCGATCATCTCGTCCTGCTTGCTCATGGCGCTTTCAAGACAGCCCTCGCCCCCCGGATGCCCTGCCGAGGCGCAGGACGAGGCGGAGGAACAGGAAGAACAGGAAGCCATAGCCTAACTCCTTGCTGCGGCGGATCTACCAGCCGTGGTCGCCCACCAGATCCACGAAGGCGGCCGGGCCGAGATCCGATTCTTCGATGGTGTCCCCGCGGCGCTCCAGGCGCAACAGACGCTGGTTGCGGGGTTTCGTCCCTACAGGGATAAGCAGGATGCCGCCGTCGTCAAGCTGCTGCAACAGCGGCTGAGGGACGACCGGCCCGCCCGCCGTGACGATGATGCGGTCATAGGGCGCGGCATCCGGCAGGCCCAGCGTGCCGTCCCCGAACAGGCTGTGCACGTCGCGCAGCCCCAGGGACTGGAAAAGCCGGCGGGTATGCTGATGCAGCTCGCGCACGCATTCGATGGTGATGACCATACAGCCCAGGGCCGCCAGCACCGCCGTCTGATAGCCGGAGCCCGTCCCCACCTCCAGCACCCGGCAGCCGGGAAAGGTCTCCAGCAGCATGGTCATACGGGCCACGGTGGACGGCTGGGAGATGGTCTGCCCGTAACCTATGGGCAGGGCCGTGTCCTCATAGGCATGGGCGCGCAACGCCTCCTGGACGAAGATGTGCCGGGGCACGCTGTTCATGGCCGCCAGTACGGCCGCATCCCGGATGCCGCGCGCCTCCAGCTCCCGCACCATGCGGGCGCGCTGACGCTTGGGATCCACCCGCACAGGGCGTGGCGAAACGGAGGATGGAGGACCTGGATACTGCATGACACCGACACAAAACAGATTTTACCGTACAAGTCAACGAGGCCCGGCCGTGCGGGCCCGCCCCATGCCGCCGCGGATCTTTCCGCCGCGGCTGCCCCATTCTTGAAAAAATCGGCGAAGTATGCAAGGCTGAAAATCTTGCAGACAAGGAGTGCATCATGCGCAAAAAAGGGGTTTTCTCCTCGGTTCTGATGCTGCTGGTCATCGCGGCACTGGGGGCCGCGGCCTACGTCTTTTTCAAGGATCTCGACGGGCCTGTCGTCACCGTCAGCCCGGAAACGGACCGCATATCGCCGGCAAGCGTACTGACCATCACCATGAGCGACCCCTCGGGCATACGCTCGCTCAGCGTGGGCATCCGTAAAAACAACGTGGTCAACACCATTTTCAGCAAGCATTTCGACCAATACCTCACCGAGCACACGGTGGAAGTGCCCTTCAAGGACGCCGGCCTGCGCGAAGGCGCCTTCGAGCTCGAGATACGTGCCACGGACGCCTCTCTGGCCGGTTTCGGACAGGGCAACACCCGTACCGAGCTGCGTTCCATGCGGCTGGATACCCAGCCGCCGCGCATCTCCGTCAAGACCCTGCCCCCCTATGTGCGCCGCGGAGGCTCCACGGTCATCAAGTACACCATCGATGAGGACGTCGTCGCCAGCGGCGTGCTGGTGGCGGGCTACTTCGTGCCCGGCTACCGGCAGAAGGACGGAAGCTACATCTGCTACTTCCCCTTCCCCTACACCATGACCGCCGTGCAGTACAAGAACGCGGTGGAGATCACGGCCACCGACCTGGCCGGCAATACCACGCGAAACCGCCTGACCGTCATGGCCCTTGAACGCAAGTTCAAGAGTGACAGCATCACCATCAGCGACGACTTTCTTATGAACGTGCAGAACAAGCTGGGGCATCTTGCGCCGCAGGCCTCCTCCCCGCTGGACTGCTACCTGACCATCAACAACAACGTGCGCGCCGCCAATGTGGAGGCCCTGCGCGAACTCAGCCGGGATACCGTGGCCGGGCAGCTCTGGGACGGGACCTTCACCCGCCTGCCCCGCTCCGCGCCCCGCGCGGGCTTTGCCGACCACCGCTTCTTCAGCTATCAGGGCAAACAGGTGGGCGAATCCTACCATCTGGGTTTCGACCTTGCCTCGGTACGCAATGCCGACATCCCCGCCGCCAATAACGGACGCGTCATTTTTGTCGGCGATATGGGCATTTACGGCAATCTTATCATCATCGATCACGGCATGGGGCTCATGTCGCTCTATTCGCATTGCAGCGAAATCAGCGTGAACAAGGGGACCGTGGTCAACAAGGGCGACATCATCGGCAAGACAGGCAGTACCGGCCTGGCTTTCGGCGATCATCTGCACTTCGGCATCCTGGTGGGCGGGGTGGAGGTGACCCCGCTGGAATGGCTGGACGCCAAGTGGATACGCGACAACATCACGGGCCGCCTCAGCGGCGCGCAGTAGCCGGCAGGCAGGCAACGGCAAGGGGGGGACCATCACGGGATGGCCCCCCCTTTTTTCTTCCCCTGTCAGGGCCTGGCTACCTCTTCCATTTCCCGGGCTGGAGCATGTGATCCGGCGCGAGCAGTTCGTCGAGCTGCTCGCGAGTCATCAGGCCGCGCTCCTGCACGATGTCCACAAGAGAACGGCCGCTTTCCAGCGCTTCCCGGGCGATGGAGGCCGACGTCTCATAGCCCAGATAGGGATTGAGCGCCGTCACGATGCCGATGGAATGATAGACCAGCTCCCGGCAGCGCTCACGATTGGCCGTGATGCCGCGGATGCAGTAGTCCACGAGGCTGCGGCAGCCCGCTCCCAGCCGCTTCATGCCGGAAAAGAGAGAATAGGCGATGACCGGCTCCATGACGTTGAGTTCGAGCTGGCCGGCCTCGGCGGCCAGGGTGATGGTCACGTCCTTGCCGATGATGTCGAAACAAATCTGGTTCATAACCTCGGGCATAACCGGATTGACCTTGCCCGGCATGATGGACGATCCGGGCTGGCGCGGCGGGAGATTGATCTCGTTGAAGCCGCAGCGCGGGCCGGAGGAGAGCAGGCGCAGGTCGTTGCATATCTTGGAGATCTTGGTGGCGCAGCGCTTGAGCACCCCGGAAAGCTGCACATAGGCCCCGGTATCGGAGGTGGCCTCCACCATGTTGTCCGCCATTTCCACCGGCACGCCGGACACTTCGCGCAGCTTGCGCGTCACCAGCGCGGCATAGCCCTCGGGGCTGTTGATGCCCGTGCCGATGGCCGTGGCGCCCATGTTGATCTCGGCAATGAGGTTGCGGGCCTCGCCCACGCGCATCATGTCCTCGCGGATGGTCTCGGCATAGGCCGCGAACTCCATGCCCAGCGTCATGGGGACGGCATCCTGCAACTGGGTGCGCCCCATCTTGATGACGTCGTGGAACTCCTCCGCCTTGTCGGCCAGCGCCTGCCGCAGGTAGTCCATATCCCCGATGAGCTGGGTCAGCTTGGCGTAGAGGGCGATGCGGATGGCCGTGGGGTACACGTCGTTGGTGGACTGCGAGCGGTTCACGTCATTGTTGGGATGGCAGTACTGATACTCCCCCTTCTTGTGTCCCATGATCTCCAGCGCCCGGTTGGCGATGACCTCATTGGCGTTCATGTTGCATGAGGTCCCCGCGCCCCCCTGGAAGACATCCACAGGGAACTGATCGTCGAACTTGCCGGCCACCACCTCGTCGCAGGCCTTGCAGATGGCCTCGCATTTTTCCTGCGACAGGACGCCGAGCTCGCAGTTGGCCAGGGCGGCCGCCTTCTTCACGCAGGCCATGCCCTGGATGAACTTGCTGAGGATGGAGATGCTGATGCCGGAGATCTTGAAATTCTCCACGGCCCGGTACGTCTGGATGCCGTAATAGATGTCGGCGGGGATATCCAGCTCCCCAAGAAAATCGTGTTCCTTGCGTGTCTCGCTCATGCTCGATCCTTTCGATGCGTGGCTGAAGTGACGGAAAGGCGGCTGCCTCTCCTCTCCGCAATCTACCCGCACCGTCGCCGCAAGGCAACGTGCCGCATGATGGGGGATATTCGTTTTTCTGTGGGGGGAAGGGGAGGCCCCCGCCTCGCGCGGGCGGACCTCCCCATCCCCCCACACCCCCCAACCCCTCCCCGGCGCACGTTAGGGTCAGGACTCATTAAAGGTAAAAAATGACAATGGCAGCAATATGGATTGCCGAAAGGAATGTATGGGCACAGC
>NZ_CALUYG010000011.1 GCF_944324935.1 uncultured Desulfovibrio sp. | reverse complement strand
TCAGCTACTATTTCCACGGCGAACCCGCTGGCTTCATCAATGCTACCGAAAAAATGGCTGATCAATACATACGAAAGCATCTGAAGTGATGACGGCTCGCTGTCCGCGCGGCCAGCGTTGCCGACCAGATGGCGTCAAGGCTATCGTCAGGGACGGAACGCATTACGTTTTTTGAGGAGGGAGCGTAACGCCCTTCCCCCCGTCGCGCCATGCCACGCAATGCCGTGGCATGACGGCATGGACAGCGGCGTCGGGTCGGAGAAGCATTTCCGCTCGACCTCCGGGCGCAAGTCTGGCATGCTTGAAGGGTTCGCCGTAACTGCCGGAGGGGCCGGAGGCGTCCCGGCGTTTTTTCACGAGGACGACTATGCAAGAGCAGGATCTGGAACTGGCGCAACGCTGCCGCGCGCTGGCGGAGGAATGCCGCAAGGCGGGCGCATGGATCGCCGACAATGCGGAACTGGTGGGCAACGAGAGCAACAGTCTGCAAAAGGACATGCGGCACGCGGCGCGCTTTTTCGCCAGATGCGAGCATGCCGCCCGGCGCAAGATGTGCGCCGGTGTTTTCGGGCCCAGCCAGTCGGGCAAGTCCTATCTCATCTCCGCGCTGGCGCGGGATGCTTCCGGCAGTCTGCTGGCCGACTTCTGCGGCGATCAGCGGGATTTCCTTACCGAGATCAATCCTGAGGGCGGCAAGGAATCCACGGGGCTCGTCACCCGCTTCACCACCACGCCGCCGCAGGGGTTGACGCAAGAACATCCCATCCGTCTGCGCCTTCTGACGGAAATGGACGTGGCGCGCGTGCTGGCCAATACCTATTATGCCGACTGCGAACACAAGGAAGCCCCGGAGATGGAGCCGCTGCTGGCCGCGCTGGCCGAGCTGGAGAAGGCCGGCGGCAGCGCCCCGTCCGCCGTCAGCAGCGATGATGTGGAAGAGCTGCGCGACTACGTCAACAAGAACTTCCTTTCCCGGCCGCGCGTGCAGATGCTGCAAAAAGGCTACTGGAACAAGGCGATGGAGCTTGCCCCGCGTCTTGACCTTGAGGGACGCGCCGCGCTTTTCAGCCTTATCTGGAATGGCGTGCCGGCCTTCCGGCATCTCTACCTCACCCTGTGCGGCGCCTTGCAGGCCCTCGGCAATCCCGCCGAGGCCGACTGCCCGCTGGACGGACTCATCCCGCGCGAGACGAGCATCATCGACGTGGCCGTGCTGCGGGGGCTCACCGGAGACGCTCAGGCCGACCGCCTCACCATCCGGGGCAGGGACGGCAAAAGCGCCAATCTGCCGCGTGCGGTGGTGGCCGCGCTCACGGCCGAGATCAGTATCTACATGCGGGAGAAGCCGGACCCTCTCTTCGATCATACGGACCTGCTGGACTTTCCGGGCTACCGCTCGCGCCTCAAGCTGGAAAATCTGGAGGGCGAGCTGGACCGCCCCGGCACGCTGGAAAATCTTTTCCTGCGCGGCAAGGTGGCCTATCTGTTCGAGCGCTATTGCGAAGAGCGCGAACTTACCAGCATGCTGCTGTGCATCGGCCCCAGCAATCAGGAAGTGCAGGACCTGCCGCGCGCCGTCTACGAATGGATCTGCTCCACCCACGGCGAGGACCCGCGCTCCCGCGCGGGCAAGCCCACCTCCCTTTTCTTCGTCCTCTCCAAGATGGACATGGAATTCGAGAAGAAGGCGGGCACGCCCTCGGTGGAAAAACGCTGGGACACGCGCCTGCAATCCTCGCTCCTCGACTTCTTCGGCAAGCAGCACGACTGGCCCGTCAACTGGGACGGCACGCATCCCTTCAACAATATCTACCTGCTGCGCAATCCCAATTTCCGCTGTGACGCCATCTTCAACTTTGACGCAAACGGGCGGGAGACCGGAGTACGCCCCGAACAGGCGGCCTATGTGGAAGAGGTCCGCCAGGCCTTCCTGAACTCGGAACTGGTGCTGCGCCATGTGGCCCGGCCCGACGCCGTCTGGAATGCCGCCATGACCCTCAACGACGGCGGCGTGGCCCTGCTGCGGGAAAGCCTGCGCCCCCTCTGCAATCCCGAACTCAAGCGGCAGCAGATCGAAGTCATCGCCGGCGAAAAGCGCGAACAGGTCCGCACCCGCCTGGAACCCTTCTACCAGACGGACGACCGCGAGGAACTGCGCCGACAAAAGGAGCTGCTTTCCCGCGAGCTGGTCATGCTGGTGACCGGCGTCACCCGGCGTCACCTCTTCGGCGAACTGCTCTGCCGCCTCCAGGTCAGGGACCACGACCTCTATGACCTCTGGCTGCGGCAGCGGCAGGCCGCCTCCCGGACGCCGGAAGCCGGCGTGGCCGTCAGCGTGGCCGACGACGTGTCCGCCGACGACATCTTTTCCGACATCTTCGGGGACGAGGCCGCCCCCCCCGCCCCGGCCGCCGCAGCCGACGAACCTCCCCTCCCCCGCGATGCCGCCGGAGCGCTCACGGACATGGTCTTTGACTACTGGATCGAGCAGCTCCACAATCTGGCGGGCAGCGCCGAGGCCCGCAATCATTTCGGCGGCCTGCCCTCACGCGGGTTCGAACAGCTCATCAGCGAACTTTTGCTGGCGGCCCAGCGTCTCGGCCTGCGTGACGCGCTGGAACAGGAGCTGCGCCGCTGCGGGGCCTACGCCAACATGTCCCGCGAGCGCCTCATCTGGCGACAGGTCAGTCTGGCGGCGGACGCCATCAACGCCTTTGTGGACTGGCTCGGCTTCGACCCGCGCAAAAAGGACGCCGCCGGGCGCACCATCCTTTTCAGCGGCAAGAGCTCGGAGCTCTTCACGCCGCCCGCCGAGCCCCCGGCGGAACCGGTCATCGGCGAACAGGAAGCGCCCTATGACCGGCAGTGGTATACGGACTGGATGCGGGCCCTGGCCTGGAGCGTGGTCGCCAATGTGGACTTTGACGGCCAGCAGGTACGCGATCCGCGGCAAAACGACCGTCTGCGCGACATCCTGGCCGCCTTCCGGTAGACCGTCATGCCGCAGACAGGCCGCTCGTTTCCCGCCATTCCTGTTGCCGGAAAACTCCGCCCCGCCGCCGCGCCCCGGCAGCGCCGGACGGTCGTCCGACCGGCAGCAACAACCTCCTTTGCACGGAAATACGCATGAAAGCCGTCATCTCCCCTGATCCGCAGCGTGGCCCGGGCCATGCCTGCATCCTGCTGGAAGGCTGCCCCGCCGTGAACGGCACCGCCTTTACCCTGCGGCGCGGCAGCGACATGAAATACCTTGCCGCCTCAGGCTGGCAGGAAAGCGAATACCCCCTTGCGCCCGATGCCGTGGACAGCGCCAACGGCTGCGCGCGCCTGCGCGTCGGCCCGGCCGTGGTCGATCAGCTCGATGCCCTGTCCGCCTACCAGATCGGCGTGGACGGCCAGCGCTTCGGTCTGGAGATACAGCAGCTCGTCTACAGTCGCGAGCACGAGAACGGCGGCGCCATGCCGGGCATGCCCCCCTCTCCTCCCGTCAGCGCGCCGGCCCCCGAACCGGAACCGGCCCCCGCCCCGGCCCCCGAGCCCGATCCCCTCCCCGCACCTGAGCCCGCGCCGCAGCCCGCGCCCGAAACCGATCCGCAGCCCCTCCCCGTGCAGGAGATACCGCCAGAACCCAAAAGCCGCCTGCTGCCCGTCCTCCTTCTGCTGCTGCTCCTGCTGGCCGTCGCGGGCGCGGCGGCATGGTATTTCCTCGTGCATCAGCGCCCGGCCGCGCCTGTCCCGCCCGTACCCGCCCAAACGGAAAGCGCCCCGGTTCCGCGGGCGGCTCCCGCGCCGACCGCCCTGGAGACCGCCCGAAAGCATCTGCGCGGCGCGGCGGATCCGGCGGGCAGTCTGGCCCTGGCCAAACCCCTGCGTACGCCCGAGGCCAGCCCGGAAGATTCGGACGCGGCCTTCCTCCTGCTGGAGGATGCCGCCCAGAAAGGCAATGCCGAGGCCATGTGGCTGGTGGGACAGTTCTATGATCCCACCGCCGGCCTGCCGCGCGGCAGCATCCCCGTGGACATGTCCCTGGCCCGTCAATGGTACGAGAAGGCGAAAGCCGCGGGCGTGGCCCAGGCCGACGCGTCCCTGAAGACCCTGCGCGCCCATGTGGAAGCCGAGGCCGGCAAGGGCGATATGGAAGCCAGGATGCTGCTCCAGAGCTGGAAATAGGAGGTCCGTCATGTTTTCCCGTCCCCTTCGGCCATGCCTGCTGCGAGGCATGCTGCTCCTGGCCGCCCTGCTGTGCTGTCTGACCAGCCCCCTGCCGGGCGAAGCCGCCCCCTTGCTGCAGGAAGGCAAGAAAAGCCTTTACCAGCGCGTCATCAGCCATCCCGGCGCAGTGCTGCGCCAGAGCGCCGACGCCGCCTCCGCCGTGGTCACGGACAAGGTCGTCCCCTTTACGGTCTTCTACGTCTACGAGCGCGCCAACGGCTGGCTGCGCGTGGGCACGGGGCTCGCCGAACCGCAAGGCTGGCTGGAAGAGGCCAGATCCACCGCCTGGAACCAGTCCCTTACCCTGCTCTTCGCGCCGCGCGCCGGCCGTGATCCCGTCCTTTTCTTCAAGACGGAAAACGCCCTCAAGACCCTCTGCTCCGCCAACGACATGGAAAAGCAGCTCGCAAGCCTGCTGACGCGGGCGGCAGCCGGCAAGATGGACGAAAGCTCCCCCGTGCTGGCCAGCGAGCCCGCCGAAGCCCAGGGCGCGGTGGACGAGAAGCGCTTTTACCTCATGCCCATCCTCGGCATGAGCGAGCCCTTTGACGACGTGAAATTCCTCAATGTGGCCTCCATCGATCCCGGTTCCGGCACGGCGCAGGCCCCCGACGGGCCGCCCAAGACCGGCATAGCCCTGGTGATGGATACCTCCATCTCCATGAAGCCCTACATCGACCAGAGCCGCGACGTGGTGCGCCGCATCTACGATCAGCTCGAAAAGGAAAAGATGACCGACAACGTGGGCTTTGCCGTGGTGGCCTTCCGCAGCAGCACCGCCGCCACCCCCGGGCTGGAGTACACGAGCACCGTGGTCAGCGACTTTGCCACGGCAAAGGATCGGGCCGCGCTGGAAAGCCGTCTGGCCGCCGTGCAGCAGGCTTCCGTCTCCAGTCACGACTTCAACGAGGACTCCCTTGCCGGCGTTTATGACGCCGTGGAAAAACTGAGCTGGGGCAACTACTCCTCCCGCCTCATCCTGCTCATCAGCGATGCCGGCCCCCTGCGCGGCGGCGACCCGTACGCCTCCGTCCTGCTCGGCCCGGCGGAGATGAACGACCTCGCCCGCCAGAAAGGCATATGGATCACCGTCCTGCACATCAAGAGCCCCGGCGGCTCCACAAACCATGCCTACGCCGAGCAGAGCTACCGCACCCTGAGCCGCCTCTCCGGCGATCGCAGCAATTATCAGGTCATCAATGCCCCGGATGCCGCCACCGGCGCACGCCAGTTCGGCGCCGTGGCCGCCACGCTGGCGCAGGGCATGGTCAGCATGGTCAAGAATACCGCCGCCGGCAAGATAATGACCCGCCCCAAGGACGAAGCCCCGGCGCAGACCCCCGAAGACCAGGCGCGCCAGCTCGCCGCCACCCTCGGCTACGCCATGCAGTTGCAGTACCTCGGCGCACGCCGGCAGAATCAGGCCCCCAGCGTCGTCAACTCCTGGATGGCGGACATGGATCTCGCCAAACTGGCCCGGGGCAACCAGACCCCCACCGTGGACGTGGCCGTGCTGCTGACCAAAAACCAGCTCAACGACCTGAGCACCCAGCTCAAGACCATCATCGACAACGCCGAACGCACCAAAAAGACCGACTCGCGCGACTTCTTCCGGGGCATCCTCTCCGCCTCCGCCCAGATGGCCCGCGACCCCAACCTGCCCACCCAGGGCAAAAGCCTCGCCGAACTGGGCGTCCTTGCCGAATTCCTGGAAGGCCTGCCCTACAAGAGCGACATCATGCTGCTGCGCGAAGAGGACTGGTACCGCATGAGCATCGGCGAACAGACCGCCTTCATCAACCGCCTCAAGTCCCGGCTGGCCCGCTACGAAGAATACGACCGCGACCGCGCCAACTGGGAAAGCTTCGGACAGCCCAACGCCGGCGACTGGGTCTATCGCGTCCCCCTCAACATGCTCCCCTGAGCATGCCGTGGGCGCGTACCCGTACCACCTATGGCGTTGCGGGTACGGCGCGACTGGGGAAAGGGGAACTCCCTTGCGCGCTAGCCAGGGGGGTTCCCCTTTCCTCCAAAACAACAAACGTTCCAGAGCATGGACGCAAGGATGAGCATGGGATCGGACAAGCTTTTTTCGCTCAGGCGGGTCATGAAGCGACGGCCGGGCAATGAGGGCTTTTGCCTTGAGCTGGAGTCGCTGGACGTGCTGCGGGGTGACAGGCTGGCGCTGGTGGGGCCATCGGGCTGCGGCAAGAGCACGGCGCTGGATCTGCTGGCGGGGGTGCTGCGGCCCGACGCGGGGGAGCGTTTCCTTTTTGCGCCGCAGGCGGAGGCTCCGGCGCTGGACATGCTGGAGCTCTGGCGGCGGAGCCGTGAGGACAGGCTGGCGGTGGCGCGACTGCGTCATTTGGGTTATGTCCTCCAGGTGGGGGGGCTGCTGCCGTTCCTCAGTGCGGGGGAGAACATCTTGTTGCCCTGCCGGGCGCTGGGGAACCTGGCCGCTCAGAGGGAGAGCGTGCGGGAGCTGTGCGAGCGCCTGCATATCGACCGCCTGCTGCGGCAGATGCCGGCCACGCTCTCGGTGGGCGAGCGACAGCGGGTGGCCATCGCCCGCGCGCTGGCGCACGGTCCGTCCATCCTGCTGGCCGACGAGCCCACGGCGGCCCTTGATCCGCCGCATGCCCGGCTGGTGCTGGGGCTGCTGGCGGAGCTGGCCGAAGAGCGCGGGGTGACGGTGGTCATGGTGACGCACGCGCCGGACATGGCCGTGGAGGCGGGCTTCCGGCTGGTGCAGGTAACGACGATGCAGGACGGGAACGGCGCGCCTCTTTCGCGCATCCGGCACGCCGTCCAGGAGGAGGCTGACTGATGCGCCTTGCCCTGCAAAGCCTGCGGCTGGCCGCCGCCGATTATTGCCATGAGCGGCTACTGTCTCTGTGTGCCGTCCTGACGCTGGCAGCGGTGCTGACGCCGCTGCTCATCCTGTACGGCGTCAAGTTCGGCGTGGTGCAGACCCTGACCGACCGCCTGCAGAATGATCCGCGCACGCTGGAGATCAGCCCTGTGGGCAGTGGCCGTTTTACGCCGGACTATCTGGCGCAGTTGCGGCAGCATCCCTCCGTGGCCTTCGTGTTGCCGCGCACGCGCGCCATTGCGGCCACCATCGACCTGGTCGCCAAAGATGGCGCACGCCTCACGGCCTCACTGGAGCCCACCGCGGCGGGGGACCCCCTGCTGCAACGGCATGGAGCCGCCATCCCGGCCCTCATGCTGGACAGCGGCCTGCACGGCGCGGCGCCCGACACGTCCCGCCGCATCCTCTGGAGCGGCGTCGCCCTCTCGGCTCCGGTGGCGGAAAAACTGGGGGTGGGCGTAGGCGACGAACTGGAGGGCCGCTTCGAGCGGCGCTATCGGGGAGCCGTCCAGCGGTCCCGGCTGTCGCTGCGGGTCACGGCCATTCTGCCGCTGGCAGCGGAGCAAAAAAATCTGGTCTTTGCCCCGCTGGAAGTGGTGGACGCCGCGGAGGACTTCCGCGACGGGCGGGCCGTGCCGCTTTTCGGCGCGGATCGCGGCTGGACGGGCGAGCCCCGTCCCGATGGCCCGCGCGCCTATGCGGGCTTCCGGCTGCATGCCCGCAGCCTGGACGACGTGATGATCCTGCGGGACGCCTTTGCCGCACGGGGCCTTGAGGTCTATACGCAGGCCGAGGCCATCGCGCAGATCCGGCAGCTTTCCGCCTCTCTGGATCTGATCTTCTCCCTTATTGGCCTGGCGGCGGGGGTAGGCTTCCTCACGTCCACGGCCAGCAGCATGCTGGCCGCGGTGGCCCGCAAGGAGCGGCTGCTCGGCCTGCTGCGGCTCATGGGCTTCAGCACGGCCTCGCTGCTGCTCTTTCCGCTGGCCCAGAGCCTGCTGACCGCCTTCCTGGGCACGGGCCTTGCGTGCGGGCTGTATCTGCTGGCCGCCCAGGTGGTCAACCATCTCTTTGCGGCCTCGCTCAGCGGGATCGAGAGTGTCTGCCGCCTGCTGCCGGCGCATTATGCGGCCACCCTGCTCATCGTGGCCGGACTTTCTCTGCTGGCCGCCCTTGGCCCCGCCCTGCGGGCCGGGCGCATCGAACCTTCGGAGGTCATCCGTGAAATCTGACGTCTCATGCCGCCGTGTTCCCCGTTGCCGGAAGTTCCTTTTTGCCGCCCTGCTGACGCTGGCGAGCCTGTGCCCCCCCGGCCTTGTCCACGAGGCCGGAGCCGCTCTGCGGGCCAAAGAAAGCGTTTCCGTGGAGGCGGCCACCAATCCGCAGCCCGCAGCGGACGACATCCTCCTGCCCATGCCCGGCGGCCTGACGATGGCCTTCCGTCTGGTGGCCGTACCGGCCAAGGGGCTGCTCTGGGACATGCCCCTGCGTCCCGGCCGCGACGATGCGTCCAACAACGAGCGGGCCTTTTACGATCGTCGCTACGCCGCCGCGCTGGCCGCGCCCTTCAGCCTCGAAGATCTGCCCGCCGACTGGCGCAAGGCGGCCCCCAAGGGATCGCATTATTTCTATCTGGTGGCCAAGTACGAGGTGAGCCGCCTGCAATATGACGCCGTCATGCAGGCCACGCCGCCCGATACCGCCAGCCTTGCGCCCGATGCGGCCCGGCCCGTTACGGACATAAGCTGGTACGATGCCGTGGACTTTACCCGGCGCTACACGCAATGGCTGTTGCAGAATGCGCCGGACAGCCTGCCGCATTTTGCCGGCGACAGCCGTAACGTGGGCTTTGTTCGCCTGCCCACCGAGACCGAATGGGAATACGCGGCCCGCGGCGGCCAGTTCGCGGGCACACAGCAGCTCATGCAGGAAGATTTCTTCGTCATGGCCGACGGCACGAATTACGCTGATTATGCCGTCTATCGCCCTGAAGGGGCAGGCCGTATAGAGGAGGACGTCAACCGTATCGGTTCGCGCAGGCCCAATCCGCTGGGCCTCTACGATACGGCGGGCAATGCCGCGGAGATGACGCTGGACCCCTTCCGCTTTTCCGTGGCCGGACGCCTGCACGGTTCGGCCGGCGGCATGGTACGCAAGGGGGGCTCCTTCCTGTCCGGCGAGGCCGAGATCATGCCCGGCCGCCGCGAGGAGACGCCCTTCTTTTTGCAGGACGGACCGGCCCATGCACGCGACCTTGGTTTCCGGCCCGTCATTTCCGGCATCAACACGCCCGGCGGCAACCGGCCGGAAACACTCGTGGCCGAATGGGACCGGGCCGGGGAGGCGAGCTCTCCCCTGTCCGCGCAGGATCAGCAGGCCGGCCGCGATCCGCTGGAAGAGCTGGATCGGCTCCTGGCCTCCGCCCCCAATGAGGGCGTCAGGAAAAACCTGCTGTCCCTGCGTACCACCCTCAAGGAAAACAACATCATGCGGGAGCGGCAAAAGCAGCTGGAGGCTCAGTCCCTGCTGCGTACCGGCCTCTACCTCATCGAGACCATCCGCAATTATGCCAGCCGCCAGCAGTCGCTGGACAGCCAGCTTGTGCTGATGAAGAAGGATGTGAAGGTCGCAAGGGGCGAAGTAAAGCAGCGCCTGCAAAAGCTCATCACCCAGTCCACCGAGGCCCGCAAGCAGTACGGCACGGGCATCGAGCGCACATTGTCCTTCTATCTCGGCAAGCTTGAGGAAGCGGGCAGGATGGATGCCGCCCTCTTTGCGGACAGCATGGAGCAGCTCGGCAAGGACTTTCCGGGCAGCGACGTCTTCAACAAAAACATGCGCCGCAATATGGACATCTTCACCCGGCAGACACAGGAGGCCCGGCGCGGCAAGGCCCTTGACCGCCGCCGCATCCTGCAGCAGATCCTTGCCAAATAGGGGCTGTCAACACTATTCGTTACCTGTTTGGGGGGGAAGGAGAACCCCTCGCGCTCTGCTGTCGATGCCCGTAAGGCTCCCGCGTCGCCTAACGGGCGCGGCCCTGCGGGCCGCCTTTCGGTCGCCGCCGGCGCGGGAGGTGTTCCCCTTCCCCCAGGCCCCATCCCTTCCCCAGCGCGCTTTTATCCGGGGAAGAGACGGGGATACGAGGCGCCTTCCAATGGCAAGCGGAGCGTATGCAGCTGACCGACCTTATCCATCGTGATGATCTGCAAGATTTGTGGCGATATACCCTGGCCCGCCCCGTCCGTGACGGGGCATCCATCCCTGACCTCAACAAAGGAGCGTCGTTATGAACACTAGCTTGCGTGTCGGCTGGATCGGCACCGGCGTCATGGGGCTTTCCATGGCCGGGCACATCCTGAAAGCCGGCTTCCCGCTGACGGTCTGCAGCCGCACCCGTTCCAAATCACAGCCCCTGCTGGACAAGGGCGCGCGCTGGGCCGACAGCCCGGCCGAGGTGGCCCAACACAGCGACGTGGTCTTTTCCATCGTGGGCTACCCCGCCGATGTGGAAGCCGTCATGCTCGGCCCGGACGGGGCACTGTCCGGCCTGGCGCGGGGAGGCATCCTCTGCGACATGACCACCTCAAGCCCCGCCCTTGCCGCCCGCATCGCGCACGAGGCCGCCGCCCGCGGCTGCGCCGCACTGGATGCTCCGGTGACCGGCGGCGACATCGGCGCGCGCGAGGCCCGCCTCTCCATCTTCGTGGGCGGCGAAGCCGACGCGTACCAGCGTGTCCGTCCCTGTCTCGAGGTCATGGGCACGTCGCTCATGCACTGCGGCGCGGCAGGCAGCGGCCAGCAGGCCAAGCTGGCCAATCAGATCGCCGTGGCCGGCGTCATGTTCAGCGTCTGCGAGTCCCTGCTCTACGCGCAGGAGGCCGGGCTGGATGTGGACGCATGGCTGGAGCTGGTCGTTCCCGGCGCGGGCGGCAGCACGGCCATGAACACGCTGGGCCGCCGCATCCTCAAGGGGGACTTCGCCCCGGGCTTCTTTGTGGAGCACTTTGTGAAGGACCTCGGCCTCTGCCTTGAGGAATGCCGCCGCATGGGCCTTGTCCTGCCCGGCACGGAGCGCGCCGAGGAATGTTACCGCATGGTGCAGGCCCTGGGCGGCGGCAAGGACGGCACGCAAAGTCTTGTCCGCACGCTGGCGCGGGCCTGCGGCAAACAGTGGAAACGGTAGGCGCGCACGCGCCCCACTCGTTGATCGAGCCCCCTGCCGCATGGCGGGGAGCTCTTTTTCTTCTTTTTGCCCGAGGATCTCACACCAAAAGGGACATTCCACCCATGAAAAAAATATCGCGATCTTCGCCGTCATCCTCTGCATCACCTATCTCCAGAACAAATATATTGGCTTTTACCATGATGATTATGGCTACGGATCGCTTACCTGCGCCGTTGATGCCCACTACGCGGAAAGGACGCTGCCGAACATCATCGACTACCTCACGCGGCATTACATGGAATGGGGGGGCAGGGTCGTCTTTTTCTTTTTTGAGCTTCTGCTCATGCAGGGCGGCATGTCCTGCTTCTTCCTTGCTCAGGCGCTGGTGCTGGCCGCCACCCTGCTGCTTGGAAAGGAACAGGACTCCTGGCTCGTCCTGTCCCTGCTGCTGTCCACCTTCCTTCTCTACAATGAGGGCATCTACCGGGGAGGTCTGTTCTGGGCCACGGCTTCCGTCCTCTACGTCTGGTCATTCTGCCCGCTGACGCTTGGCGTGTACCTCCTGCTGGCCACGCGACAGCGCGACAGACTGCCTCTGCCCGTATGCGTGGCCGTGCCTGTCTCCTTTTTCCTCGCAGCCGCCTCCCAGGAGCAGGTGGCGGTCGTCACCGTCGGCCTGATCCCTCTTCTCGGCTTCTGGCTGTTCAAATCTGCCACGGACGTCCCTCCGCCGCTTCCTGCCCTTTCTGATCGGCAGCCTGCTGTCCGTGGGCATATTTTACGTCATAAAGCGTCGTTTCGGCGCGCACGCTTCTTTTTTCCCGCCAGTTACCTGCTCACCATCGTCTTTACCGGCATCTGGACCCTGGCACTGGAAAATTGCTCGCTTTCGCTCCGCGCCAGACATTTTCTGGCCGGGATCCTGCTGATCTTCGCCCTGTCCCACCACGGGATAGCCGTCATTCGCGGCCACTATCGCAATTATCCGACCATCCTTGCCAACGACCGCAATCCGCGTGCCGCCGGCCGGCAGACGCCACCGCCGGCGGAGGTCGTCTTCTACAGGCTCCCCGACAAGAACTACGCGGAATGTATGCCTTACGATGGCAGAGATTATATCGAACCCTGGATCATGGCCTATTACCGCCTGCCCCGGGAGACCAGGATCATTTATCAGGACGCCCTGGGACAGGGACAGAACGCGGCCCGACCGGTCACTGCGAAACGCCGCTGTTCGGCCCTTCCGGCTGCGGCTGGCAGACGGCGGGCATCGACGCCGATCGACATCCGGGGCGGCGATGGACCGCCCGCGACACGCGCTGATCCCGCCGGTGAAGGGGAAGCTGTCCAAAACAGAAAAGGAGGGCATATCGCCCCCCTTTTTTCAGCAAGATGTGTTCCGTGCACACGGCGTTGCCGCCCGTGCGATACCCCCACTCATCCTTCTTTCCGTTCCAGCGCCCGCCGCACCTGCCGGCACATGCCCATGAGGGCGTCATATTCGTGTCGCCGCAGCCGGGCCCGGCCGAACAGCCGCCGCCACGGCATGAGGAAGTAATCGGGATTGTCGCCGTGGAGGTAGTCGATACGCAGCAGCATGTCCCGCAGGGCGGCCATGAGGCGTTCCTGATCCGCCGCCGAGGCCAGCGGGCCGGGGGCGTCCGCCTTCCCGGCAAGGGACGCGGGCTCGACGGCTTCCGGCTGCGGCACGTTCCGGGGGCCGTGGGGCTCCCCGCCGGCGGCCGCGCCGGCCTCCGGCCTGTCCGCCTCCCGCATGGCCGCGGCGCAGGCATAGAGCACGATCAGCACGGCCTGCGCCAGATTGAGCGAGCTGGCCGCCGGGTCCGTGGGGATGCACACCAGACGGTGACAGTGCGTAATGGCGGCATTGTCCAGCCCCCTGTCTTCGGGCCCGAACACCAGACTCACCCGGCCGCCCTGTCGCAGACAGGCCGCGACCTCGGCGGCGCAGCGCTCCGGCGAAAGCATGGCCTGCCGCCAGCCGCCGCGACGGGCCGTCGTGCCGATGACCAGCGCGCTGTCGGCCACGGCGTCGGCAAGGCTGTCATGGACGGTTATGCCGTCCAACAGGGCCTGTCCCTTGGGCGTGGCCAGGGGCGAGGCCTTGTCGCGCAACCAGCGCTCCGGTTCCACCAGCGAGATGTGCCCGCAGCCCATGTTGACGCAGGCCCGCGCCGCCATGCCGATATTTTCGGGGAAGCGGGTCTGGACGAGCACCACGTCCAGCCCGTGCAGCGGATGTTCCATGCCGGCTCCTTGCAGACGGGGCGGCCTGCCCCGTCCCTCAGCAGAAAAGATGTCCCAGCCAGAGGACCACCTGTCCCGGCTCCGCGGGCGGGGCGGGCGGCATATCCGGCAGCGGCAGCACGACGGGCGACATCTCCGGCCAGATGCGCCGGGCGGTGAGGGCCACGATGGCCCCGCCCACCCCGCATTTGCAGACGGTCCCCAGAAAGCGCCCCATCATGGTGCCGAAGGCCGCATCCAGGCTTTGCTGGAGAGGACGGCCGCGCATCAGTTCCACCAGCAGGCAGCCCAGCCAGGCTCCGAACAGCGCGCCGAGCAGCGCGCCGATGCCCAGCAGGAAGGGCGCAAAGACGATGGCCCCCACGAAGGCCCCCACCATGCCGGCGAAAGTCCCCGTTTTGCTCGACCCGTGACGGCGGCCCTTGATGATCTGCACGCCTGTCTCCAGCACTTCGCCCAGCACGGCCAGGCCGACGGCCATGATCCAGTACCAGGCATCCAGATCGCCCGGCTGCGGATGCACGAACTGCCAGATGCCCACCAACACGAGCACCAGCCAGTTGGCCGGCAGCCCGGGGATGTTGAGCAGGAGGACAAGGGCCAGCAGCACCACGAAAAAGTACGCCATCCCGAAGGAAAAAACGTGCAGCAGTCCTTCCATGCCCTGGCCTATTTCTTGAGACGCGTATCCTGCACGCGCACGGCCTTTCCTTCCGAGGAGGGCAGGCTGTTGCTCTGCACGAGCTCCACACGCGGCGTGATGAGGATCTCGTCGCGCAGGCGGTTGGCTATGGTCTTCTGCAGGCCCTGCAGGGTACGCATATCTTCCACGAAATACTCGTCGCGGATCTCCACCTGCACGCGCATCACGTCCCCGAAACCGTCGTTCTCCAGCAGGATGAGGTAATTCTGGCCCACCTGCGGGAAGCTCATAACCACCTGTTCGATCTGCATGGGATAGACGTTGACGCCCTTGATGATGAACATGTCGTCCGAGCGGCCCACGATGCGGTCAAGACGGCGATGCTTGCGGCCGCAGGCGCATTCGCCGGGCAGGAAGCGGGTCAGGTCGCGGGTGCGGTACCGCAGGATGGGCATGCCCTGCCGGCACAGACAGGTCATAACCAGTTCGCCCGTCTGACCGTCCGGCACGGGCTCGCCCGTTTCGGGATCGATGATCTCCGGGATGTAGCAGTCCTCCCAGACGTGCATGCCGTGCTGTTGCAGACATTCAAAGGCCACGCCCGGCCCGTTCATCTCCGAGAGGCCGTAGGAATTGTAGGCCTTCATATTGAACAGGTCCTCGATACGGCGACGGAATTCCTCGGTATATGGCTCCGCGCCCACCACGGCGATGCGCAGGGGGAATTCCCGCGGGTCCTCGCCCATGCCGCGCAGATGCTCGCCCAGGATGAGCGCGTACGACGGCAGGATGTGGGCCACCGTGGTCTTGAAGTCCTTGGCCAGCTTGATCTGGCGGCGGGAGTTGCCCGGCCCGGCGGGGATGGTCATGCAGCCGATGCGTTCGGCCCCGAAGTGGATGCCGAGGCCGCCGGTGAACAGGCCGTAACCGGACATGTTCTGGAAGACGTCCTCCTTGCGCACGCCAACCATATAAAAGCTGCGGGCCACGAGGTCCGCCCAGGAGTTGATGTCGTTCTGGGTATGGCAGATGGCCACCGGGCTGCCGGTGGTGCCGCTGGAGCAGTGCATGCGCACGATCTCCGACTGCGGCACGCAGAGCATGCCCGTGGGATACTGGTCGCGCAGGTCCTGCTTGGTGGTGAAGGGGATGCGGCGCACGTCGTCCAGGCTGCGGATGCTCTCAGGCGTCACGCCCGCCTCATCGAGGCGGCGACGGTAGAATTCGCATTTGCGGGCCTGCGCCACCGTGGCGCGCAGCCGCGTAAGCTGCGTGTGTTCAATCTGGTCGCGGCTCCACAGTTCCGCCGGATCAAAAACGTCCATCATTGCTCTCCTTCACAGGCACGCTGCACAAAAAAATCCTTCGGGCTCAGTTCCGGCCTGCCTGCCGCCGGGCCCAGCCCCAGAGCAGGCCGAAACTGCCCGCCTGCATCATGTCCCCGTGCGGGGACAAAAATTTCCCCTGCCCCGCCAGCATATCCCGGCGCGGCCCCAGGATGAAGGTGGGGGCATAGCCTCCCGCCTCCTCGCAATACGGGCCGAAGGCCGTGCCGTGCCCGCCGCTGGCCTGCACTTCCTCTGCCGGCAGCCACGTTTTGCGGAACTGCTCCAGATCCGACAGGATCTCCGGCAGGGAGCGCATGCCGGTATGGTGCTCATACATCCCGCGCACGATGCCCTTGTAGACCAGCGCGGCCACCGTATGGCCGTTGCCCACGTTGACGATGGTGATGCCCTCGCGGAAGCTGCGCTCCATGACCTCCGGCTCGCTCAGCGCCCCCAGCAGGATGCTCACGCCCGTATCCGCCACCGGGCCGCCCGTCTTTTCCCGCAGGGCGCGCAGGCGGGTCAGCAGGGGCGGCACCGTCGTATGTATCCATTCCTCCGGGCTGGCGGACTTTTGCAGCAGGTCCTGCCAGATCCGCATGCGCCCCGCCCGGTTGCCCTGCCCGTGCTCGCCATGATCCTGCGCGGCCGCAAGGACAAGATGCGGCTGCGGCAGGCCCGCATGACGCAGGAGCGAAGCCCAGAATTCCGGCGAATAATCCGTCAGAAACAGCGGCACATGCCCCGCCGGGCAGTCCTCGGCCAGGTGCACGCCCATGCCGCAGACCACATCTTCCCTGTCGTGCAGGGCGCGCGAGGCAGCCGCCGTGGCGCTTATCTTCAGGCCCGCGGCGATGTGTTCCCGCACCGCCTGACCAAAGCCGCCCCCCATATTGCCGCCGTACAGCCAGACGTCACGCTTGAGCAACGTCATCTCCCGGATGCGCTGCGCCACCATGCGCGCCGGAGACGGCAAGACGAAACGCGGCCAGTTGTGCGGCTCAAGGCCGGGCCGGACCAGCAGCGCATCCTGTGTGCCGCTGCCGATATCCACACAGAGCACCGGCCCTGACCGGCGCAGGAATTCCTGGATCTGGGCATCCATAGTACATACCTCACGTCGTCTTGGTGTACGCGTAAGCCCCGCCCAGCGCAAGCCCCGACAGGCCGCTGCCGGGCGGCTTCAGCCTGCTGGCCCGACTGGACGACAAGGGCGGCGTCACCCCCATCGCTGACGATGACGACTTTGCAGCGGGTCCGCTGGGCGTGCTGTGGGACATCAGCGACAACGGAAAGATCGTCCTTTACGAGCAGAAGCGTGACATGTACGTCTGGAATGAGGACATACCGACTCCCGACCGGTATGCCAACGCATGGACGCTCCGGGACTATCTGGCCTCGTTCGGTCTTGCCCTCCCTCCGGGACGCAGGATCGCGGACGCCCTTATGAGCCCGGACGGACGCTGCTTTTACGGCCGGCTCGCCGCCGAAGAGGATGAAAAGCAGTTCCCTTACCGGGAATTTCTCGCCTGCACGGGCGAGGGCATCGAGCCGCCGCACTGGACCCTGAGGAAACCCCCGAAAAACACGCGCCCGTAAGGCACGGCTCCCGCAGGGCCCGCGCAAGGGCGGAAAAGGCGCGGCGGAAACAGGAAAAGCCCTGAAAAAAGACTTGCCAGCCGCGCGGAAAAAAGGTAAAGATTCTCTTCGCCGCCGAGGTGGTGGAACTGGTAGACACGCTATCTTGAGGGGGTAGTGGCAATAGCTGTGCGGGTTCGAGTCCCGCCCTCGGCACCAGTCCGCAAGCAAGGGTCGCAGTATGGATACTGCGACCCTTTTTGCGTTGTGCGCCGCCCCCCTGCTCCGGCCTCGCCCCTGTCCCGCTGGGCGCGCGGCATTGACCCTTTTCTCCCTTCCCGAATATATTCTGTCGCACCGGCCTCTTACCCCCTCTCGATCTACGCAAGGAGGACAGCATGAAACACCTTTTCCGATTCGGCAGCCGCTGGGCACGTCGCGCGGCAGCGATGCTCCCGGCGCTCCCCCTGCTGCTGTTGCCCGCCACGGGGCACAGTGCCGCCCCGGAAGCGCCGCCCTCGCAAGGCTTCATCAAGGACATGTCGCCGCTGCTCGGCGAAAACGGACGCATCCTGGCCATAGCGCCGGACTGTCGCGCGCTCACCGGCATCGTCGACGGCCGCCCTTTTATCTGGAATCGGGATTTCGATTCGATCCTCCTGACGCCGCCATCCGAGTATTACGGCATGGGGGAAGCCCTGAGCGATGATGGACGCACCGTGATCGGCTTCATCCGGCACCGCGATGAAGGCGCCCCGCCCGGCTACGGACAGACATGGGCCAGCCTCGGCTTTTTCTGGCAGTACGACAAGGAGCTGCTCCTCATGCCCCAGCACGGACTTGTTGACGTGACATGGCGCGGTCTGTCGGCCGACGGCACGGTGGCCGCCGGCAAGGGCATGGAGCCGGTTCCCGGCGCGCCCGGGCCTGATGCGTCCGGGGAGGAGCTCGAGCGCTTCGCCCAAACGCCGCAGGGCAAGGAGGCCATGAGCCGGGGCTACATCCAGAACCGGCCGCTCTGGTTCTGGATGAAGGGAGGGAACTACAGGGAGCTGGATGCCTTCGCGCATGAAAGCGCGGCGCCCAAACGCATCCTGAGCCGTGACGGCAAAAAGATTCTGCGTACCATGTCGCCCACCACCCATGTGCGCGATCTCGCCACCGGCAAGGAACGCGAGCTGCTCTTCGGCGGCGCCGCGGCCACCGGCATGCCCGACGACAACACGAAGATCCTGCGGGCCGGCGACCCGGACAATCCCCTGCACCGCTGGGGGATAGCCATTGCCGGGCCCAGTCGGGTGCTGACGGATGTGGAGCTGAAAAAGGCGGATCGGCGCAGTCCGCTGTTCAGGAACTGGTACGTCAGGGACATCGCCTACTGTACGCCCGATTTTGATGCCCGCCATGTCCTGTGCAGCGTCAGACTGAATGAGATCCACCCGTCCGGGAGGCGGATCTCCGATGAGCTGACCCTGCTGGCACGACTGGACGACACCGGGAAGGCCGTCCCCATCGACGACAACAAAAGCGTCACCTACGGCTCCCCCGACTTTGGCGATATCAGCGACAACGGCAAAATCGCCCTGTACACGAAAGGCCGGGAAATGTGGATCTGGGATGAGGATTTCCATCCCTACGGGCCGTGGCCCCGGGCCATGCCGCTCAGGGACTATCTGGAGGCCTTCGGCCTCGTCATCCCCGCGAAGGGAGATATTCTGGACGCCGTCATGAGCCCCGACGGCCGCTGCTTTTACGGCGAGCTTGCCCAGGGGGAAGACGGACAGTCCTTCCCCTGGGATCGCTTCCTCGCCTGTACGGTCAAGGGCATCAACCCGCCGTCATGGCATCTGAAATCGAAGGAATGACATGGCCGGGCCCGGCGTGCCCTTCTCCGCCTGTCCCACAGGAAAAGCGGCACACGGACGACCGCAGGCGGACAAGCGGCCCGGAAAAAAGGCACTGAAAAAAGACTTGCCAAGCGCCGCGGCTTCGCGTATAAACTCTTTCTGCCGCCGAGGTGGTGGAACTGGTAGACACGCTATCTTGAGGGGGTAGTGGCAATAGCTGTGCGGGTTCGAGTCCCGCCCTCGGCACCAGTCCGCAAGCAAGGGTCACGGAGATTCCGTGACCCTTTTTTGTTATGCCGCCATGCCTTGATGCGCCCGCTGTCCGGCCGGCTTTTCGTTGCGGCGGCAGGGCCGCTCCTCCCGCGGCATGGTCGCGCTGCCCGTGTGTCCATATCGTGCGACGGCGGACGGCAGGCGGCCCGTCCCGCCGTACAGACACGTTTCGCCAGCGTCGCGTGCGGGACGATCCCCGCCTCGCGCCGGAGCATGCGCGGCAAGTGAAACATATTTTTACATATTTTAAATACGTTATCGTGAAGCCGCCGCCCGGCCTGCCGCCGGCAGGGGAGCGCCTGCCCTCCCCCTTCTCCGCCGGCGGGAAAAAGGCTATCATCAGGCCGTGTGCCGCCCCCCGCGTGCCCGCACGAGAGCATACAAGGATGCTGCATGGACAACAAAAGCCTGAAAAAGCTGGAAGCCAGATTATGGGAATCCGCCGACACGCTCCGCGCCGATTCCAAGCTGACCTCCAATGAATATTGCATGCCGGTGCTCGGCCTGATCTTCCTGCGCTACGCTTACAGCCGCTTCACGCTGGTGGAGGCCGAGATCCTCAAGCACCGCCCCGTGCGCAAGGGGCGCGCGCTGCCCGTGACGGCCTCGGACTTCAGCGCCAAGAGCGCCCTCTATCTCCCGGAAATGGCGCGCTACCCCTTTCTGGTGGGGCTGCCCGCCGACATCCCCTCGGCCGGTCTGCACGGTGTGGGCGGCCAGCCGCTGAACAGCCTCGGCGAGGTGGTGAACAACGCCGTGGAGCTCATCGAGGCCCAGAACGACCAGCTTTCCGGCGTCCTGCCCCGGGAATACGGCAAGTTCTCTTCGGAACTTCTGAGCACCCTCCTCCGCATCTTCAACGACGACGCCCTCGATGCCGTGGATGGCGACGTCATCGGCCGCATCTATGAATATTTCCTCAACAAGTTCGCCAAGAACATCGCCGCGGACGACGGCGTGTTCTTCACGCCCAAATCACTGGTGAAGATGATCGTCAACATCCTTGAGCCGGAGCGGGGCATCCTGCTTGACCCGGCCTGCGGCAGCGGCGGCATGTTCGTGCAGACGGGGGATTTCGTCCACGCGGCGGGCATGGCCGCCAACAACGCCATGACCTTTTACGGCCAGGAAAAGGTGGAATACAACGCCCGTCTTTGTCTGATGAACATGGCCGTACACGGCCTGACCGCCTCCATCGTCTCCGGCGACGAGGCCAACAGCTTTTATCAGGATGCCCACTCTCTCGCGGGCCGCTGCGACTATGTGATGGCCAACCCGCCCTTCAATGTGGACAAGGTCAAGGCCGAGTCCGCCCTCAGCGCCGGGCGGCTGCCCTTCGGCCTGCCCGCCGTCAACAAGAACAAGGAGGTGAGCAACGCCAACTATCTGTGGATATCCTATTTCTACGCCTATCTGAACGAACGGGGCCGGGCGGGCTTCGTCATGGCCTCCTCCGCCACCGACAGCCAGAACAAGGACAGGGACATCCGCAGACAGCTTGTGGAAACCGGCCATGTGGACGTGATGATCAGCGTGGGCAATAACTTCTTCTACACCAAGAGCCTGCCCTGTACCCTCTGGTTCTTCGACAAGGGCAAGCCCGACCGCCTGCGGGACTCGGTGCTCTTCATCGACGCCCGCAACTACTACACCGTGGTGGACCGCACCCTCAACGAGTGGAACGAGTGGCAGCTCCAGAACCTGACCGCCATCGTCCGGCTCTACCGCGGCGAGACGCAGCCGTACCGCGACCTGCTGGCCGCCTACCGGCAAACGCTGTCCGTCTGCGTCTGGATCACGGGGAAACGGCGTCTCTCCGACAAGGGGGCCAGCCTGCCCCTGCCCCTGGCCGCTGCCTCCCGCCCGAAGGACGTGACCTTCTCCCTGCCGCCTGACGCCTCCTTCCAAAGCTGTCTCGAAGCGCTCCAGTCCTTCCTTGAGGAGCAGCGGGAGCAGTCCCGCGCGGCGGCGGCCGCCGCCAAACGCGCGGAAAAGAAACAGGCCGCCGCCCTCTGGGAGGAACGCCTTGCCGAGGTGGAGAACGCCCTCCTTGCCGCGCGGGAGGCCCAGTGGCTCTACGCACGATTCGGGGACGGCGTGTATGCCGACATCCCCGGCCTGTGCCGCGTGGCCGGACGCAAGGAGATAGAGGAAAAGAACTTTTCCCTCACCCCGGGCGCGTATGTGGGCGTGCCCCCGGCGGAAGACGACGGCGTGGACTTTGCCCGGCGCATGAACGAGATACACGCGGAGCTCGTGCGCCTCCAGGCCGAAAGCAACGCGCTCATGGAGACCATTTCCCGAAACTGGCAGGAGATGGGGCTATGAATAAAGAGCTAAAAATCGCTTTCAATGCTCCCCTTCAAAAAAGAGATACAGAAAGCCAGACCTATTGTTGCAGAGCAAATACCCCTGACATCTGCGGTAGTAATGGCATACCCAATATTTTCGCTTTTGCATCCATTGACTGCATTTGCAAAACACCTTCAAAAGCCTTGAAAAACAATATCATAAGCGTTGCGAGATAGCTGATGCGGTTAATTGATGTCTGTGAATTCATTGTCGATTGCCCCCACTCGACCTCACCTGATGAAGGGACAGGATTCCCTCTTATCAGAACGCCTAATATCGGCAAAGGACGCTTGATACTGGAGAATGTCCACAAAGTTTCTGAAAAAGTATATCATGCCAGAACGTCTCGCGCCGTCCCACAAGATGATGACCTGATTTTCGCCCGTGAAGCACCTGCGGGCAATATTGCCATCATCAAAAACGGAGCAAAAGTTTGCCTTGGCCAGCGGACTGTTTTGATTCGCCCCGATAGAACAAAAGTTTTTCCTGATTTTCTTGTTTATTATATGCTTGCTCCGCAACAGCAGCACAATTTATTAAAATTTGCTAGTGGAGCTACCGTTCCGCATGTCAATCTTCCCGATATCAGAAATTTACATATAAGCTTGCCGTCCTATTCAGCACAGCAAAAAATAGCCGGTATCCTTTCCGCCTATGATGACCTCATCGAAAACAACCAGAAGCAGATACAGCTTCTGGAAGAGGCCGCGCAGCGTTTGTACAAGGAATGGTTCGTTGACCTGCGCTTCCCCGGCCACGAAACCACGCGGATCGTGGATGGCGTGCCTGAGGGGTGGGAAAGAAGAAAAATAGATGACATATGTAATATTGTTGGCGGAGCAACACCTTCGACAAAGATAAAAGAAAACTATGAAGGCGGAAACATCCTATGGGCAACACCAACAGATATAACAAAAAATAAAGATATTGTTCTCCTAGATACTGAGAAAAAAATAACTCAGCAAGGACTCCGCAGCTGTGCCGCAAAAATATTGCCCCCGTACACTATCCTTATGACAAGTAGAGCCAGTATTGGTTTTTTTGCAGTTTGTGAGAAAGAACTCTGTACAAATCAAGGGTTTATATCATGCATACCTCACAAAAAATATATGACATTTTATTTACTATATAATCTCATATCGAGGAAAGAAGAAATCATAGGCAAATCGAAAGGGTCAACTTTTTTAGAAATCAGCAAAAGCACATTTAAAAATTTTGAAATTATCGAGCCAGACATGGACACACTATACAAATTTTATAGCATTATTTTTCCCTTTATAAAAAAAATAGAAGTCACTAAAAATGCAATAAGACATATTGAAAAAACAAAAAAAATATTACTTCCCAAACTCATATCCCATAAATAAACTAATAAGCAATACACATATCTTATGATGGATAAATCGTATTTGCAATCTCGCGACGTAAACTTAGCGAAATTTTTATAGCATTCCACCTCTTTTCCCGTATGAAAGGCAACGGTATTTGCCCCTGATAAAAGCGCGCTGGGGAGAGGATGGGGGCCTGGGGGAAGGGGAACCCCTCCCGCGCTGGCGGAGGGGTTCCCCTTCCCCCAGAAATGGACTTGTGCTTGTGCGCACACGCTATAAAAAAGGGAGGCCATCCCTTGAGCTATGACTACTCCGAAAACATACTGGTGCAGGAAAGCGCGGGCGAGCTGCTTCAGCGGGAGCTGGGCTGGGAGGTGGCCTTTGCCCACGACCGCGAGGTGCTGGGGCCTGAGGGGACGTTCGGGCGCACGGCGTATTCGGACGCTCTGCTCAGCCGGTATTTCCGCGCGGCCCTGGCGCGGCTCAATCCCTGGCTTACGGCGGCCCAGATGGACGAGGCCGAGAGCAGGCTCAGGAGCTGCCTTGTCACGTCGTCCCTGCTTCAGATCAACAAGGAGAAATACGCGCTCATCCGCAACGGCATACCGGTCAGCGTCCGGCTGCCGGACGGCGGGAGCGAGGAGCGCCGCGCCCGCGTCATCGACTTCGACAAGCCGGAGAACGATCACTTTCTGGCCATCAGGGAGATGAAGATCCACGGCAGTCTGTACCGCCGCCGCACGGACATCGTGGGGTTCGTCAACGGCATACCGCTGCTTTTCGTGGAGCTGAAAAAGCCCTCCGTGGCGGTGGAAAACGCCTATACCGACAATTACACCGACTATCTGGACACCATCCCCCAGCTTTTCCACTTCAATGCCTTCATCATCCTCTCCAACGGGACGGAGGCCAGAGTGGGGACGCTGGGCGGCAAGTACGCCTTTTTCCATGAATGGAAACGCCTTGCGGAAAGCGACGCGGGCAGCGTGGCGCTGGAGACCATGTTACGCGGCATCTGCCGCAAGGAGAACTTCCTCGACCTGCTGGAGAATTTCCTCCTGTTCGACCGCAGCGGCGGCAGGCTGGTCAAGATCCTTGCCCGCAACCATCAGTATCTGGGCGTCAACGAGGCCGTCAAAGCCTATGCCGGCCGCAAGCTGCGCCACGGCAAACTGGGGGTCTTCTGGCATACGCAGGGCAGCGGCAAGAGCTATTCCATGCTTTTCCTGGCCCGGAAGATCCGCCGCAAGTTCCCCGGCTCGCCGACCTTCGTCATCCTCACCGACCGCGAGGAGCTCAACCGCCAGATCAGCGAGACCTTCGAGAACTGCGATGCGCTGGGCGACGGCCTCAAGGCCGAACAGTGCGTCGCCACCAGCGGCAGCGACCTTGTACGCAAGCTGCGGGGCAATCCCGGCTTCATCTTCACGCTGATCCAGAAATTCAACCAGCCGGACGATCCGCCCATCACGCCGGCCCACGACATCATCATCATGTCGGACGAGGCGCACCGCTCGCAATACGGCCTGTTCGCCGAGAACATGTGCCGCCTGCTGCCCACGGCCTCGCGCATCGGCTTCACCGGCACGCCTCTGTTTGCCGACGACAACATCACCGAGCGCACCTTCGGCGGCTACATCTCCATTTACGATTTCCAGCGCGCCGTGGACGACCACGCCACCGTCCCGCTCTATTATGAGAACCGGGGCGAGCGCCTGAAGGACATCCCCGCCCCCGACATCAGCGACAGGATCCTTGAGGCCATCGAACAGGCCGACCTCGACCCCAGTCGACAGGAGCGGCTGGAGCGTGAATTCGCCCGGGAGATCCATCTCCTCACCGCGACGCCCCGCCTGGAAGCCGTGGCCCGCGACTTCGTGCGGCATTATTCCGATCTGTGGACCAGCGGCAAGGCCATGTTCGTTTGTCTGAACAAGGTCACCTGCGTACGCATGTACGAACTTGCGGTCCGCTTCTGGCAGGAGGAGAAGGAAGCGCTTGCCCGGCGGGCGGCTCAGGCCGGACAGCAGGAAGCCCAGGAGCTTGCCCGCAAGCTGGCATGGATGGAAGAAACCGAGATGGCCGTGGTCATCAGTCAGGAGCAGAACGAAATACAGACCTTTCGCGCCTGGGGGCTGGACATCGCCCCCCACCGCGAAAAGATGGAAAAACGCGAGCTGGACAAGGAGTTCAAGGATGTCGCCCATCCGCTGCGGGTGGTCTTCGTCTGCGCCATGTGGCTCACCGGTTTCGACGTGCCGAGCCTGTCCTGTCTGTATCTGGACAAGCCCCTCAAGGCTCACACCCTGATGCAGACCATCGCCCGCGCCAACCGCGTTGCCGAAGGCAAGAGCAACGGCCTCATCATCGACTATGTGGGCATCGTCAAGGCGCTCCGCAAGGCTCTTGCCGACTACACGGCCCGCGACGGCGGCAGCGGCGGCAACTGCCCGGCGGTGGACAAGGCGAAGCTGCTGGACCGCCTGCGGGAGGACATCGACGCCGCGGAGCGCCTCCTGGCCGGCCCGGGCATCGTGCTGGCGGACATCGTCGACGCCCGTCATTTCGCCAGGCTCGATCTGCTCCAGCAGGCGGCGAACGCCGTCTGCGGCGACGAGGAGACGAAAAAGGCCTTCCAGTCCCGCGTGGGCGAACTGCTCCGCCTGTGCAAATATGTCGATCGTGACGACGTGACGGAAGATGTCCGCGCCCGGCGCGACGCTCTGGAGGCCATACTC
Source organism: uncultured Desulfovibrio sp. (assembly GCF_944324935.1). Taxonomy (GTDB): domain Bacteria; phylum Desulfobacterota; class Desulfovibrionia; order Desulfovibrionales; family Desulfovibrionaceae; genus Desulfovibrio. Next base: position 35,874 of record NZ_CALUYG010000011.1, on the reverse strand, counting down.
GGCATCGTGCAGGCACGCCGCAAGCCCGCGGACAACGAGCCCCTGAAAGCCCAGATCAATGCCATCATCAGCGAGTACGTCGCCGTGGAGCCGGCATCCGCGCACGACAGCGCCCGGTTCGACATCAGCAGGATCGACTTTGCCCTGCTCCAGAGGGAATTCGCCCGCTCCAGACGCCGGCATCTCATCCTGAAGGATATGGAAGACATCATGCGGCAGCGGCTCGACGCCATGCTCCAGGCCGATCCCCGCCGCATCGACTATTACGAGCGCTACCAGAAGATCATCGAAGCCTACAACAGGGAACAGGACAGGGCCGGCATCGAACAGACCTTCATGGAACTGATGCGGCTGGCCGCCGACATGGACGAGGAAAGCACCCGCTACATCCGCGAGGGCTTCAGCAGCGTGGAAGAACTGAGCGTCTACGATATGCTCTTTTCGGAGGACCTGTCCCCGCAGGACATCAGGACCATCAAGGCCGTGGCCCGGGACCTGCTGGCCAGGATTAGGGAAAAGATCGCCGAAATGGATCACTGGACGCAAAAGCAGGCGACCCGTGACGCCTTGGGCAACCTCATCCGGGACGTGCTGTGGAAAAGCCTGCCGGAAAGCTTCCCGGACGAAAGCATCCCGGCCTACCGCGACAGGATCTACGAATACGTCTTCATGCGCTTTCGGGATGCCGCCTGAGCCGCCGGCCAGCCCGACTTTGCGCCGGCGCTGCGGTGGCCGGGACAGCCTCAGCCAGCCGGAAAGAAGAGCTTGCCTGCGACGGACCGTCCCCCGCACCCGTGGGCGGCTTTCTTTCCGCGTCCCGGGAGACTGGCGGGAAGCGAAAAAAACGCACTATGGGCATCCCCATAGTGCGTCTTGCGTTCTGGCGGAGCGGAAGGGACTCGAACCCTCGGCCTCCGGCGTGACAGGCCGGCGTTATAACCGTCTTAACTACCGCTCCGGCTGGTGGGCAGTACAGGACTTGAACCTGTGGCCCCCGCCTTGTAAGGGCGGTGCTCAACCAACTGAGCTAACTGCCCATGACTCGCGTACTCTTACCCGATATGCCCGGCAGCGTCAAGCGGCGGGAAACGGGGGCGGTCTTCTTCCTGTTTTCTTTTCCGTCGCTGGCTGACGGCTTTTGCCCGGCATCCGGGCGTGGTCGCCTCCCGGCGGGCCGCCGAATGGCGGCCGCGGGAGCCCCGCTGCGCCAGGAAAGGCGCGCTCATGGAAGCGCCCGCCCTCCCCCAACGCCGCGCCCGCGCGTCAGGAACCGGCAAAGGCCCGTTCCGCGGCGTCCTCAAGCTGGCCGGCGGTATAGACATCCCGCAGGACCACGGGCTGCCGGGCGGCTTCACCGGCGGGGAAAAGGGCGGTGAGCGGGATGCTGCGGCTGCCGAGAGCGTCCAGCAGACGCATGGCGAAGGCGTCGGGGCTGGTCAGGTCGACGCGGATGAGCTCCATGCCGTAGCGGGCGCGCAGATCGCGCAGGCGTTCGTCGGTCAGGACGGTCGCTTCCACGAATTTGCAGTTGGGGCAGTAATCCGCCGTGAATTCCAGCAGCAACGGCTTTTCGCCCAGTTCCGCCAGGAAGGCCTCGGACGAGAAGTCCCGCCAGTGCGGCAGCGGGGCCACGGGCCGCAGCACCCAGACCACCGCGCCGACAAGGATGCCCAGACACAGCATGCCCATGATCCGCCGCCGCAAAACAGGAGCCGCCGGCCCGCAGAACTGCCCCCAGAGCCAGGCCCCCAGCGAGACCAGCAGAAGCACCATGAGCACTTGCATGTGCCTGGCCACCGGCAGGATGGAGAGGAGGTAGAGCGCCGTGCCCAGCAGACAGAAGCCGAGGAAGCGCTCAAACACCTTCATCCACGCGCCGGGGCGCGGCAGGACGCGCGCAAACTGCGGCCAGATGCTGAAGATGAGGTAAGGCAGCGCCATGCCCACGCCCACGGACCAGAAAATGATGACCAGCACCACGAGCGACTGGGTGAAGGCCCAGCCCAGCACGCCGCCCAGCATGGGGCCGCTGCACGGCGTGGCCAGAAAGGTGGAGACCAGCCCGGTCAGATAGGATTGCAGGCGGGGGTTGCGGCTGTTCTCCCCGGTTTTCAGGTCGATGACGGGCAGCGTGAACACCCCCAGCATGGAAAGCCCCATGAGAAAGACCAGCACCAGCATGACGAGCAGGATGCTTTCATGCTGATAGAGCTGCCCCCACATCATGTCCGCCGCGCCGAAAAGCAGGCCCAGCACGGTGAACAGGGTCAGCACCCCGGCGGAAAAAAGCAGGTTGTGTTCCCGGAAGCGCCGCAGGCCCTCCTTGTCCGCCGATCCGCCCATGAGCAGCAGGCCGCTGACCTTGAAGGTCAGCACCGGCAGCACGCAGGGCATGGCATTGAGCAGCAGACCGGCCAGCAGGCCCACCAGCACGGCCGTGCCGAAACCGGAGATCTCGAAGGTCTCGGCCTCGTAGCGCGGCTCAAGGACGAAGTCGAAGTCCGCCGGCGCGGGCAGCGCGTCCGCCTGCCGCTTGCGGCCAAGGAAGGCCTCCACCGACTGGGCCATGGAATCGCCCCCGGTGGCCGAAAAGCGCGGTCCACCCTCGTACACGGCGTCCGCCTCCGCGGGCTGCCGGCGGGAAAGGTCCTGCCACTGCCCGTACCACGGCTGCTGCGCGGCCTCCGGCCAGGGAAGGGGCGGCAGTTCGCCGCGCATGTCGTGATCGACGGGCACGCAATGCCGTGACGAGCACAGCAGCAGGCTGATGTCCAGCGTATAGGGTAGCCGTCCTTCCCCGCCGGGGGCGGCCTCTTGCCCGGCCCGCGCCGACGGCGGGGAAACCTTGCCGGGGAGCGGCATCGCCGTCCCCGCCGGAAGGGCGACGCTCTCTCCCGTGGCCGTCCCGCCGTCCTCGGCGGGGAGTTCGGCAAAGAGCCGCACCGTATCCTCATAGACGAAGACCGTGGCCTCGGGATCGTAAATATCGCGCTGCATGGCCCCTTCGGGATACCACACCGGCAGCGGACCGCCGCCATCGACCGACAGCCGCAGCGTGGTGGGACGTCCCGCATCCCCGGCCCTGTGGGCATAGGCATGATAACCGGGCGGCACAGTCAGGCTGATGACGAGCAGTCGCCTGCCGCCGTCCTGCGCCGTCTCCACCCGCACGCCGATTTCCTGTGCGCGGACGGGGACGACCAGCCCCAGCAGCAGAAGGACAAGCAGCAGCGGCGTCAACCGCATCTGCCGGATAAACGAATTTTTCTTCATATTTTTCCCAGGGATATGCTCCCCCTCTCCTCTCTGTCCCGGACGCGACGCGGCGCTCGCCGTCTTTCCCGCCCCCCGCGAGCCGCCGGTATCCGGCATGCCGTGCGGCAGGGCTTCGCGCCATCCTCCAGACATTGCCCCTCCCTACCACAAAAAAAAAATTTTTTCCTCACCCAAAAAAGCGTTGACATGCAGCGCCCCTGCGCGTAGAAGACATCTCACGCGCAGCGGGTCATTAGCTCAATTGGTAGAGCAGCTGACTCTTAATCAGTTGGTTCGGGGTTCGAGTCCCTGATGGCCCACCAGAGAAAAACAGCCCTTGCGGTATCCCCGCGAGGGCTTTTTTTCATGCAGACCTGCGGAGGCGATATGCCCGCCCGGCGGAACGGCCTCTGCCGCAACACGGCCCCTCTGTTTAGGGCATTTTCCGTTTGACACACTTTGCGTTTCAAACGGGAAATGCTCTATGGGGCGCAGGCGGCAAGGAAGTGGAAAGTTTCGCCCACGGCCTGCAGGAGCTGTTCCCGTATCTCGCGTGCCGATGCCGCCAAATCCACCGCGGCAAAGCGGAGTTCGTGTCCCTGGATGACGACGGCTCCCTGTCTCCGCTCCCCCACTGACGGATAGAGGAGCACCCCGGTGGCGGTATCGGCAAGCGTTTCCTCCCCTCCCTCCTGAGAGCGCAAGTAGACGTACATCTGATAAATATGGCTGCTGCGCAGCGTCTTTTCCCGATAATGGCCGTCCTCCAACATGACCGTGAACTTGGTATCGACCACGATACGCCTCCCCTTGCCTCGATGCGTCAGGATGATGTCGGCACGCATACCGGGAAATATTTCGTTCATCCCCTCGCAGAGGTCCGACCGCTGCTGCCATTCCAGCGGCTTATTGGGATCGATCCGCCAGCCGTCAGGGGAAAGCGCCACATCATAAAATCCCGCCACGCCCGTTTCAAACAGCTTTCGTAGCCAGTGCATATTCTCCCTGTCCGGGCGGGAAAGGAGGACATCTCCCGCCGATTCCGACGGCAGGGCAAAGTCGAAGATCAGGCGCGCCGCCGCAAGCATGGCGCCATCTTCCGCGTCATGCCGGCCGATACGCTCACGGGATACCTCCTGACGTGTCGGCCGTTCCCCGCGTACGCCCATGTGCCGCAACGCGCGGCCCAGTGAACGGCAGCGACACGCCAGCTCTTCCCTGCGGACAAGCCCGGCGGCTTTTTCCAAAGCTGCCAGCACAAAACGGTTGCGCACCGTGTCCACGGTCAGCTCGTCATAGCGGCAGGCCACCTTGCCGCGCTCCAACAGATGCTTTCGCTCCGTCCGCAGCAGATCGACGCGTCCCCGCAGACGGCACAGCACCTCTTCGCGATGCCGATAGCCCGGACGCAGACTGTGCCGGATGCGCTTTTCCACACGGCGGCACAGCAGTTCCGCCAATATGTCCGGGAGCTCATCGGGCATGTCCTCCACTGCCACATGGGCGCTGTCGAGTTCCCGGAACAGCGGCGAGGCGTAGAGCATGAGCAGCCAGAGATTGCGTACAGGAATGGCGCCGATTTTCTCGCATTCGCCAGGGATGACCTCCCGTCTGCCCGAGGACTGCATATCAATATCCTTTCAACAGCAATTTTTTGGCCTCGTCGGCCTTGTCCGGCGCATCGAACCAATATTCGTCAAGCAACGAACCGATCTCCGTTGCCACGATTTGACGAAACCACTCCCCGACATTTTCGATCTTGCTGTCGGCAGGTGGCGTGACATAACTGTGCCCCACCCGGTATTGCGGCCCAAGGCCAGCCTCAAGGGCTATCTTGTCATTCAGCGTCTTAAGATTTTGACCTATCCTATCGAGTTCATCCTTCGGCACGCCGCAATGCGCATGGACCCAGTCCCGCCATGCATCCGAAAAGACCGGCTCAAGCTCCATGAAGGCAAAACGGCGGCGCAACGCCAGATCCACCAGCGCAAGGGAACGATCCGCGATGTTCATGGTCCCGATGATGTAGAGATTCGGAGGAAGGTAGACACGCTCACCGTCCGTGCGGCGGTACGCAAGCTCCAGCGCCGCATCGGGCGTCCGCTTGTCCGCTTCCAGCAGGGTCAGCATCTCCCCGAATATCTGGGCCGGATTGCCGCGGTTGATCTCTTCGATCAGGACGACATGCACCTTGTCGGGGGACTTCCCGGCCATGTCCGCCATCTCGAGGAACGGCCCGTCACACAATGTGAGCCTGCCCTCGCCCGCCGGACGCCAGCCGCGGATAAAATCCTCGTAGGAAAGGTTCGGATGAAACTGTACGGCACGCAGGCGGTCGGCGTCGCGCTCTCCCATCAGGGCATAGGCCAGCCGCCGGGCCAGCCAGGTTTTCCCCGTGCCGGGAGGCCCCTGCAAGATCAGGTTTTTCTTGTTGCGCCAGCGGGCAAGCATCATCTCCAGTTTTTCCCGCGGAACAAAGCACCCCTCCTTCAGGATGCGCTCCACGTCATACCGGCCGGACGCATCCGCCGCCGGCATGGCGGAGACGGCAGGCTGCGTATCCGGAACTACCGGGGCCGCTTTCTGAGTGGGGATCGCCTGCGCCCCGTCATAAGCGGCAAATGACAAGGCCGGAAAGGAATTGATGGAGGAGTCCGGTTTATGGAATTGCTCCGCAAGCTTGTTCCGCACTTCCAAATATTTTTCCGCGTTGCAGCACCCCGAGGAAGGATATTCTATGTGGATGCCACAGTATTTTTCGATATAGTCCCGGGACGAACTATCTAGAGGCGGAAAGAACCAGGGGCGCGTCCAGTACAGCCCGATGCTGAGGTTCCACTTGACATAGGGCCGGGAGATCGCCTCATCATAGGCAGCGCAAAAGTCCGCCCTCGCCGCTTCCTCGCCGAAGTCGGCAAGGGCGATGGCCTTGGCGAACACGTCCCACAGCACGTCTATGTCGTCCTCCCCGCGCTTCTTGCTGTAGGCAAAGAACCACGACCTCTGATTGCTGAGACACGGAACCCCGTTGAAGCTTTGCGGGACATCCTCTGAAACGCCCAGCAAACGGGCAAGCCGTCCCGCCAGAAGACGTCGATTAGCCGATGTTATGCCTCGATTGAAAATACCGATCGTCGTGAAGGGACAAATGTCCCGCAAGGGGACGGACGTCCCATCCGCCAGCTTGTCCTGCAGGATGGAAAGGCAATCGACATCAGATGCGATCGCGTGGATGCCCTCGATCAGTTCCCCGCGCCTTTTCCGAAAAGTCAGGAGCTTGTCGGCTATCGCCGTATAAAACACAGTCCAAGCGAACTCTTCCTCTGCTCCGGCTGTCTGTTCCACGTTCCCCGGCCGGGAGGCGGCCATGTCCTGCTTGTGAAGTTCCATACAGTTCCCCCTTTCGCTCTCCGGCCGCACAACGGATTTTCGTTCGCCTCGCCGGGCAGGATGTCTCTTCAAAAAGCCCGCGCTCACTCCCCTACGCCAGCGGCTCGTCCGCCACGGGCAAGCTCGCGCACAGGCGGGCGCGGGCCTCTTCCGGCAGGTCGTCCACTTTTACCGGCGTGAAACGCCGCACCTCCCGGCCGTCCGGCAGGCGGGCCATGCCCAGGAATTCCGCCCTCGGTCGCGAAAAGAGCGCGTGCTCCGACGGATAGAGCGTCCGATAAATGACGATGGGCGAATCGTCGCGGGTATCCAGTCCCTCGCCCACCACCTGATAGTATTTGCCCTTGAAATGCCGGTACACGGCGGCCATACGTCCTCCTGTTCGGTGTGGAAGCGGACAGGGCGGATGCCGCATCGAGCGGCGGCCAGAAAAGCGGCGTCCCGCGACGGGGGGATGCCGCCCGTGAGCCGATCGCTCCGGCCGGCGTCTTTTTCGGCAGACCGTTCGTCCATACGGGGCCCCTCTGTTTTCCTGTTTCCGACGCCGGAACGCGGATGGCGGCCGTCATGGCACGCAAACGCGGCAGCGCGGCGCGTTACCGGATGCGGCGCGGCGGCCGCGGACAGGCGGCCCCGGCGGAAAATATCTCGGTCCCCTCGTTTTTTGCTTCCGTCCTCCTTTTTTTACGGCATCACATGAGAAAAAGAAAGGCATTTTGTGTATTTTTCCATTACAAGCGCCAAAAATATGAAGTTCCCCGCATTGTGAAGGATGTTGCAAGCAGTTGCGTTACAACAATAACAATAAACAATTTTTTACTGTACAAAAAAGTTTTCTTTCCGTAGTGTAGGCATTGATAAACTCTTTTTACCTCAAAGGAGGATAGCCATGAAGGGATTTGCCATGCTCGGCATCAGCAAGGTCGGCTGGATCGAAAAGGAAAAGCCTGCCTGCGGCCCGCTTGACGCGCTGGTGCGCCCCATTGCCCTGTCCCCCTGCACATCGGATGTGCACACCGTCTGGGAGGGCGCGCTGGGCGAGCGCACGAACATGATCCTCGGGCACGAGGCCGTGGGCGAGGTGGCGGAAGTGGGACCGCTGGTCAGGGATTTCAAGCCCGGCGACAAGGTCATCGTGCCGGCCATCACGCCGGACTGGAATTCGCTGGAAGCGCAGAAAGGGTTTGCCATGCATTCCGGCGGCATGCTGGCCGGCTGGAAATTCTCCAATTTCAAGGACGGGGTGTTCGGCGAGTTCTTCCATGTCAACGATGCCGACGGCAATCTGGCGCACCTGCCGGCCGGGCTTGACGCGGCCGAGGCCGTCATGCTCTGCGACATGGTCCCCACCGGCTTTCATGGCGCGGAACTGGCCGACATCCAGTACGGCGACGACGTGCTGGTGATCGGCATCGGCCCGGTGGGTCTCATGGGCGTGGCCGGGGCCGCCCTGCGCGGGGCGGGCCGCATCTTTGCCGTGGGCTCGCGCACGGTCTGCGCCGAGGCCGCCCGCGGCTACGGCGCAACGGAGATCATCAATTACCGGGATGGCGACATCGGAGAACAGGTCAGGGAACTGACGCGCGGCAAGGGCGTGGACAAGGCCATCATCGCCGGGGGCGACGTGAGCACCATCGGCGAAGTGATCAAGATGCTCAAGCCCGGCGGCCGTATCGGCAACGTCAATTATCTGGGCTCCGGCGACAATGTGCTGGTGCCGCGCGTGGAATGGGGCTGCGGCATGAGCCACAAGGTCATCGCCTGCGGCCTCATGCCCGGCGGCCGGCTGCGCATGGAAAAGCTGGCCGCCGTCATCACGGCCGGCCGGCTGGATGTGGCCCCCCTGCTGACCCACCGCTTCCAGGGCTTCGAGCATATCGAGGAGGCTCTCCTCCTTATGAAGGACAAGCCGCGCGACCTCATCAAGCCGGTGGTGACGCTGTAACCCCTTCCCGAAAAGCACGGGAAGGGCGGAAACCGGGTTTCCCCCGCGCTTTTCCTTCTTTTTCGGCTCCTTGCGACGCCGTCGGGCCTCGATCCGGCGGCGTCGCCGCACGCCGGCCGGCGGGGACGTGCCGGCGGGCGTTTTTTCGCGACCGGGCCGGCGGGCCTGGGCGTCAAAATATGAACGCCGACAAGGGGATAGCCAAAAATTTTAAAAATAATCATTTGATTTCAGTATATTAAAAAATTGGCATACGAATTGCAAAAATAAGGCCGTCCGCGGTCCGTGACCGCCTAACGCAGGAGTAAGGAAGTTCGTTATGCCGATGCCAGCCCCTCTTAACAATGCCGTGAATCGTTTCCGGGACTCGTGGTCCAGCATGAGCACAGCGCAGCGCGTGCTTTCCGCCGGCGGCGCCGTACTGCTGCTGGCGGCCATCATTGGCCTGTCCATCTACGCCACACGCCCCGACTACCGCGTCCTGTACTCCAATCTGAGCGGCGAGGACGCCAACCGCGTCGTCAAGATGCTGCAGGCGGACAAGATCCCGTACAAACTTGCCGACAACGGCACCACCATCATGGTGCCGCAGGAAGTGGTCTACGACCAGCGCATCAAGATCGCCGGCGAAGGCGGCCTGGTGGGGCAGGGCATCGGCTTCGAGATCTTCGACAAGGTCAAGGTAGGCCAGACCGACTTCGTGCAGAAGATCAACTACACCCGCGCGCTCCAGGGCGAACTGGCCCGCACCATCAGCGAGTTCCCCAGCGTGGAGAGCGCCCGCGTGCATCTGGTCATCCCCAAGCGCAGCCTCTTTGTGGAAGAGCGCGAGGAACCCTCGGCCTCTGTCGTCCTCAAGCTGAACAGCCCCAGCGCCAAGCCCGACCAGAAGGAGATCACCGCCATCCTCAACATGATGATCATGTCCGTGGAAGGGCTGGACAAGCAGCATGTGTCCATCACGGACAACGGCGGCAAGGTGCTCTATCAGCCCGAGGAGGACAGCCTCGCCGGCGCGTCCAGCACCCAGATGGAACACCGCCTCCAGGTGCAGCGCAACCTTGAACGCCGCATCGAGGAGATGTTGCAGCCGCTCTTCGGGCCCGGCCGCGTCATCGCCAAGGTCAATGCGGATATGGACTTCAGCCAGAAGACCATCCGCCGCGAACTCTATGACCCGGAAAAGACGGCCGTCCGCAGCGAACAGCGCAGCGAAGAAGCCCAGCAGGGCCAGGCCAACCTGGAAGCCGGCGCGCCGGACACCAACTTCCGCGGGGACGGCATCACCGGTTCCGTGTCCAATCAGAACGGCAGCCGCGAGACCCGCACCACCAACTACGAGATCAACAAGGAAGAACATCAGATCGTGTCCAACGTGGGCGATCTGCGCCGCCTGACCGTGGCCGTCATCATCGACGGGACCTACCAGAAGGTGGACGGCGCCTGGTCCTTCGTGCCGCGCACCGAGGAAGAACTGGCGCAGGTCCGGCAGCTGGTGTCCAACGCCGTGGGGCTGGACAACACCCGCGGCGACTCCCTGGAAGTGAGCTCCATCCCCTTCTCCGGCTCCGAGCCGCCGGCGGAACCCAACTTCGGCGACCTGCTCTCCGACTACGCCGAACGTCTGGGCAAGCCCCTGCTCAATGCCCTTCTGGCCTTCCTCTTCCTCATGCTGGTCGTCCGGCCCGTGGTGCTGGCCCTTATCCGGCCCAAGGTGGAAGCCGGCGAAATGGTGGAAGGCCTGGAAGGCCTGCCCGCCGCCGAAGAACAGCTCGCTCTCTATGAGGCGCTGGAAGAAGCGGCCAAGGGCGAGGAAAAGGCCATCGAAGCCGGCGACGAGGATGATGAACTGGTGTTCAAGGATATCGAAGCTCTCAAGGCGCACATCTTCTCCCTGTCCGATCAGCATATGGAACAGGTGGTGACCCTTGTGCGCGGGTGGATGAAGAATGAAGCCAAAGCAGCCTAATATGGAGCCTGCCGCCGGCGAGGGCCATGTGCCCTCGCTGGCGGAGTTGCGGGCCTATCGCCACGCCCAGAAGGAAACCAACCGGCGCGTGGAGGAATTGCGGTTACGGCTGTTCCGCATGACGGAGCAGCACATGGATCAGGCCATCCGGATCATCAAGCGCTGGATGGACGCCGATCCCGGCAAGACAAAAAAACGCTAGACGGAAAAAGTGACGGAAAAGCCCGTCATTCGCTGCGCTGGGGGTGGCCGGGGTCCCCGCCGCCGCTTCGGCGGGCTGGACAGCAGCGCGCAAGTGCATTACAGATTCAGGCTGAAATTGTTCCAAGGAGACGTCCGGGATGGTTCTGACAGGTCAACAGCGCATAGCCGTACTGCTGCTCGCCATGGGCGACAAATTCACGGCGGATGTTTTCAAGCGTATGGAGCGGCAGGAGATCGCCGATATTTCCAAAGCCATCGTGGAGCTGCCCTCCGTGCCCAAGGAAACCGTGGAGGAAGTGTTGCGCGAGTTCCACGAGTCCCTTGTGGAAGGCGTGGACATGATCTCCGGCGGCAGCGACATCCTGAAGCGCCTCCTGGTCAAGAACCTTGATCCCGAGACGGCCAAGTACATCATGGATGCCCTGAACCTGGATACCGGCCCGGCGCCCTTCCGCGAGCTGGAATCGGTCAGCCCGCGCCTGCTCTCGCAGATCCTGCGCAACGAACACCCGCAGACGCTGGCCCTCATCATGGGGCATCTCAATCCCGATCAGGCCGCCAATCTTTTGACGAGCCTGCCCGCCGGCGTGCGCGCCGAAGTGCTCATGCGCCTGGCCCGCCTGGAATCCGTGCCCGAGGACATGCTCATGGAAGTGGACAAGGTGCTCACGAGCCAGCTCATCGCCATGGGCGGCAAGGAAGGCAAGAAGGTGGGCGGCGTCCAGTCCGTGGCCGAGATCCTCAATGCCGTGGACCGCGCCACCGAAGAGGAAGTGCTCTCCGAGATCGAAGAGGATTCCGCCCAGATGGCCGAAGATATCCGCAACCTCATGTTCGTCTTCGAGGACTGCAAGAATATCGACGACCGCGGCGTGCGCGAGATGCTCAAGGAGATTTCCAACGAGGACCTCACCCTTGCCCTGCGCGGGGCCAGCGACGAGCTCAAGGAAAAGTTCTTCCGCAACATGTCCGAACGCGCGGGCAACATGATCCGCGAGGAACTGGAATACATGGGGCCGACCAAGCTGTCGGACGTGGAAGCCGCCCAGCAGAACATCGTCAAGATCGTGCGTCGTCTGGAGGCCGAAAACAAGCTTGTAGTCAGCCGCGGCGGCGGGGACATCTTTGTCTAGCTGAAAACGGCAGGGCGGGTGACGGAGCATGTCTATGGATCTGCGAAAAAAATGGGGCACCATCTTCATGGGCGATCGCGAGGCTTCGATGGCACAGCTGGAAGCCATGCAGGAGCCCATCCGCAGGGAACAGGAGCGGCAGCAGAACCAGGAAGACTACATGGAGCGCGTCAAGGCGCGCGCCGTGGAGCGTGCCCGCCAGATCCTCGGCGAAGCCTATGCCGAGCGCCAGCGCGTGCTGGAAGAAGCCAAGCGGGACGCGCAGGCCAGCTACCAGCGCATCATCTCCGAAGCCGAGAGCATCCGGCAGTCCACGCGTGACGGCTACGAGGCCATGCAGCTTGAGCGCGGCAAGACCAGCAAGGAACTGGCCGAGGCCGAGCGCATCCGCGCCGCCGCCCATGACGAGGGCTACAAGGACGGCATGGATCAGGTGGCCGGCGATCTGCAGCAGATCCGCTTCGAGCTGGCGCAGTATGTGGGCTGGATGATGCAGGCCGTGCAGATCCAGACGCACGACATCTGCCGCCAGTGGCGCGAGTCGCTGGTGGAACTGACCAGGGCCGCCGTCAGCGCGGGCACGGGCTATGTGCTCAGCAGCCAGCATGAAGACGTGCTGCGTACGCTCATGCTGACCGCCGTCCGGCAGCTGGAGGATCGCACCACCATCACCGTGCGCGTGCATCCCGAAGACGAGGAAGCCGTCACCGACATGTTCGCCGCGGCCAAGGAGCGCGTGCCCGAACTCCAGCAATGGATCGTCAATACGGACGACACGATGGAGCCCGGCGGCTTTGTGGCCGAAAGTTGCAGCGGCAGCGTGGACTGTCGCCGGGAACATTTCCGGGAACTGGTGGAAAATATCCTGGTTCATCTTGGCCTGCCAACCACGGACGAGGATCGCGCCAATGAAGAGAAGGAAGCCCGGCTGCTGGACACGCTGCTGGAGCGGGCGCGCCAGCTCGGACCCGAACCGGTGAAGGCGGAAGAAAGCGCGCCGGCCGCCGAGGCCGCGGCTGATGCCGCGACGCCGGAGGAGGCGACGCCTGCCGAGGCCGCCCGGACTGAAGAAGCGCTGCCCCCGGCCGGGGCCGAAGACACGGCGGAAGCCGCGCCCGAGGAAGAGGCGCTGCCGCCGGCCCCTGACGAAACGGCGCGGGAACTGCCCGTTCCCGCTGAAGAGGACGACATAGCGCTCCTGCCCGATGATGACGAGATCGACAGCCTGCCCGCCGATCTTGACGATGACGGCCAGCCGCCCGTGACGAGCGGCAAGGGCGCGCCCGCCCCGGCTGCCGGAGCGCAGGAGATCGTTCCCGAAGCCTATCTGCCGCCGCTGGGCGAGGATGACGGCGGGCGGACGCCCCCACCTCCCACCATCGCCCGCAGCAAGAAGGCGGATCCCACGCTCGAGGAACTGGAAGAGGAACTTTTCCCGCTGGAAGACGATATGGACGAAGCCCTGCTGCGGGGGGGCTTCCTTGCGCCGGACGGCGAAAAGAAGGGGTAGCCCGCCATGCTGCTTGATCCCCAGGCCTGCTCCCGCCTGCTGCGGGCCAGCAATCCCGTCCGTTCCTACGGCAAGGTGACCAAGGTGGTCGGTCTCGTGGCCGAAGGCAGCGGGATACGCGCGCCGCTGGGCGCCGTCTGTCACATGCTGCCCGATGACGATGCCCACGGCATCGCCGCCGAAGTCGTCGGCTTCCGCGAAGGGAACCTGCTCTTCATGCCCTATGGCGACATGCGCGGCATCCGCCCGGGCAGCCGCATCCGCAATACCAGCCTGCCGCCCGTCTTCCCCGTGGGCCCGGACTCCCTGGGCCGCGCCTTTGACGCCTTCGGCACGCCGCTGGACTCCGGGCCGCCGGTCAGCACCGAACTGTGCGAGTCGCCCCTCGGCACCGCCGATGGCGGCAGGGCCGACTTTGAGTCCCAGATGGCCGCGCAGGCCCCCTTCAAGCCCGCCTGGCTCGCGGAAGCGCGCGCCAAATGGCAGTCGGAGCTTGCCCCCATCTATGCCGATCCGCCGAGCCCCCTCATGCGGCCCCGCATCACCGACATCCTCGATGTGGGCGTGCGGGCCATCAACAGCCTCATCACCCTGGGCAAGGGACAGCGTGTGGGCATCATGGCCGGTTCCGGGGTGGGCAAATCCACGCTCATGGGCATGATGGCCCGTTACACCAAGGCCGACGTCAACGTTATCGCCCTTATCGGCGAACGCGGCCGCGAAGTGGTGGAATTCATGGAGCGCGACCTCGGTCCCGAGGGCATGGCCCGCTCGGTGCTCGTCATCGCCACGTCCGACCAGTCGCCGCTGGTGCGTATGCGCGCCGCCTATTCCGCTACGGCCGTGGCCGAATATTTCCGCGACAAGGGCATGGACGTCCTGCTTATGATGGACTCCGTGACCCGTTTCGCCATGGCCGCGCGCGAAGTGGGCCTGGCCGTGGGCGAACCGCCGACCACCAAGGGGTACACCCCCACCGTCTTCGCCCAGCTCCCCAAGCTGCTGGAACGCGCCGGACGGTCGTCCACCGGGACCATCACCGGCATTTATACCGTACTGGTGGACGGCGACGACTTCAACGAGCCCATTGCCGACGCGGTGCGCTCCATCCTCGACGGCCACATCGTGCTGACGCGCGAGCTGGCCGACCAGGGCCATTTCCCGGCCATCGACGTACTGCGCTCCATCAGCCGTCTGCGTTCGGACATCTGTACCCGGGAGGATGTGCTGGCCGGCCGCGTGGTGACGCGCCATATGAGCACCTACCGCCGCGTGGAGGACATGATCAATATCGGTGCCTACGCCCGCGGCAGCAATCCCGAGATCGACGAGGCCATCGCCAAGATGCCGGCCATCAACGCCTTTTTGCGGCAGGATGTGGCCGATCCCGAATTCCTCGACAGCTGCATGCAGAAACTGCGCGACCTTGCCGCCTCCGGCCAGCCCGCGTCGCCACAGCCGGGGATGCCCGGCAAACCGCCCGTCCAGCCGGGGATGCCCATCACCATGCCCTCCCGCGGCTGAAACGACGCGAAAAACGTTTTGCCGGGGGGGCGTTCCTGAAGAAAAAACGTCCCGCGCCGCTGCGGGAGGGGTTCCGTCCTCCTCCGGCCAGCATCCCCCTCAATGCCCAGGCAGGAAAACGATGCGCCGGCCACCGCCCATTTTTCCCTTGGCGCAGGGCGGCATTGGCGGCTATGCTGAAGGCAGGCCGCAGGAGTACCGCCATGCCGACAACCTCCGTCACGTCATCTGTTTTTGCCGCTCCGCCGCACGATGAGGGCGCGCCCGACATCCTGTCCGGCGGACATCCCGACGAAGCGGATACGTCTGCGCCGGATCTGTCCCCCACCGCTTTTCCGGCCCGCATCCCCGAGCATTCCCCGGCGCTCATGGCCGTCGCCTCTGGCGGCACGCCGCTACGGGTGGGAGATTATCTGTTCCTCCATGCCGGGGAGCGGCTCATCGGCATCGGCTATGCCCTCACGGGGGGATCCTCCCCCGCCGCCTTCGAGGCCGCCTTCCGGGAGGCGAAACGCCGCACCGGCGCGCGGATCTTCCATCTCATGGCGCCGCGCCTGCCTGCCTCTCTGCGCGGCCATACGACGGAAACGGATCGCTACTATGTGCTGTCGGCGCTGGCCCCCGTGCCCGCGCGCCTGCGGACGCCCCTGGCCCGCGCGCGGGCCGCGCTGCGGCTGGAGGCCGGGCGGGAGTTCACGTCCGCCCACCGCCGCCTCTGGGGGGAATTCCTGGGCCGTGCCGCCCTGCCGCCGTCCGTACGCGCGCTGTACGGCCGGGTGGAAGATCTGCTGCGGGACGCCCGCTGCCGCGTCCGTCTGCTCAATGCTTTCGACGCCGACGGGCATCTGGCCGCCTGTCTCGTCATGGACGAGGCTCCGGCGCATTTCGACACCTATCTGCTGGGCGCGCACTCGCGGGAACACGCAACGCCCTACGCCACGGACGCCCTCTTTGCCCTCATGCTGGAGCGGGCCCGGCAGCGCGGCAAGCGTTTCATCCATCTGGGGCTGGGCGTCAATGCGGGCATCAGCCGCTTCAAACGCAAATGGGGCGGCCGCCCCGCCCTGCGCTATGTGCGCGCCGACTGGGAGGAGCCCAAACGGGACGAAGCTTTCATGCTGGCCCTGCTGGCGAGCATGCATACCGCCCCTGACGCCGCCTGGCACGAAGCCCGGCGAGAGATGGAACACGCCCAGGTGCAGCGCCCCTACCGCATGCTCTGGAAGGTGGAAAAGGACGGCCGCATCTCCTGGCTGGGCGGCACGGCTCACTTTTTTCCCTATTCCTTTGAAAATGCCTTCAAGCGCCTGTTCCGTGAGGTGGATACCGTCCTCTTTGAAGGCCATCTGGACGAGGACAGCCTGGAGACGGTCGCCCGGGCCGGCAAGCGCCCGCCCGCGCCGGACGCCTGCCTCTACGATCTGCTGACGCCGTCCGAACGGGCCGCGCTGGCCCGGGTGGTCCGCGGGCCGGAGGGCCCCTTCTGGCGGGCCCTCAACATGGAAGCGGAGAACAAGGCCGATGTGGACTGGTTCCTGCGCCGGACGCGCCCGTGGTACGCCTTCTTTTCCCTCTGGTGCGCCTATCTGGAACGGCGCGGCTGGCGGTATTCCGTGGACCTGGAAGCCTGGCGCACGGCCCACGGCATGGGCAAACGCGTGCTGGCCATGGAGGACCTCGCGGAACAGATCGCCGCGCTGGAAAGCGTCCCCCCCGCACGGGCCGTGGCGCATTTTCGGGCCTGCGGACAATGGGCCGCCTACCTGCGGGCCAATGTGCGTACCTATCTGGCCGGAGACCTCCTGGGCATGATGGGGACCAGCACGGAGTTCCCCACCCGTACGGGGCAGGTAATCGCGGAACGGGATCAGCGTTTTCGCGAGCGCATGCGCCCCTATCTGGAGCGCGGCGGCTGCTGCGCGCTGGTGGGCTCGGCCCATCTGCTCAATCTGCGGCACATGCTGCGCGAAGACGGCTTTACCGTCACCCCCGCTGGCCGGGGCCTGTTCTTCCGGCTGCGGCGAAAATGGCGCGGCCTGCGGGAGGATGACGATGACTGATGACGACTGGCGCACGTTCAGCCTGGGGGCGCTCATCCCCGAGCAACTTGTCCACTATGTGCGCGGCATGAGCGGCATGCAGCCCCTGCGTGCGGGCTCCTGCCTCGGCTGGCGGCAGGACGACCATCTCGTGCTGGCCGCCTTCCCGCTCACGGAGCCGCCCTTCGGCCCGACTGAGCGCGCATCCGTTGAGGAGGCCGCCGCCCTTGCCGCCTCCCTGCCCTGGGTACGACATCTGGTGGTGCTGGCCCCCTTCCGGCCCCGCTGCGCGCCCCCCTCGGCCCATTGCCACGAGGACGCCTGCTGGAGCGTCTCCCTGCCCGTGGCCCCGCCGCACGGCAAACTGGGCAATCAGATCCGCCGCGCCCTGCGGGAGATCCGCATCGACCAGCACGGCGCCGAAGGCTGGACGGGCGAGCATGAGGACCTCGTGCTGAAGGCCAGCCGCCGTCTGCTGGCCCAGCCCGGCGAACGCACCCTTTCCGACGCCTCCGCCCTGCTCTTTACCCGCATCGGGCACTATCTGCGCGCCGCAGGCCCGGCGGCCCGCTGCTACTCGGCCCGACGCCTGTCCGACGGCAGCCTCTGCGCACTGGCCGTGGCCGACCACGCCGCCTACGCCACCGCCTTTTACCTCTTCGCCTTCCGCAGTCCCGACGCGCCCCCCGGCACGGCGGACGCCCTCCTCCTCGCCCTGCTGGAAGAGGCCGCCCGACGCGGCCAGCGCCGCTGCAATCTGGGGCTCGGCATCCACGACGGCATCCGCTTCTTCAAACGCAAATGGCAGGCACAACCCTGGCTGCCCCTCGTGGAATGCGCCTGGGACATCGCCGCCCCCAGCCGCCCCCCCATCCTGGCGCGCCTGCTCGCCTTCCTGCGCGGCGATCGGTAAGCGGCCCGACTGACGCTCGCGGCGGCCCGACTGGGGGGAAGAGGAACCCCTCAGCTCGCGCGTGAGGGGGTCCCCTTCCCCCCAGTCCCCCCATCCCTTCCCCAGCGCGCTTTATTCAGGAGGATGCAAGGGCAGGGCAACACGAAAACCGGCCCTTCGCTCGCTGGTCTCCCGGCGGGATGGAGAAAGATGAATAATGTAACATGTTAAAATTTAATAGTATTTTTAACAATCGTCACCACAGGAGAAAAGGGATATCATATGACGGGATATGCGCATATGCGATTGGAAAAGGTTGCGCCGGAGGAACTTCCGCGATTCATCAGGAAGTTGCAGGAGGCCTTTTCCCTTGCCGTCAGGGAAAAATTCGGCGGAAATGATGTCGTCCCTGCGGATGACGATATACGGAAAACGGTCGGCAAGGCGGGGACGGAAACGTGTCATATCGTGCTGGACGAGCAGCGCGTGGGCGGGGCCGTCCTTGCCATTGACGAAAAAACGCGCTGCAACGTCCTTGAGCTCTTTTTCATTTCGCCGGAGCACCACAGTCGCGGCATCGGCCATGCCGCATGGCTCGCCATTGAGGCCGCCTATCCCGATACACGCGTCTGGCGAACCATCACCCCGTATTTTGAGGAACGAAACATCCATTTTTACGTCAACAAGTGCGGGTTTCGCATCGTCGAGTTCTTCAATCCCCATCACATCGACCCGGACTTGCCGCACGACGACACGCATCAGCCCGGAACGGAAAAGTATTTTCTTTTTGAAAAGATCATGGAATGACCGGCGCGCCCCGCCGCTCTCCCGGAGGTATGCCATGTTCCCTCCCCCTTCGCCGCAACGGACGCCGACGACGCAAGCCCCCGACCCGCTGGCCGAAGCCGCCCGCCAGCGTCCGGGCTGGTGGCGGCGGCTGCGGGAACGCTGGACGGACGACCGTCCGCTGCAGCATATCCAGGTGGAAGTGACCTCCCATTGCCCGGGGGCCTGCTGTTACTGCCCGCGCGCCGTCCATGCCGACACCTGGCGGGCACGGCACATGGCCGACAGCACCTTTGCGGCGCTCTGGCCGCTCATGCGCCGCAGCCGCCGTGTCCATTTGCAGGGCTGGGGGGAACCTCTCCTGCATCCGCGTTTCCTGGACTATGTGGCGCTGGCGCGGGATGCGGGCTGCGCCGTTTCCAGCACCACCTGCGGCCTGCGGATGGACGAGGCGCTGGCCGGGGACATCGTGCGCGGCGGCATGGACATCCTCGCCTTTTCGCTTGCCGGCACGGACGAGGCAGGCAACGCGGCCCGGCGGCATGTGCCCTTTGCCCGCGTGGCGCAGGCCGTGGCCTGTGTGCGGACGGCCAAACGACGCCTGCGCCGGGACACGCCGCACATCCATCTGGCCTATCTGCTGCTGGCGGGCAATGAGGAGAGCGCCCGCCGCCTGCCCGAACTCATGCGGGAGTGGGACGTGCCCGTCTGCGTGGTGAGCACGCTGGACATGCCCGTGCTGCCGGAACACCGCCGGCTGGCCTTTGCCCCGGAGGAAGGCGAAAAGATCGCCGCCGCACGCGCCCTGCTGGATGCGGCGGCCGCCCGCGCCGCCGCCGACGGCCGCCGCATCCGCTACGGCCTGCCGCAAGCCCATCCCATCCACGCCTGCCGCGAAGACATCGACAAAAGCTGTTATGTGGATGCCGACGGCAACATCTCCCCCTGTATCTACGTCAATGTGCCCTGCGCTCAGCCCTCGGCCACGGCGTCCCCGTGGGTATTCGGCCGACTTCCGCACGACGATCCGCTGGAGGTCTGGCGGCGGCCGGAATTCGTCGACTTTCGTGGCGATCTGAGCCACGACGTGCCTCCGCCCCCCTGCCTCCGCTGCCCCAAACGCTACGAAAGCTTTGTCTGACCCTCCCCACCTTTCCTCCTCCCTCCGGGAGACCATCAGGCAAGAGACGAATTGCGCGTCTCGCTCCCTGTGCATCTTCCAGAATAAGGCGCGTTGGGAGGGGGAACCCCCTTTCGCGCTAATGAACGACCAAATGGCGAGCGCAGGCCGTGCCCGTCAGGCGACGCAGGAGCCTTACAGGCATCGACAGCAGAGCTAGAGGGAGCGCAGGCGTTCGATGGCTTCGGTGGTGTCTTCCGGCGAACCGAAGGCGGTCAGGCGCACATAGCCTTCTCCGCTGAGGCCGAAGCCCACGCCGGGGGTGCAGACGAGGGCAGCCTTGTGGAGCAGCCTGTCGAAGAAGCCCCAGGACGTGGTGTCGGCGGGCACGCGCACCCAGAGGTAGGGGGCGTTTTTGCCGCCGTAGACCTCAAGCCCCATGCCGCGTACGGCATTGGCGATGCGGGCGCCGTTGGCCAGATAGCCGTCGACGATCTCCTGCGCTTCCCGCCTGCCCTGTTCGCTGTGCACGGCTTCGGCGGCCCGCTGCACGATGTAGGGGCAGCCGTTGTACTTGGTGCACTGGCGGCGGTTCCAGAAGGCATTGAGGCTCACCGTACCGCCCTTGCCGTTGCTGATGCGCACGGCATGCGGCACGACGGTGTAGGCGCAGCGCAGGCCGGTGAAGCCGGCGGTCTTGGAGTAACTGCGGAATTCCACGGCCACTTCCCGCGCGCCGTCGATCTCGTAGATGCTGTGGGGCACGTCAGCCTCACGGATGAAGGCCTCATACGCCGAATCATAAAGGATGAGGCAGCCTTCGCGCCGGGCGTAGTCCACCCAGGCGGTCAGCGCATCGCGCCGCAGCACCGTCCCCGTGGGATTGTTGGGGTAGCACAGATAGATGATGTCCGGCCGCGTGGCCGGGAAATCGGGCACGAAGTCGTTATCCCGCGTGCAGGGCAGATAGACGAGGCTGTTCCAGCCTCTCTCCGTCAGCTCGCCGGCCCGGCCCGCCATGACGTTGGAGTCCACATAGACCGGATAGACCGGATCCATCACCGCCACCACGCAGTCCTGGGCAAAGAGCTCCTGGAAGTTGCCCACATCACATTTGGCGCCGTCGCTGATGAAGATCTCGTCCGGCTGGAGGCTCACGCCGCGCGTGGCGTAGTCCTGCGCCACGATGGCCTCGCGCAGGAAGGCATAGCCCTGCTCCGGTCCGTAGCCGTGGAAGCCCGCGGCCGTGCCCATCTCGTCCACGGCCTTGTGCAGGGCCGTGATGACGGACGGCATGAGCGGACGGCTCACGTCGCCGATGCCGAGGCTGATGACGCGCCGTTCGGGATGCTCCTCCCGGAAGGCGGCGACCTTGCGGGCGATGTCGGCAAAAAGATACTGACTTTCCAGACGACAGAAATTCGGATTGATGCGCAGCATATCCCCCCCCTACGCCGGCAGCTCGCCGTCAAACACGGTGACGGCCGGGCCGCTCATGTAGACATGATTGTCCGCTTTGTCCCAGACGATGTGCAGCACGCCGCCGCGCAGTTCCACGTCCACGGTGCGGCCGGTCTGTTCATTGAGCACACAGGCAACCGCCACGGCGCACGCGCCCGTGCCGCAGGCCAGCGTCTCGCCGGTGCCGCGTTCCCATACGCGCATGCGCACCCGGCTGGAAGAGAGCACCTTCACGAATTCGGTGTTGGTCCGCTGCGGGAAGAGGGGATGATGCTCGAATTTGGGGCCGATCGCCGGCAGATCCAGGTCGTCGATGCCCTGCAGGAAGATGACGGCATGCGGATTGCCCATGGACACGGCCGTCACACGGTAGACCGTGCCGTCCACCGTGACCGGGCAGTCCACGAACTGGGTCTTGTCCACGCCGTCGGGCAGGATGGCGGGGATGTCCGCCGGGACGAGGATGGGCGCGCCCATATCCACGGTGGCCCCGGTCACGATGCCGCCGTCCTTGAGCAGACGCACGATGCGGATGCCGGCCGCCGTCTCCACCTGTATGGTGTCCTTGGTGCACAGCCCGTTGTCAAAGACGAACTTGCCCACGCAGCGGATGGCGTTGCCGCACATCTCCGCTTCGCTGCCGTCGGGATTGAACATACGCATGCGCACATCGGCCTTGTTGGACGGCAGGATAAGCACCAGTCCGTCCGAGCCGATGCCGAAATGACGGTCGCTCACCCGTTTGGACAGCGCGCCGGGGTCGGTCACATGTGACGTGAACCCGTTGATGTACACATAATCGTTACCCAGCCCATGCATTTTGGTAAATTTTATGCCTTTCATTTTTTTTCCTTTGGCAGCTTGCGCCCCCTGCCGTCAGACGGCGCTCGACTCTTCCAGAAGTATAAAAGTATAGGCATTGCCCCGAAAAAAGTAAAGGAAGTCCCGCGTTGCCGCCCGGCCCCGCCGGCATGCAAAAATGCCGGAAGCAGAGCAGCGTATCTTCCCCCCCGGGATAACACCACTCCGCTTCCGGCAATTTTTGAACGGGCTTGAGGCCCGGTCTCTGCAATGTGATGGGCTATCTTGGGCCCTGCACAGAGTCTGTGAAAAAACAGACACGAATTCAATATGTTAAATCAGACCAAATAGCAAGCGTTTTTTACTGCTGCTTCGTCTTGCCGATAATGGCGCTGTTTGCGCCGCTCGGCGCGGCGGCAGGGACGGGGACAGCAGGCTCCCCCCCTCATTTCTCCACCTGTTTTTCCGCCGTCGCCCGGCGGATGCGTCCCCCGCACATCCGTTCCAGCGGCGAATGCGCCGCAAGGTGGATCTCCACGGCCTCCACATCCTTCATGGCCTTCAGGGGCAGGGGGCTGCCCTCCCGCAGCATGGCGTAACCGTCGCCGCCGCGTGCCAGATAGGCGGGCAGCGCCACACGGTAGCGCTTTTCCTCCTCCAGCGGCACAGCCTTGCCGTCAGGAGAGAGCAGGGCCGCGGCAACGATGCGGCTGCCGGCGGGACGGGAGGCGTCCACGGCGTAGCGCAGACCGGCCGGCTGGAGCAGGGCCGGGCCCCGCCCCCCCTCTCCGGCCACGCCGTGCTCCAGCGCCCGGAGGATCTGTCTGCCCGTATATTCACGCAGCACCACGGCATTGCCGAAGGGGATGGCCGTGAGCAGCAGGCCCCGGCTCACCTCGCCGGGCGGGATGGCCGCACGGATGCTGCCGGCGTTGACCAGCGCCATGTGCGCTCCCTGCGGACGCGCGACATCCAGCAGAGCATCGGCCAGCAGCAGACCGCTGAAGCATTCCCCTGAACGACAGGCCTCCATGCCGTCGGGCATGATCACGGCATGGCGGCCCACCTTTTGCGCCTGATAGCGTTCCAGCCCGGCGGCATGCCTCGCCGTCAGCGCGGAGAGGTCCTCCCGGCGCGGAGCCTCCGGCAGCAGTTCGCGCGGCCCGCCCCGCCACTGCACGGGGATGCCCCGCGCATCAAAGGTCACAAAAAGATCGCCGATATAGCGCGTGGCCCGGGCGGCCGTCACCACCAGTACCGGCTGGCCGGAGGGCGAGCGTTCCACAAGGGGGTACGGTCCCTCCGTCGATCCCGGCCCCAGATAGGTATGGGTATGCCCGCCCACGATGATGTCCACCCCATCCACCTGCCGGGCCAGCGCACGGTCGGCGGGCAGGCCCAGATGGGACAGCGCCACGATGCGCCGCACCCCCTGCGCCTCCAGCGCCGCCACGGCCTGCCGCAGGCTTTGCGCGGCATCACGGAACGTCGTGTGCGGACAGGCCTGGGCCTGCGCCGTCACACGGTCATTGGCCAGCCCCACGATGCCCACGGCTTCGCCCTCCACCTCCCGAACCAGGAAGGGCCGGATGCGGCTGCCGAACAGCGGGCAGCCCCGTTCCGGCACAAGATTGGCCGCCACCACGGGGATGGGCTGCGCGTCCAGGAAGTGCCGGAGCCCGCCGCAGCCCTCGTCAAATTCATGATTGCCCAGCGTCATGGCGTCATAGGGCATGCGGCGGTCGAATTCGGCCAGCACGGGCCATTTTTCCACGGCATAGAAAAGCGTGCCCTGGAACTGATCCCCCGCATCCAGGGCCAGCACGTTGTCCCGCTCCCGCCGGGCGGCATCGATGGCGGCGGCGATGCGGCTCATGCCGCCCCGGCAGGCCGCATCCGTGGAGCAGGCCTGCCCCCGGTCGTCCAGACCGGCCAGAAAGGCGTGCGTGTCGTTGGTGTGCAGGATGCGCAGTTCTCCGCCCTGCGCCGCCGCTTCGCCGGCCCGCGCCGGGCCGTCCGCCATCCCCAGCGCAAGCAGGCCCCATAGCGCAAGCCCCGCCCCGCGCCGCAGCCTTTTGTCGCTTCCGCGATTTCTTGTGATCCGCCTCATTTTTCTCTCAGTCGCGGGACTGCGGGCCGCCGGTGTATTTGATGATGGTGGCCGCCCCCTCGGGATGCGCCCGAAAATACAGACGCAGGTCGCGGTCGTCGTCCAGCTCGCACCGGCTTTCTTCCAGCAGGCCGTTGACCGCGGCCGTCAAAAGCGCCGTACGCACGGACTCCACCGTCAGGGCGCGGAATCTCCCGTACCTGGGCGCAAGCGCCTCCACCACATCCTCGGCGCAGGCTTCGGGAACTGTGGTCATGTAATCCAGGATGGCAAAGTTGAGCGGCTTCATCCCCTACCTCCCCTGCCGGCCGCGCCGGAATAGTTCAAGCGGATCGACGGCGATAAGGAAGATGCCGCCGACCATGACCAGCGAGGCCAGCCAGGCGATGGGCGGCATGTTCTTGCCCTCCATGCCATGGCAGACCCCCAGCACGAGCCAGATGAAGAACGGCCCCCAGAAGGAAAAGGCCCCGTTGCAGGCCATGCCCAGGGCGGCCCCGCACATGGCGTTGCCCTGATACCAGAGCATGAAGGCAAAATAGGCGCAGAGGCCGGCCACCACAAACCAGCCCACCGACTGCCCGTCCGTAAAGGCGGCGGCGACCATGCCCGCCGCATCCGCCCCGCCGAGCCAGCCGAACAGCGGCACCAGCAGCAGGAGATTGGACAGACCGGAGGTGATCTGCCGGATGGTGATGCCCACCTCGGGATCGATGAGCGCCGTGCCGTAACCGCAGACGCATCCCTCGATGCCCCAGCCCAGCGCGGCCAGCAGGCCGAAGGCCAGCCCCAGGAAGAGGTGGGCGGGGGCGTCGTCCGTCAATCCGGTGCTGCCGATCATAAAACTGGCGGCAAAACAGATGAGAATGCCCGCCATGATCCGCACATTGAGCGTCTGGCCGAAGATCGCCCGCCCCAGGATGGCCCCGATGGCCGGGCACAGGGCGCTCAGCGGCACGACCACCGAGCCGGCGTTCTGCAGGCCCAGCACATAACAGGTGCTGGCCAGCGGCCCGCCGATGAAGGCGGCCAGGGTCATAATGGCCCCCGGGCGCGTCCGCCAGCTGCGGGGCACGTCGCCGAGCTTGCCCTTGACGGCGGCCAGCGCAAGCGCCCAGAGCGCGCTGAAACAGTCCGTCACGGCCGCTCCCAGCGCGCTGAGCAGAAAGAGCGTCGCCACGGGGGACAGGCCGGAATCCCCTTCATACCAGCCGCTCCAGACGCCAAGACTCATGCCCAGCGTCATAAAGGCCGAATACAGACCATAGGACATGCCGGAAAGCACGGCTACCGCTATGCCGTATGTACGATAGCGCCGGAAGAGTATCCTGCGCGCCGCCGCTGCCGCCGGGCTGGGGATGTCCGCCACCCGTGATGCCTGTGTGCTCATATCGTTTTTTCCTTCTCGATGCCGGCGGACGCCGCCGTCCGCGCCGTTCCCCTCGCGGGGCTGTTGTCCCGATCTCCTGTCGTGCCGTTTCCCCTACTCATAGTCCCCGTCGTAGGTATTGCGGGCCGGGTCGAAGAGGGTCCCTTCCAGCCGGTGCTGTTCGTAGATGTAGGCCTTGCGCTTATGCTCGCTCCAGCGCGCGCCGCCGCGGGCGTGGGTCAGCACACGCGGCGCCGGCACGCGGGCCGGGTCATACAGGGAGAACTCGTCGCATGTGCCAATGCCTTTCAGGGCCAGCAGCGGCACGTCGGCGCTGGACATGAAGGCCTCGTTGATGCGCAGCGGCCCGCGCCGGCCGGGCTCCTTGACCATGAGCAGGGCGTGGGGCCGGCCGGGGGCGTAGCGTCCGCTGCCGTAGGGGACGCCGTCGGCGAATTCCCTGCCGTCGTTGTAGGCGCGGGCCACCATCTGGCTGTCCCGCTCGCCGTGGTCGGAGACCAGGATGATACGCGAGTTGTCGTAGACGCCCGCCTCCTTGAGCTGCGCGAAAAAGATCATAAGATAGCGCATGAGGTGGCGTTCCGCGTAGTAGTGCTCCGGCAGGACGCCGCCCTTGTGCAGGAGCTGCCCTTCCGTCTCCGGGCAGGGATCGGCCACGATGCGCGGCGTGCCGTCCACGAGGTCGGGCGCGTAATGCCACATGTAATGCGAGAGCATGGTATAAAAGATCTTGGCCGTGCTGCGCGGCGCGTCCGCCGTGATGCCGGACGTGAACACATAGCGGAAGTAGGCGTCCTCTTCCTTGTAGAAATCCATGCTGGCGGCCAGGATGCCGTCTCCGGCGTTCTTCCAGTTGCCGTCGTCGTAGAGCTTCTGCTTGAGCATGTCCGGCGAGGCCTGGAAAAGGCCCAGCATGGCGAAGAAACCGCTGAAGTCGCGCAGACTCACGTCGTCGTAGTACTTGCGCAAAAACGTCCGGCGCACGCGCGGCACGGTGAGGATGTTGTCCGCCTTGCCCCCGTGCCGGGCGTAGAGTTCTTCATTGAAGTATTCCAGACCGTTGATGACGGACACGTCGAAGTCATGCGCCGCGAAGTTGCGGGGCATGAGGGCGAAGGCCTTGTTGATGTTCTCCTCCAGCGTCAGGGAGCGCCGCCCGTTGACGGCCGCCGGGCTGTAGCCGTGGCCGCCGTAGATGCTGGGCAGGCTCAGCACCGTGGCGTCGGCCATGGACACCGTGTCGGGATACCAGACGAAGCCGTCCATGCCGGCCCGGAAGTCCTCGAACCACGGATCGTCCAGCATCTTTTCGATATGACCGCCCGTGAACATGTCCATGATGACCACGATGACGTTTTCCCCGTCGCGGGAATAGGCCTGCATGCTCTGCGCGTAGGGCGGCGGCGTGAAGGCCGTATCCTCCTCCACCGCGCCCAGCGCGGAAAGGCCGGCATAGCCCGTCAGGGCCAGCAGGGAAAAGAGCGCGACGGACAATGCGGCCGGCAGCGCCCGGCGCGCCCGCGCCGGGACAAAGGCGGCGACCGCCGCCGCCAGCGCCACGAACACGGGCAGCAGGGCGTCGGCAAAGAGCCGCATGGGCCGGCCGATGCGGGCCTCGTCCAGGAAGCGGGTGCCGTCCAGCGCGCCGAAATCGCCGGTCAGCACGAAGACGTTCACAAAGGCCAGACACAGGGCCCAGAAGGCCACAAAGGCCGGGATGGTCTTGCCCCGGGCGGGGAACCACAACCAGAGCACGAAGACGATGAAGAAGGTCAGCGACAGATAGCGCACCATGCCCAGCAGCACGTCCAGCGGCCCGCTGGCGAAGAAGGCCGGATCGGAGGCGTAGGTCTGGAACGGCACATAGAGGAAGAGCAGCGCGGCCAGCCCGGCGCAGGACAGGCCGTACACGCTGCGCAGCAGCGAGACCGAGGCCGTGCTCATGGCGCCCTGGACAAAGACGGGCTTGCGGAAGCGCGGCAGCTTCACCGGCAGACGCAGGTTCTGGAGCAGGAAGAAGACGTTGTTCATGGTCCAGAAGATGAGCAGGGCCGAGGCCGCGCCATAGAGCAGCAGGAGGAAGAAAAAGGCGATGAGCACGGCCTGGAGCCTGTCCTTGCGGCTCAGGCCCGGGGTGGTGAAGGTGGCGATGATGTTCACCACGGTCATGAGGACAGGCAGGAAATTCACGCCCCAGAGCAGACCGTCCGGCTGCGAAAGGTCGGCGATGCAGAGGAAGGATTGCCCCCGCAGCTGGTCGAGGCTCAGGATCATGTAGTACGCGCCCGTCAGAAAGGGGATCTGCAGGGCCACGCCGAAGGCCGAGCGGATGGCCAGCAGCGGATGATAGGCATAGCGGCGATACAGCCGGTTGATGCGGCGCTGGCGTTCCGCCCCCCTGGACTCGCTGCGGATGCGGGCGATCTGGGGAGCCATGATCTGTTGCACCTTCTTTTCTCCGGCCTGCATGCCCACGGCCAGCCGCCCCAGCGGGATGAAGGCCACGGCGCTCACGGCCGAGAGCACAAGGATGCTCAGGCCGTAATTGCCGGTGAGCTGCACGCTGCCAAGATAGATGGCGCGGTAGATGATCTCAATGGGCAGGATGAATATCTCGTAAAGCAATGACAGCATGGATGTCTTTTCTCCACAGGCCCGCGGCGCTTGTCGCCGTCGGGCTGTACGGCGTCATCCCGCCTGACGGCGGGATGGCCGGGGCAATGAACATGTTGCGGCGGGCTCAGAAGGATCGGCGGTCCTCGGACGGCTTCGCCCGGGCGGGGCACTCATGCGGAAGCCTGTCCCGGGCACGCCGCTCCCGATGTCGTCTCGGGCGTCGTTCCGGCCGTCGTCCCTGGCTGGCCGCCGGGCGTGCCGTCCTGCCGCGGGGCATCCGTCGTCCGCTCGTCCTCGCGGGCGTCGTGACGCCGCAGCACATCCAGCGTCCAGTCCACGATGGCTTCGCCGCTCCAGCCCCGGCAGGCCACGCACTGATCGCGAAAGGCCGCCAGAGCCGCGGACGGCATGCCCAGGGCCCGCTCCACGGCGGGCAGGATGCGGTCGAACTGATCCGGGGCGACGACCTCGCCCAGCCGGGCGGCCACGGTATCCTCCCAGATCACGCCCAGGTCCGCCACTTCGTAGAGTTCGGGATTGCGTACCGGGATATCCAGCGTGATAACCGGCTTTTCGTAGAGGAAAGCGAAGTCGAAGCGCACGCAGGACTTGTCGGAGATCATAACGTCGGCCCGGCTCATGGATGCCGTGGCGTCCATGTCCGTATCGAACCGCACGTTGGGGAAATCGCGCAACAGTTCATGGATGGCGGTCAGCATGTCCGTCTCCACCTTGAGCGACTGCGGATGGGGCCGGAAGATGACCTCATGGCCCGCCCGGGCCAGATCCACCAGGAATTGCGGTCCGCAGACCGAAAGACAGCCCTTGTTGCCCCAGGACGGGGCCACCAGCACCACGGGCGGCGTGCTTTGCCCCTGCTTCGGCTTCGCCTTGCGCGCCAGCTCGTCCAGATAGGGCAGACCGAGGGAGACGCATTCCTTGGCGGGCAGCCCGCGCAGCTCCTCCAGCCGGCGTATGCCCGGCAGCATGAAGTCCCCCACCATGAGCACGGCGTCGTAATGGTCGAGAGAACCTTTCTGATACATGGCGATGTCGCCCACGCCGTGGCAGACATGGGCCAGGCAGCGCACCCGGCGCGGCCGGGGCATGGGGAAGCCCGGCGTGCCGATGTTGGGCGTGGTGGACAGCATGACGTCCGCCCGGCGGCCCGCCGCCCGTGCGTAGGCCGCCGCGCCGTTGCCGATGTAGCGGGAGTCCATGAGGTCGTCCTCGATGGTCAGGGCCGGATCCTCCAGATCCATCGTGATATAGGAAAAGGGGATGCCCCGCCGCAGGAGGGCTTCGATGATGGGCTTGAACGTATAATAATACGTCCGCCCTTCGGAAAAAAGCAGGATGCGTTCATGGTGCAATTCCTGCCGGCCGGGCCGCTCGCCCCGGGCCCGGCCCATGACCGCATAGACCAGATTTTTCAGGAAATAGAGGAGGGTTCCCACCAGACTGATGGCCACATACACGAGGATGTTGCCCGTGCCGGGATCAAGGTAGGCCTGCGCGGGCGCGGGGAAGGCCGCCTCCAGCAGGGCCAACAGGCCGAGATAGCGCAGCGCCGGCGGAACGGACGAAGCCTTCACAGCGTGCCCCCCGCCTGCAACAGGCGCAGATTCCTGTCCATCTCCGCGATGCGGCCGCGGCCGTAGTCGATGCACTCCCGGTAGAAGCCCCACAGACCCCAGATGTAGTCCACGATGATCATGGCCTTGAGCAGACGCCGCCGGTCCATGCCGCAGCGGCGTACGAAGGTCTCCAGCCGTTCCCCGGCAAGGCGCGTCTCCGTGACGAAGCTGGCGTAATCCCAGTACGGCGAGCAGAAACAGGCGTACTCGAAATCGATGAGCTGCATGCGGTCGCCGCGGCGAAGGATGTTCTCCAGCACGAAGTCCCGGTGGCAGAAACGCTTTTCGTCCCTGTCCATCTCGCGGGCGAAATCGTAGATCTGGCGGCGTTCCTCATCGGCCAGCAGGTTGATGCCGCTCTGGCGCTCGTAGAGCTTGACTTCATTGAGCACCGACAGGGCCGCATTGGGGCCGTACTGCTCCCTGAAGCCCTGCGGCAGGGCGATGGCGTGCAGCCGCCGCATGATGCCGGCCACGCCGGCGATGGTGGACGCGTCCAGACTTTCCGGGGTCAGCACCGCATACTCTTCCAGGAAGTCCGTGGTCTTGATGCCGCCGGAGTAGAAGCTGCAGCGCGGCGTGATGTCCATGCCGTCGAGCAGGCCCAGCATGGCCGATTCCAGCGTGCGGTCGATGATCTGATCCGTGCCTCTGCCGGGGATGCGCAGCACGACGCCCTTGCCGTGCAGCCGGATACGGTAGGTATCGTTGGTCAACCCCTTGAGCTTTTCGGCCATGCTTGTTTCCGAGCACTGGTCGGCCAGTTCGTCGGCCGAAAGCAGGCCCAGCGACAGCACATCGTCCAGACTGTCGATCTCGCATTGCAGCAGCTTCGTCCGGGTGGCGTACACCGGCACGCGGTCCAGGATGCGGATGGCGGCGTCCTCCCAGTAATCGTCCGGGCCGCTGCGGGCCAGTTCCTGCCGCAGCAGGCCGGCGGCCTCCTCCGTCCAGTACGAAACGCCGGACATGGCATAGCCGTCGGGCGAATCCTTCTTCACCGCCACCACACGATCCGTCGCGTCGGTGATGAGCTCCCACTCCCTGCCGCGTTCCGTCTTCTGGGTAATGAACTGCGAGACCCCGGGGCGCACCAGCGGCACCAGCGGCCGCCGGATGTAGAGATCCCCGTCGATGACGAGGCTGTCTCCCAGCCTGTCCGCCACCAGCTCCAGCGACGAGAAGTTGTTGGCCGTGTCGTAGCATTCGGACACGATGAGCCGCACGCCGTAGCGCTCCCGCAGGTATTCAAAGCACTCCCGCTTGTAGCCCACCACCAGCGCGATGTCGTCCACCCCGTCGGCGCGGAGCTGGCGGATGGTGCGCTCCACCAGCGGGTAGCCGCCGATGCTCAGCAGCGGCTTGGGCTTTATATAGGTAAACGGACGCAGACGCGTCCCCAGACCGGCGCAAAGGATATTGGCGCGCAAGGCATCTCCCCTTTCAAAACACATCATGGCGCCATGCCTCCGTCCAAAACGGTCCAGAGAACGCCGCACATGACGGACGATGCTGTTTCCCCACCTGTTCCCGATCGCCGTCGTCGTGACGCGATTGGAAACAATTTGTTACAGTTGAAGCGGTTCACCTGTATCACGGTCACGCGGCAACAGGGATACCTTTGCCTCTTTCCCACATCTTGTGAGGATTGTCCATCCTTCTTTGCCGCCGCGGCGTGCGATTTCCGTCACGGACAAGGCCCCCTCCCCCGCCGGCAGGACATCCCGCGGCAGAGAGGGGACAGGCGGACGGGTCATACGCATGCGGCCGGCAGTGCCGGCATCGTGCTGGCAGATGCCTGCGACCCGCTGAAAAATATGACGGAGGAAACGCCTGTGAACCGCATGCCGACGGAGACGGCCCCGCCACTCCCGGAAAACGCCCCCCCCCTGATGGCGCTCATCCCTCCTGCACGCAGGGGGGATGAGCGGAATGCCTTCGCCTGCTGCTGCGCCTGTCCGCCGCGGGCTGTCCGCCGCTTACCCATTTCCTCTCGGCCTCTGGCCGCAAGTTAGGCATTTTTATGGCTGTTCACCCCTCTCCTTGCTGGATCGTGGGTTTGTGCGCAGCTTCCAGCTTGACGGAGGAGGAAAGGGTGAACAGCCTGTCGAAACCCAACACCTAGAGGCCGTGGCCGCCCTGTCCGCGACCGTGGCCGTGCCCATGCCCCTGCCGCGCATCCTCCGCCCGTCCGGCACACGCAGCCGCCGCGGCATGGCCGCCGCAGCCGCCCTGCCTCCTCCTGCCGTGGCACTGGCCGTGCCGATGCCGCTTTTCCTCTCCGCCCCGTCCCCGCTTTTCCGCTTCGCCGCGACCGCATTCCTGCTGCGGATGCTCCTGTCCGTCTGCCATTTGTTCAGTGTGCAACGTTTCCATGATGTGCTCCTTTTTGAAACATATTTCATTACAAGTTCCGAAAAATGCCGGACCCCGGTCCGGCATGCTCCACAAACGCCGATGTCTACGCGCGGCTGGCCGCATCGCACCGCGCCAGGAACCAGCCCAGCGGCAAGGCCGCGGCGCAAAAATCCGCGCGGGACAGCTGGCTGCCGTCATACTCCAGCAGGAGCGACCCCGTGCGGGCGGAAAAGATGAGCGCCGTAAAGCATCCCGCCTGCGCGAGCGCGTCCCTCAGGGGCGCATGCACCGCCGCCAGCCGCAAGGCGGGATGGCGCAGACGGGCCCGCCCATTGATGAAGCTGACCATATGCGCCTCCAGCGCCTCCAGCGCGGCCGCCCGACGCCAGTCCGCGGCGCTCTCCGCCCTCATGCCGGCGGTCGTGTCCTCACCCGCTGATACGGCGGCCGCATCGCCCGGCGGCACAGGCACGGGCCGGGTTGCCGCCCCATCCGTCGCTGACAGCAGGGCCCGCGCCACGTCAGCAAGTCCGCCCCGCCGCTGCCCTCCGCC
Organism: uncultured Desulfovibrio sp.; assembly: GCF_944324935.1. Classification (GTDB taxonomy): domain Bacteria; phylum Desulfobacterota; class Desulfovibrionia; order Desulfovibrionales; family Desulfovibrionaceae; genus Desulfovibrio. The sequence goes on along the minus strand of NZ_CALUYG010000011.1, from coordinate 3,181 downwards.
GTGGCCGCCGGCCCGCCCGTTCCCCGGGCCGCCCTGCCCGTCCCGGCGGTGTTCCTCCCGCCTGCCCGGCTGCGGCCCTTCCGCCCCGTCCGTTCCGGCAACCGTCCTGCCCATCCCGGCAAGCGCGGTCCGCGCAAGGCGGCGGCCAAGTCTCCCGACGAGCGCGCGGCCAGTCCGCGTCCCCAGGAGGCCCTTGCCTGCCAGCATGACCAGCCCCATCCTGCTCAGCATGATCCGCTTTCCTCCCTATCCTGACGGCAAGGGCCCGTGCCACGGGCATGTCGTCCGCAGCCGGCGGCCGGTCCTTCCGTCCGCAAGTCCTCGGCACGGCGTTCAGGGCCCGCCTGCCGTCCATGACGCCACGGGCCCCCCTGACCATGCCTGCCGCCTGGGCCCACCTTCACATTGCCGCCCTCGCAGCGCAGGGCCCAGCCGTCACGCAGGGCCGTGGCCACCCGCCGGCGGGCCTCACCCAGCAGACGGCAGAGCGTCGGCGTGGAAACGCCCATACGTTCGGCCGCCGCATCCTGCGGCAGCCCTTCCGCATCCACAAGGCGCAGGGCCTCGTACATGTCCAGCCCCAGCGTCACCTCGGCCGCCTGCCGCCGCCCTTCCGGCAAATAGCGCTCCCACAGCGGGGGATATTCGATATGTCGGGTCTTCTGCGGCCGCATGTCCGGCCCTCCTGTTTTGAAATATATTTCATATATAAGGTCATGGCACAGGCCTGTCAAGGGAAGAAAACGCCTCCCCCGTCCGTTTGCCGGCAAAGCGCCCTCTGCCGGCGGCAGGGATGATTTTGCCGATGCCGGCCTGGATCAGCCATTGCCAGCCGCTGGGGATTCAGCTATGACATTCAGGGTTTTTCACGCTATTTCCCCCAACCCTTAGTGCAGCGCAAGGAGAACAGAGGATGTCTTACGCACAGAACGTCATGGATGGGCTGAAACAGAAGTACGCCAGCGAACCCGTCTTCCTGCAAGCCGTGCAGGAAGTGCTGATGACTCTCCAGCCCGCTCTGGACAAGGATCCCAAATACCAGAAAAACAAAATCCTGGAACGTATCGTGGAACCGGAGCGCGCCATCAGCTTCCGCGTGGAGTGGGTGGACGACAAGGGCGAGATCCAGGTCAACCGCGGCTACCGCGTGCAGTACAATTCCGCCATCGGCCCCTACAAGGGCGGCCTGCGCTTCCATCCCAGCGTCAACCTCGGCATCCTCAAGTTCCTCGGCTTCGAGCAGATCTTCAAGAACTCCCTGACCGGACTGGCCATCGGCGGCGGCAAGGGCGGCGCGGACTTCGACCCCAAGGGCAAGTCCGAAGTGGAAGTCATGCGCTTCTGCCAGGCCTTCATGAATGAGCTGTTCCGCCACATCGGCGACACCATCGACGTGCCCGCCGGCGACATCGGCGTGGGCGGCCGCGAAGTGGGCTACATGTTCGGGCAGTACAAAAAGCTCACCAGGAGCTATGAAGGCGTGCTCACCGGCAAGAACCTGCTGTTCGGCGGCTCGCTGGCCCGCACCGAGGCCACCGGGTACGGCAACGTCTACTTTGCCCAAAGCATGATGGAATCCCGCGGCGACAGCCTCGAAGGCAAGACCTGCGTGGTGTCCGGCGCGGGCAATGTGGCCATCTACTGCTGCGAAAAGCTCCTCCAGATCGGCGCCAAACCCGTTACCGTCTGCGATTCGCGCGGCATGATCCATGACGCCGACGGCATCAAGGTGGATGTGCTCAAGCAGGTGAAGGAAGTGGAACGCGCCTCCCTGACCCGCTACGCCGAACTGGTCCCCGGCGCCAAATACACCCCCGTGACCGACTACCCCGCGGGCCGCAATGCCGTGTGGAGTGTGCCGTGCGACGCGGCCTTCCCCTGCGCCACCCAGAACGAGCTCAACCTCGAGGACGCCAAGGCCCTGCTGGCCAACGGCTGCAAGTGCGTGAGCGAAGGGGCCAACATGCCCTCCACCCTCGACGCCGTGCACGCCTTCCTCGAGGCGGGCATCTGCTACGGCCCGGCCAAGGCCGCCAATGCCGGCGGCGTGGCCACCAGCCAGCTGGAAATGGCCCAGAACGCCAGCATGCAGGCCTGGGACTTCGCTACCGTGGACAACAAGCTCAAGGACATTATGAAGCACATCTTCACCAGCGCCTCCGAGACCGCCAAGGAATTCGGCAACGCCCACAACCTCGTGCTGGGCGCCAATATCGCCGGCTTCCGCAAGGTGGCCGACGCCATGATCGCTCAGGGCGTCTGCTAGACGTCCGGCGCCGGCACACGCTTCCTATCGTGCGGGGAGGGCGCCCCCTCCCCCGCTTTCCAGCCCGTAACGCTCACAGCGTTGCGGGCTGATTTTTTTTTGTCCGGGGGGAAGGGGACCCCTTTAGCTCGCGCGTAAAGGGGTCCCCTTCCCCCCCATCCCCCCATCCCTCCCCAAACGCGCTTCATCAGGGAGGATGAAAAAACTACGCCACACAAAAGCCGCCCCTTCGCCTGCCCGTCCCCCGGCAAGATGAGGAAAAGAAAATACGCACCCCGCCAGTCATGCGGGAACGTTCCTGCCGGGACGGTGCTCCCCGCTGCCCAACGCACAGACCGAGAAACATCCCGCCTCACCAGCGAGCCGGAAGCAAATTTGCCCCCTGCCGCATCCCTGCTGTCGATGCCCGTAAGGTTCCTGCGTCGCCTGACGGGCACGCCCCATGCCGGGCAGCAGCCGCAAGCCAGCGGCAGAAAAATAAAAAACCTTCCCGTCAAAAGAGAATTTGCAGACTGGGGAAATGCCCCATGCAGAAAAAGCCCCCCGTCAGGCGATACCCCGCACCGGGGAATACGCTCCATCCGGGGGGAAATGCTCCCCGTCGGTCAGAGCACAGTCTGGAGAAAAAACGCCGGCACAGCGAGCCGGGGCGCGGAGGCGATCCCCGCAACGCGGGAGCGCCGCAGCAGGCGCGCATATCACCCGCGAAGCGGGAAGATGCGCGCCGACCTGCCCCCTGCGGCGAGCGGCGGACAAGGTATACAACAGGCGACAGTGACGCCCGACGCCACACGGACAAGGGGGTGTAGGGGGTCGCAGGGGGTGTAGAGGGGCACGCCGGCAGATTGTAAATTGAAAGTTAACAGAGGGCTTGCCAAAAAACGAAAGCCCCATGACAGTTGTTTTGCAAACAAA